>JAUQWL010000051.1 GCA_030835185.1 Solirubrobacterales bacterium | reverse complement strand
CAGGACTGTTGCGGAGGCTATAAACATCGCCAGGATCGTGGCGAGTTCCCAGGAGTCGCCAACGCCGTATCCCCACCAGCCGATGTGAACACCGGCCACGTAGAGCGGCACGAGCAAGACCGCGAGAAGAGCCCAAGGGCTCCGGGTCATGGCGCCGATAGCGAAGAGGATAAGCAGCATCAGCACCGGGAAGAGCTCCATGATGCGATCTAAACCTCGCCCCACCGGCGGTTACCTGAGGTTCCATCGCCGGTAGGCTCGCGTTCATGGAAGCGACCGCGAAAACCGGGTCGGCGCATGCCGAAGACGCCCGGAGGGCTATACCGATGTCGATCCTCGACCTCGCCGCGGTCGGCCGCGGGGAGAGCATCGCCGAAAGCTTCGCCGGCAGCGTCGAGCTGGCCCGGGTGGCAGAGCGGACCGGCTACCGGCGGGTCTGGTACGCCGAACACCACAACATCTCCTCGATCGCCTCCTCGGCGACCGCGGTGCTGATCGCCCACATCGCCGGCAGGACCGGGACGATCCGGCTGGGCTCCGGCGGCATCATGCTGCCGAACCACTCGCCGATGGTCATCGCCGAGCAGTTCGGCACCCTCGCCACGCTCCATCCGGGCCGGATCGACCTCGGCCTGGGCCGCGCCCCGGGCAGCGACCAGGCGACCACCTATGCACTCCGCCGGGATCCGGCCGCCGCCGAGTCCTTTCCCCGCGACGTGGTCGAGCTCCAGGGCCTGCTCGGTGACGAGAGCCCGATTCCGGGAGTGCGGGCCATCCCCGGCCAGGGCACACACGTGCCGCTCTACATGCTCGGCTCCTCGCTGTTCGGCGCACAGCTCGCGGCCGAGCTGGGCCTGCCGTACGCCTTCGCCTCGCAGTTTGCTCCGCGTGCTCTCAACGAGGCTGTCACGATCTACCGCGAGACCTTCAAGCCCTCGGACCAGCTCGCCCAGCCCTACGTGATCGCCGGCGTCGGGGCGATCGTCGCCGAAACCGCCGAGCACGCGGGCGAGCAGCTCGAAGCGGCCCGCCGCCTGCGCGCCCGGGCCCTGTTCAGTCGCGGCGGCCAGAAACTGAGCGAGGCTGACATCGACGCGATCCTGGCCTCCCCACAAGCTGCCGCGATCGACGAGATGCTCACCTACAACGCAGTCGGCACCCCGGACGAGGCCGGTGAATACCTGGAGGAGTTCCGGGAACATGCGGTCGCCGACGAGCTGATCGTCGTGCACCAGTCGAACTCGGTCGAAAACCGCCTGCGCTCGGCCGAACTCCTGACCGAAGCGATCGACCCGACAGGCGACTGACCTGGCGGGACCGGGAGACCCGCGTCAACTCTCCCGCCAGGGGGTCATCGTGTTCGTGACTTCGGGGAAGTCCGACGACCACCCACGATCTGGTGGCCCCGGCCTATGGCCGGAGTTCGAGGTCGCCCAGGAGTTCGTCTGTGTCCGCCCCCAGCGTCGGAGCCGGACCAGCCACGCGAGATGGGGTCTCTGACAGACGGATACCGGTCCCCAGAGTTCTCAACCTCCCGGCGACGGGGTGATCGATATCTACAAGGACTCCCGTTGCCAGCATCGCTGGATCGGCGAGGAGATCAGTCAGTTCCTGCACCGGCGCACAGGGCACCCCGGCGGCATCCAGCCGCCGTAGCCATTCGGCCCGGTCAGCTGCAAGGAATTCCTCTTCCAGTATGAGATGAAGTTCGTCCTGGTTTTCGACCCGGTCAGGGTTTGTTCTGAACCGCGGGTCGTCTATGAGGTCCTCACGCCCCAGGCAATCGCACAGGGCCCTCCAGTTCGCCGGGGACACAATCGCCACTGCGAGCCAAGCGTCGTCTGACGCCTCGAAGGCACGATAGGGAACGGTATCTTCGAAGGCCGGCAACTCAAGCGTCTCGGAGTCGCAGACGACCCGGTATGCCTGGGCCGTCAACAGGGCTTCGAGCAGGGAAACGTCGACCCTCTGCCCCACGCCGGTGCGTTCCCGCACGAGAAGAGCGGCGAGGATCCCCTGAACTCCCTGAGCCGCAGCGTAGGTATCCGCAACAGTGACGCAGAGCAACCGGGGGGTACCGTCCGGATCAGCTTGACGAACCATGACGCCTGTCAGAGCCTGGAGGATCAGGTCAAGCGCGGGTCGTCTCCCGAGCTCGACGGCCGGGCCGAAGCCGGAGATAGAGCAGTAGACGAGATCGGGTTTCTTGGCTTTCAACTGCTCGTAGCCGATGCTGAGGCGCTCGGCCACTCCCGGCCGGAAATTTTCGACCACGATGTCAGCCTGTTCCGCCAGGCGTGCCACGGCAACCTGGCCTGTTTCCGTCTTCAGGTCCAGGACGACGCTCCGCTTTCCACGGTTCAGCGCCATGAAGTTCATTCCCTCCCCACCGAGGAACGGAGGTCCGAAGTGCCTCGCGTCATCACCTCCCGGTGACTCGACCTTGATCACTTCGGCACCCATATCGGCCAGGGTCATCGTGCACAAGGGACCGGCGAAGAGCCTTGTGAAGTCGAGCACTTTCAGACCGTCCAATGGACCGGGCTTTTCCTCAAGCACATTTCCGGAGTTCTCGTCCATCACCCCCTCACCTCCACACTCATCGCTGCCGGGATGTCAACCGAGAACGGTTCGGTCTGTTTCAGCATCACCAGCCCCCGTCCGGATCGGGCGGCGCCTGGTGGCCGGCGAGGAAATCCACGACCTTCGATTCCAGCTCGGCACAGAACACCCGGTGCGCCTCCTGCCCGAGAACCTCACCCGCGAGGTCACTCGAACTGAACAGATCGAATGCGTCCGGAAGGGTCCTCGGGAGCGGCGGGACGCTGTCGTCCTCGTATGCGTTTCCGGTCGTCTCGGCCGGCGGCTCCAGCTCGGACTCTATGCCCCGCATACCGGCGTGGAGCTGACCGGCAAGCACCAGATACGGATTGGAATCCGCCGCCGCGTCGCGCTGCTCAATTCGTGTTGCCTTCTGGTCCTCAGCCAGCACACGAACCGCGAGAGTCCGGTTGTCTCCCCCCCAACTGGCGTTGATCGGACAGAAGGACCCATCGGTGCGCCTCGTATAGCTGATCGAATTCGGAGAGCCGAGCGGTGCCAGTTCCGCGATCCCGTCCAGGAGCCCCGCAAGGTACTGACTGCCCGGTTTCGACAGGCCGGTGCCGCTCCAGAATACGTTGGCGTCCCTCTGCCAGAGGCTCTGGTGCACGTGAAGGCCGCTGCCGGAGAACTCCGGATCCGGCTTGGATACGAAACTCGCTTTCAGGCCCTCTTTCTGAGCGGCGACGGCGACAAAACACCTCAGCAAGGCGGTCGCGTCAGCCGCGGCCATCCCTGCGTCGTGGTGCAGGTTGATCTCGAACTGACCGCCTCCGTACTCCGGGTTCGTCGCCATCACCGGAACCCCGAACTCGCGAAAGCCACGAACGACCCTCATCACCCCTTCATAGGGGGCACCGGAGACAATTCCGTAGTTCTCGATCGACTCATAGACCGGCAGTCCCGACTGCGGATCAAGCAGATAACACTCCAGCTCGCCGGCGGCGATCACCTCGAACTGCCGATTCGCCGCCCTTGACAGGGCCCGGTCGAGGATCGAACGGGAACAGGCGGGGCTCGGAAGCTCGTCGGGTCCGATCAGTCGGCAGAGCCGTACCTCTCGCGATTCGTCGAATGGAGAAGGAATCCCTTCGGGATCGGGCTTTACCCGGAGCGGTCCCGCGATCCCCGGCCAGCCGATGGATGCCGGGTCGACCCTGATCGATCGGACCGACCGCTCCAGCGTGTCGGACGGCACCGACGCAAAACGGAAGCGCCCATCGCGGTCCGGCCAGGCGAGGTCTATCCATCCCGGACTCATCCGCACTCCCTGTAACGCGTCAGATCCCACAAGGTCACCTGCTCTTCACGCATTGTCTTTTCCCTGACGGCAAGGGCCAGAGCATCGTGTCGGAAGAGCTCGTCCAGCCATTCCAGGCTCCACGAAGCGCCGGCAAAACGAGCGATGGCTGACCCGTAGCCTGACTCGAACCCTTCGGACCCGCGGGCCTCAGATCCCCCTGCGATAAGCAGCGCCGCCATAGCCAGATAGGGATTCGCGTCTGATGACGCCGAGACTGAACACCCGGCCTCTGTCGATTCCGCCTGGAGCCTCAGCCCACTGCCATGAGCGATGGGCAAAGGTCGCAACATCAGATCGAGATCGGTGATCCGGCTTGCGAAGGCGTCGTCAGCGGTCACTTCGGTCCAGAGACGGAGACTGAGCGGGGTGTCAGCCACTCCCAACCTGGGCATCGCGGTGAGGTCAACGTCATGGCGCTTCGATACTTCACGTGCAGCCGAACGGGCAATCACTGCAGCATCGGCGACCGATACCGGGTCGGCACCGTTGATGATCAGGGACAGGGTGCGACCCGGGCGATCCCATGTCACCGCCGCAAGAGGTATTCCGCAAGCGACCAGGCCGTCAGAAAGAACGCCGACGAACTCCGGACGCGCACCCGGAGAAAAGGAGTCGACCACCGCCTGGTCCGGAACCCTCAGTTCGAGCGTGACTTCCGCTGGAGCTGCCGCTCCCGATTTTTCGACAGCCCGCCGAAGTACGCGCCGGGAATCAACTCCGATTGGGACTCCGTGGGCATCGCAGGAATCGGCCATCACGAGCCATTCACCTTCGGACCACCCGCACGGACGCACCGTATCCAGGTCCGGGTGGGCGTAGAGATCCGGATAGCCGGTCCGGTAATTGGAGAAGTCAGCTTCCTCAAAAATCCCGCAACGGATGTCCCAGACCAGAGCACCGTCGCAGAATGCCTGCGGGGTCGTCGGCTCGCCGAGAAACTGCTCGATTGCCAACCGGCGACCGCGGAGCACGCCGTAGTGGTCCGGAAAACAGACTCGTAGAGTGTGTGCCCCGCCCGCCCCGTGAGCCTCGCGAAGTTCTTCCAAGCCGTACCCGGTCAAGTCTGCTCACCACGCAACCGCAGAGGTCTCTCGAGCCAGTCTCCGTAAAAGCCCTCGAGATCCGGCAGGAAATCGTGTACCGGCGGATAGCCTGGCGGCACCGATTCAACGTCCAGAAGAGTGAAGTTGATGGGATCGTAATACTCTCTGATCTCATCCCATTCAGGGTCCGGATGCATCTTCTCAGGGTAGATCTCAAGCATCTCGGCTGTAGTTCGGCGAACGGCCATCCGCGCTTTCAGCTTCCAGTTCTCGCGGTAATCGCCGAAATCGAATCCCGAATCCGATTTGATTACGATCTCGCCGTCCGGACGCTCGACGATTGCGAGGTGGAGTCCGAAGGGAAGAACTATGCGGTCCTCCGGGAATGGCCAGCGCTTCTGGAGAATCTCTACATAGGTATCGAACCTTTCCCAGTCCTTGTAGCCGGACTGGACCTGCCTCACCTGGCGTCCCGGAAGCTCCCCGTCGATCATGGACTCGAGCGTTTCCGCCGTGATCGATTCCGGCGAAACCGGGGCGCGCGCCGGAAGGGCATCCTCGACCTCGGTGCGTGGCTGGCGCTGGAGTTCTTCGGGATCCCTTCCTGTGAGCAGTCCCTCTGAGATATCCACAGTCGGGGTCGGTATGTCGAAGACGAAATCCTCTGGCAGTCGCCAGAACGACCGGAACGCCTCAGCCCACTCGGGCGAGAGTCGCATCGATTCGGCATACATGCGCTGGACTGGCTTGATGAAGTTGTCCCCGGGTTTCTGTTCATCCAGGTGGGCCAGGATGCGGTTACGCTCGAGCTCGATCCACTCGGAAACCTCCAGTGACCGTTGCCTGCGCGTCTCACGGATCTCTCGCCGCCGACGCGTCGTTCCTGCTTCATCGACTCCACCGGACGAGTTGATGACGACCCCATAGAGGTCGTGTGCCATCCGTTCGATGAGGAATCCATCTGCCACGTCCCCGGCCACAGTCCCCGGAGGCCTCTCGATCGGATCGCCCGTGCCGGCCCCGCCGCGCATCGGAGAAAGGTAGAGATCCCCTTCGGTCATCGATTCCGGCATGGTCAGGGTCCGCTGGTCGAACTGCCGGTCGCCACTTACGGCGAGCAAGCCTGAGTTCTCGGGCGTCCCGTCACTGGTGGGATACGGAATCTTCGCTCCCACCAGGTCGAAGAAATCCGTATTCCGCACATTGTGGCGGTAACCGGTCGCGCCCGGGTAGCCGCCCCAGAGCCCCGACTGCATCGTCACCGCCCCGTTGCCCATGTTCTGGGTGGCAAAGAAGTCTGTGCCCCAGCAAAGGCGCAATGATTCCCAACCCGACCCGCCGCGATACCGGCCGGCGCCCGCCGTAGACGGTTTCACCGTGGCTCCCAGGAACAGGAAGGGCTCGGAGATCTCCCAAACCTCGCAGTCGCCCATGTCACCCTGGGGGTTCCACATCGCCGCACCGTAGTCCAGTCCGTCATCGAACATCTTCGCCCCCCCGCCGACACAGGAGATTGCGAAGTTCGTGGCGGATGTCTGCTTGCCGTGATGGTCGATTCCGCCGCCCTGAAACGTGTTGGCTGACATTGCGTAGGGGGCAAGGACTTCTTCCACGAAACCACGGGACTGCATTCCCATGGAAAGTCCTTTGAGGACTCCGGTGAAGCTCGGAACGAGGAACCTCCATGGTGAGCCGGTCGAAGCCTGCGGGTTCTGGTGATTCGACCAGCTACCCGGCGGGAAGTTGGTACTCAGTGCATAGTAGGCGCCATCGTTGATCTTGTCGTTGGCGAGCAGGGTCTGCGTGAGCAGCACCCAGAGACCGCCCTGCATCGCTGAAGTCGTGCAGTTGGCCGAGTGGTAACCCCAGCTTGAAGCGCCCTCCAGGCTCAGGTCTACCTTCGCGTCCCGGGTGACGGTCAATTCAACTGGTGCGTGCATCATGGTGTCCACTCGCGCATGGCTCGGGACCTCGGTCTCTTCAGACATCGTGAACTCGGCAAATGCCGGCGCGCGATACCGTCCGGGCACCGTCATCGTGAAGAGACGGGACCTGAAGGACCGGCGTCCGTCTTCGATCACTTCTGAACTGAAGCGACGGTAATCGTCGAGGCCGATGTCTTCAATCAGCGCCTGCACCTGATCCCTCGCGAGCAGACACCCGGAGAGCCGCGTCCGCTCGTCCAGCGTCCAGTAGTTCGGCATTCTGGTTCCCTTTGCGACACCGAGCACGTGGTCACGGAAGAGTCGATCGCCGGCGCCGATCTTGCGACACGGAATATCGATCCCATCCTCGAAACGGGATATCGGACCCAGAGGGAGACTGCCCGGAGTACTGGCTCCGATCTCGATCACGTGGGTTACGCCGGCGACCCATCCGACCAGTTCCTCGCCGACGAAAATCGGCACGATCGTCTGGACGTCGGCGTTGTGAACGTCTCCGATAAGAGAATCGTTGTTACAGAAGACGTCACCCGGTCGAATGCCCGGATCGTCCTCGAATCCCTCCCGGATCATGTACTTGATGACGTCCGACATCGTGTGGACATGGACGATGATTCCGGTCGACAGCGCAACCGAGTCTCCCTCGGGCGTGTAGACGGCGAAACAGAGTTCCCCGAGTTCCTTGACGATCGGGCTCGCCGAGATGTTCAACGCGGTTTCCCGTGCTGAAACAAGACCCCCTCGGAGCCGCGAGAAGATCTTCTCGAAGAGAATCGGGTCGGACTCCTTGAGTTCCAGCGATTCATTCAGGCCGGCATACGCGCCTGTCTCCCGAAACAGCCGGTCGCTCTCTGCGAGCTTGTCCTTCAGGCCGAGACGCCCGATGTCTGTTTCCGTTCCAGATGCGGTGGATGTACTTGCGAATTCCTTCATAGGTTCTCGGTCCTTAGCTCGTTGGTCGACTCGCCCAGGTGGAAGATGCGGTTGCCGTCCAGTCGTGCCACCCTTCCGGGCGGAACGGCGAAGGTCGCAGACGGAGATTCCACTATCGCCGGGCCTTCAAGGGACTGACCCGCCAGCACTTCGTCCTGTTCAAAGACCGGGGTCATCACAAAACCGGAGGTTTCAGACCACCAGACATCCCGTTCAGCCTTCGGGACAGGTGTGCCACCGACCTCGTCCTCGTTCGGCAGGACTGGCTTCTCCACCGGTGTGGAGCCGACCACGGCGATCGAGGTCACGGTGTAACCGAGCTCAGGCGAGCTCGCCCCGTAGGCGTAGATACGACCGTAGAGGTCCTCGAACCGGGAAATCAGGTCGTCGACACGGACATCTCCGATTCCTGTGTCGAGCGAGACCTCGATGTCGTTGAGCTGCCCGCTGTACTGCATCCGAAGCCGTGGAGACAGTTCCACTGCCTCGCTGCCGATCCCGGAGCGCGAGAATGCATCGGTCACCCGGTCGGCCAGCCGCATCCACCCTTCCGTCAGTTGACCGCTTACATCGTTCCAGTTCTCTCTGGTGATCGTGAGCCCTGTCGTCTGGTCGAATCGGTAAGAAAAATCCGCGCAGGCACAACCGAAAGCCGAAAACCCGGCCGCCCACGTAGGGATCATCACGTCCGCATACCCGGCGCCCTTGGTGTAACCGGCCACGTGGAGAGGCCCGCCCCCGCCATAACAGAAGAGGGCGTGATCGTGAGACGTGTACCCCTTTCCAAGGACTCTCGCCAAAGCTGCGTATCTGAGTTGCTCCTCGAAGAGATCCACGACGCCCCCCGCCGCGTCCTCGAGCTTCAGCCCCAGAGGATCGGCCAGTTGACGTTTGACCTCGCATCGAGCCCTCTCCATATCCAACTGGACCTGTCCACCGAGGAAGTACTCGGAATTCAATCGACCCAGTACGAGGTTCAGGTCGGTCACCGTGATCGTCTCGATCCCCCCGTCGGGCCAGGCCGTGCCGATGCGGGAACCGGCAGAGTCGGGTCCGATCTCCGGGCGGTTTGAACCAGGATCCACACGGACCGACGACCCCGTTCCCGCCCCGATCGATTCGATCTCGACCATCGGCAGGTTGAGCAGGAAGCGGCCTATATCCGGCGTCTGACGGATCGCAAGCTCCCCCTCGTTGATCAGGGCGAGATCAAAGCTGGTTCCGCCGATGTCAGAGCAAACTGCACGCTCTACCCCGAGTTTCTCGGCCAGGTACTTCGCCCCCACGATGCCTCCGATAGGACCGGAAACCAGCGTCCGGGCGAGTTCGTGCGACTCGATCGCGATGGTGCCGCCGTGAGCGGCCATGATCCGCAGATCGAACTTCGCCCCGGCGTCTTTCAGGCCGCTGCGGAGGAGGTCGAACTGCTTCCTGGATGGCTCTGCCGCATAAGCCTCGATCAGCGTCGAGTTGAGGCGAGGGAAATCGCCCCGGAGTGGGTAAAGCTCGCTCGAGAGGAAGATCGGAGTATCGCTGCCGGCCTCCTCGACCATCTCACGGGCGATCTCCCCGACCCGTTTCTCGTGCATCGGGTTGATGAAGCTCTGGAGCAGGGATACGACGATGCCTTCGACACCCATGTCCAGGAGATCGCGAATCCCATCCCGCGCGTCCTTTTCGTAGAGCGCGATCGCCTCTCGGCCCAGCACATCGATTCGCCCGCGAACCCCCTTCATGCGCTCCCGCGGTACCAGCGGCTCATTGTGGTGGTGAGTCGTGACGTGGAGTCGATCCGAGTAGGTCATGCCGAGCCATGTCTGAACGCCACGTTCGAGCCGCAAATAATCCTCAAGCCCTGCGCTGACCAGACACCCGACCTTCAAGCCCTTGCGTTCCAGCAGGCGATTCAGCATCGCCGTCCCGGAAAAGACCCCTGATCGAATACTGCCCAGCGCCTCGGTGGTGGTCTGCCACTGTTCCAGCGCATCCCGAGTCGACGCGAGCAGCCCCTCCGACTCATCCTGAGGAGTCGTCTGTGCCTTCCCGACAACAAACACTCCTTCGCCGTCCACGATGAAGGCATCGGTCATGGTTCCGCCTGCGTCGTAGGCGATGACACGTGGCTCCCGAGCTGTGGGACTCATAGATCACCCCTCTTTTGAACACAGTGAATACAGAATTTGGTCACACTCACCCGGGTGGAGCAGGGCTCGGTCATCTCAGGCTCCTTCGCTCTGGAAACTGTCGAGCGCGGTCTGACGTGCCGCCGCAATGTGGCCACGCACCTGGCGCTCGACCCCTGCGGCGTCACCTTGCTCAAGGGCGTCGATTATTGATTCGTGCTCGTCGTGGATAACCTGCTGAGCATCGTTCCTGGTCAACTGTTGGTGGTACATCCGCAGCGCGCTGGGCATCCCCCAGAGCTGCGAGAGCATACGGATGAGGATGCGGTTGCCGCATTCAGAAACGACCAGCTCATGGAAGCGCTGGTTGAGTCGGTACTGCTCTCGCAGCGACTGATCCGGAACATCGCCGATCAGGGCATTTGTATCGCGCATTTCGGCAAGCTGGGTCCGGCTGTGCTTGCCCGTCGAGTGGCGCGCAGCCCTCGGCTCGAGCGCAAGGCGTACATCGTAGATCTCCAGCACCTCGTGAGGCGTGAACTCCGTGACAACAAACCCGCCCCGGGTCCGAGCCGGCTGCACGAGTCCCTCCTGCGATAGATGGAGCAGGGCATCTCTCACCGGCGTACGGGAAATTCCGAGTTCCGCCGCCAAGGCGTTCTGTACGAGCCGCTGGTTGGGGGCAATCCTGAAATCGCAGATCGCTTCGCGGATCTCCTGGTAAACCTGACCCGCCAGATCCCCTTCTACCACGTCCGGGAGCTTCAGGTTCGTCGGTTCGAGAATGTCCTGCTCGGTCGACGACATCAGATCTGCTCGCGCTTCTCAGCGACCGTTGATATCCAGACCAGAATCGCGACGAATGCGAGGAGGACGAAGGCGATCGCCGAACCGAGCGGCCAGTTGTTGGTAGCCCCGAACTGGCTGTAGATCTGGTTGGCGATCATCACGTCGCTCTCACCACCGACCAGCATGGGAGCGACAAAGTCGCCGCTCGACAGGCCCATGGTGAAAGTTGCCCCGGCCACGACTCCGGGGAGCGAGAGTGGCAGCACCACCCTCCGGAAAGTACTCAAGCGTCCAACCCCGAGATCTTTGCTCGCTTCGATCAAGTTCTGTGGCAACCGCTCAAGTACGGCATAAATCGTGAGAACCATGAATGGCGTGAAGATCTGAGTCATCGCGATTACGATTGCGGCCTCCGAATAGAGGAGGTCCGAAAGAAAAGTGTTCTCGAGCCCCAAGATACTCAGCATTGAAGCAAAGAGTCCGTTCTGTCCCAGTATCACCTTCCAGGCGTATGCCCTGAGCAGATAGCTCGCCCAGAGTGGTACCACTACAAGTGTGTAGAGAAGCATGCGATTCCGGCTTCTTTTCACCTTGAAGGCCAGAAGATAGGCAAGGGGGAAAGCCAGCGCGGTTGAAAACGCGGTCACCATCGCGCCGATCTTGATCGACTTGAACAGGGTTGGCAGGTAGATGTCGCCCGCGAGCTGCGACGCTCCGAGAACCTCCCTGTAGTTGTCGAGCGACCAGTCGCGAGCGACACCGAATGCCGTCGGTTCCCAGAAACTCTGGAGGAAGAGCAACAGGTACGGGATGGCAAAGAAGAGCCCCATCCAGAGGAACACCGGGGCGCCGAGAAAGAAGCCTCCCCGAGACCTCTTGACCAAGTGATCGGGATCGCTGCTGTCAGGCAGCTCACTTGTCGGGATCAGTTCAGTCATTCAGATTCTGCCTCAAAGACCCGAACGCGCTCAGACTCGACTTCAAGCAGTACCGTCTCGCCCGGAGACGGACTGCTGCCCCTGGGAACGTGGGCGGTGACCTCGTTCTCACCTGCTTTGATCTTCATCGCAATATGAGTGCCGGCGAGCACAGCGTCCGTGACGACGGCCCCCTGACCCTTGGTTGCGATGACCCGGACGTCCGTCGGTCGAATGCTGACCCTTGCCCTCTCGCCAGATGCCAAACCGGCTTCTGACGTTCCACGTACCCGACCCAGTGCACCGAGGTCGACCGTGACAAAGCCATCCCGGCTGTCCGTAACCGTGCCGTCGACCAGATTGGTATCTCCGATGAAATCAGCGACGAAAGAGGTCTTTGGAGCGTCGAAGATCTCCTTCGGACGGCCGTCCTGTTCGATCTGGCCGTCCCGCATCACGATGATCCGGTCCGACATGGTCATCGCCTCTTCCTGGTCGTGAGTCACGTATACAAAAGTGGCACCGACCTCACGGTGAATCCTCTTCAGCTCGAACTGCATTCCCTTACGGAGCTTGTAGTCGAGCGATCCCAACGGTTCGTCCAGCAACAGCACCGGTGGCTTCATCACCAGGGCACGCGCGAGCGCAACCCTCTGCTGCTGACCGCCGGAAAGCTGACGCGGACGGCGATCACCCATTTCCGGTATCTCCATCAACCCCATCATCTCGGTTACCCTCGAGTCGATCTCCTTGCGATTCAAGCCACCGTGCTTGAGTCCGTATTCAATGTTCTTGCGGACCGACAGATGCGGGAAGAGTGCGTACTGCTGGAAGACCGTGGTGACCGGCCTCCGGTAGGGCGGGATCCTGGTCACATCCTGACCCGCCACCCGTACCCGACCTTCGTCAAGTTCTTCGAAGCCACCTATCAGCCTGAGGGTGGTGGTCTTGCCACACCCCGAGGGACCAAGCAGGGTCAGAAACTGACCCTGCTTGGCTTCGAGGTCGAGGTGGTCGACGGCGGTGACGTCCCCGTAACGCTTGACCGCGTTGCGGAGCGATACGGAAACCGCGGAGTCGGAACCGGTTTCTACCGGACGGTCCTGGCTCTTTTCGGCAACCGCATCGGTCATGCTGCAATAACCGCATTCAGTACGTCGAGGTACTGCTGGCGTCGCGGAGTCGGCTTCCAGTAGTCGAGTTCCGCGATGAAGCCGGGGTCGTCGAGTCGATACGCCTCGGCGTAGTCCTTCGGAACGAGATCGACCGCGTTCTCATTGGTGATCCCATAGCCGGTGACGGCCGCGATCTGCTTCTGCACGTTCGGCCGCTGGATATGGTCGAGAAACGCCTCAGCCGTCGCCAGCTTCTCGGACGACGACGGGATCATCCAGTTGTCGAACCAGGAGGTCGCGCCCTCTTTCGGGACCACCTCAGCCACTTTCCTGCCCTGTGAACGGAGCTGCGTCACAGTCAACCCGCCGAAGGACATACCCAGGGATACCTCATCGTTGGCGAAAAGGTTGGTCAGCTCACCGGCGCTGGTCCAGTACTTCTTGATGTTCGGCTTCTGATCGATCAATTTCTCCTTGATCGTCGTCAGCTGGTCGTCATCCAGGTTGTAGACATCCTCGTAGCCGAGCATCAAACCGGTCGTCCAGATCAGAGCGATGTCCTGCCAGACCGAAACCTGCCCGCGGTACGCCGGATCCCACAGGTCCTCCCACGAATCGGGCGGGCTGTCGACCTTCGTCTCGTCGAAAATGAGCGGGATGAATCCCCAGCACATCGGAATCCCGTACAGCTCGCCGTCCACGTTGACGTTCGGTGCCGTGCGGAAGAACTCGAAGGTGGTCTCCGCATTGGGGACATTGTCGAGGTTGATCGGCTGGACCTGATCCTCGTCTATGAGGAGGTTGGTCGTGTCAGACGACGGACTGATCAGGTCGTACTGGCCGGGCGATCCCCGAAGTTTGGCGATCAACTCATCATTGGAGCCGATGAATGTCGAGTTGATCTTGACTCCGGTCTCCTTCGTGAACCCGGCAACGAATGACTTGTCCGTATAGCCCTCCCAGCAGAGGGCGTTCAATGAACTCGCCATCTCGCCCCCCGATCCGCCGGTGGTTCCTGAGCTCGTACTGCTGGAACTCCCGCCACCACACGCCGCGAGTACACCGGCGGCGTAGATGCCAAAAGCCCCGCCGGCCGCAGTGCCCAGAACCTGTCTTCTGGTACGCGGCCTCTTGATGCTGTTCCTGTCAATCATTCTTCCTCTTCCTCTCTGGTTGAACTGGTCATCCTTCTCCCACACAGCTGAGCCGGTTCGGTTCGCGATCGTTCTGGCGATCCGTCAATCCGACTCCTCTCGGGTAAGCAGAGCCGCGATCACTACGAGCACAGCGCCCGCCGCCGCGATCAAAGTCGCCAGAGCATTGAGCTCAGGCAGTTGGTTGCCGCTCCTGAGCGCCGACCAGATGTACATCGGCAAAGTGCTCTCCGCCCCGATCGTGAAGGTGGTGACGGGTATCTCGTCGAAGGAAAGTGTGAATGCGAGCAGTGCGCCGGCGATGATCGATGTACGAATTGCCGGGAGCGTAACCAGAAAGAACGTCTTCGTCGGCGACACGCCCAGATCGAGAGATGCCTGTTCGGGCGACCGATCGAGCCGGAGCAAGCGTGCGTACACGGTGGTGAGAACGGTCGAGACCAATGCCGTGCCATGGGCCAGGGTCACAGTGAGCAGCGAGCGATGAATGCCGGTCATCTGAAAAAAAGTCTGGAAGGCCACACCGGTGATCACGCCCGGCAGGATCAACGGCAACAGAACGAACTTCTGAAAAATGTGTTTGCCGGGAAAGCTGTAACGATCTACCAGCAGAGCGCCTGGGACTCCGAAGCTGGTCGCGATGATCACGGCCCCTACAGCCACCACGATCGAGTTCTGCAGAGCTTGTATGACGGCCGGGTTCTGGACCACCTCGGTATAGCGCTCGAAGGTGAAACTGCCCAGAGGGAGCGCCGACACATCGTTGTCTACGAAGGAGAAGACCGCGATGACCACCAGCGGCAGATAGAGGAAGGCGAAAAGGAAGGCACCGTAGACGGCGAGCAGCCGATAGCTCGCTGCCTGGCTCGAAAAAGCTCGGCGCCTCACGGGCAACCCTGCATGCCGCTCCGACCGTTCCCGGGATCCAGCGAAACCACGACCCCTCCACCCCTCAGACTCACCAATCGCTCCTCATACGTTGGACTCGACTTTTGTGTATGGAATGAATACAGTACATACCAGTGGTTGTCAAGCGAACCCCAGATTCCCCGCCGGTAGTCGCAATTTCGGCAGTCCCACGCTCGCTGGATACGGGCTACGGCATCGACCTGGGGGACACGGTGGCAGCCGGGCTCGTCCAGGGTGTGCTCTCCGCGGGCGGGGTTCCGGTGATGCTCCCGGTGGTCGGCGCGAAAGAGGCCCGGGTTCAGATCGCTCCGTTCGACGCCCTGGTACTGGCCGGCGGGCAGGACCTCGCGCTGGAGCTCGATGCCCGACAGCTTGCCCTTCAGCCCCAGAAGAGGTGGATCGATCCGAAGCGCGACGAACACGAACTGGCGCTCTGGGATGAGGCGAAGAAACGCCTTCTGCCGGTATTCGGGATCTGCAGGGGAGCGCAATTGATCAACTTCGCCCAGAATGGGCCCCTGATCGCCCACATTGACGGTCACGACGCCAACCTTCAGCACAGAACCGCGACCCATGGCGTGGCAATCGCCCCGGGGAGCAGGCTCGCCGGGATCATCGCGAGCAGGAGCCTGGACGTGAACACGATTCACCACCAGGCCCTCGAAGCCCCGGGCGATCACCTCCGGGCTGTCGCAGAATCGCCTGACGGTGTCATCGAGGCCATCGAGTCGACGGTGCCGGAGCACTGGATGGTGTCGGTCCAGTGGCATCCTGAATTGATGCTTGATCGCCCCGGCGGCCAGGACCTCTTCGACGCGGTGGTGCGCGAGGCGTCTGCCCGGCGTACCTGATGTCGGTGCCGGACAGGGCCGGATCGAGCATTCGGGTCAGGTAGCGGGTCCATTCAAACCCGCTTCGGGCCGATCAGTCGTCGAGTTCGAGGATGGCGAGGAAAGCTTCCTGGGGGACTTCGACGCTGCCGACGTTCTTCATGCGCTTCTTGCCCTTCTTCTGCTTCTCGAGGAGCTTGCGCTTGCGGGTGACGTCGCCGCCGTAGAGCTTGGCGGTGACGTCCTTGCGCACCGCCTTGACCGTTTCACGGGCGAGGATCCGGGCACCGACCGCAGCCTGGACCGGGATGTCGAACTGCTGGCGGGGGATCGTCTTGCGCAGGCGGGCGACCAGATCCTTGCCGTGCTCGTAAGCGAAGTCCCTGTGGGCAATGACCGAGAGCGCGTCGACCTTGTCGCCGGCCAGCAATACGTCGACCTTGACCAGGTCGGACGGCTTGTTGCCGATCGGTTCGTAGTCGAGCGAGGCGTAGCCGCGGGTCGAAGACTTGAGCACGTCGAAGAAGTCGAGCACGATCTCTGCCAGCGGCAGCTCGTACCGGATCTGGACCCGGCTGGGGCTGAGGTAATCCATTCCCTTGTGGGTGCCTCGGCGGGTCTGGCAGAGCTCCATCACCGGGCCGACGAACTCGGACGGCGCGATGATCGTGGCGGCTATATAGGGCTCCTCGATCGACTCGATCACGCCCGGGTCGGGCATCTCGGTCGGGCTGCGTACCTCGACCGAGTCGCCATTGGTCAGATGAACGTCGTAGCGCACCGTCGGGCTGGTCGCCAGCAGTTCGAGGCCGTATTCGCGCTCCAGCCGCTCGCGCACGATCTCCATGTGGAGCAGGCCGAGGAAGCCGCAACGGAAGCCGAATCCGAGAGCGTCGGAGGTTTCGGGCCCCCAGCTCAGCGCGGCGTCATTCAGTCCCATCTTGTCGAGTGCATCGCGCAGGTCTTCGTAGCGTTCGGTGTCGATCGGGAACAGGCCGCAGAAGACCATCGGTTTGACGTCGCGGTAGCCCTCCAGCGGTTCGGCGGCCGGGTGGTCGCGGTCGGTCAGCGTGTCGCCGACCCGCAGCTTGGCGACGTCCTTGATGCCGGTGATCACGTATCCGACCTCGCCGACATCGATCTCCCTTACCGGGGTCATGATCGGCCGGAAGAAGCCGATGTCGTCCAGTTCGGCCTCGGTGCCGTTCTGCATCGCGAGAATGTGACCGTTCTTGCGGAACTTGCCGTCCATCATCCTCACATAGGCGATCACGCCCCGGTAGGGGTCGAACTCGGAATCGAAGATCAACGCCCGGGCCGGTGCGGTCGCATCGCCGCTCGGCGGCGGCACCCGCTGGACGATCGCCTCGAGCACCTCGGGCACCCCCTCCCCGGTCTTGGCAGAGATACGCAGGATGTCGGCCGGATTGACCCCGATCAGGTCGCTGACCTCGGCCGCGACGCGCTCGGGTTCGGCACCCGGCAGGTCGACCTTGTTGAGGACCGGGATCAACTCGAGGCCGTTCTCGATCGCGAGATAGGTGTTGGCCACGGTCTGGGCCTCGACTCCCTGGGCGGCATCGACCACCAGCAGTGCGCCCTCGCAGGCGGCGAGGCTCCGGGAGACCTCGTAAGAGAAGTCGACGTGCCCGGGGGTGTCAATCAGGTGGAGGTGATACGTCTGGCCGTCTTCAGAGCTGAACTCGACCCGGACCGCCTGGGCCTTGATCGTGATTCCGCGCTCACGCTCCAGGTCCATCGAATCGAGCATCTGGGAGCGCATCTTCTTCGGGTCCACCGCCCCGGTTATCTCGAGGATGCGGTCGGCCAGGGTCGACTTGCCGTGGTCGATGTGGGCGATGATCGAGAAGTTGCGAATCAGTTCCATGCGAACTGAGCAGTATGAAGGGAGCGGCCCACCGGGGACATGCCGCGCCTCAGGGGCAGGTGGCGGGGTCCAGCGGTCCTTTGAGTTCGTAGATTGCGGTCGGCGGGGTCTTCAGGACCTCGACCGCGTCCGGGTCGCCTTCGATCCACTGGATTTCTCTCGGGAAGGGTCGGTCCGGGTTCTCCCGGTCGAGCGTCAGGACGAGGTAGCGGTAATCGCCACGGAAGATCGCGTAACGGAACTGCTCGCAGGAGTCGGTCTTGACGAAGCCGCCGTCGGGGCCGGGCACGCCGAGGTACTGGACATCGTTTTCCAGCTCGGTGCCGAAGAGCGGGTACTGGCGGGTCGCGTTGGTGCCGATCGACTCGCCTTCTATCCCCCTCGCCCAGACGAAAGCCTCCGACAGCCCCGCCGTAGTGAACTCGGGACTGGCATACCGGTTCTCGAAGTAACGATCCTGAACCGCATAGCCCGCTGACAGGATCATCGCCAACGCTGCCCCCGCCACGGCGACGCGCTTCCGGTTCGAACGACCTTCGCGGGGGGCCGGGACCCCGAAAGGGCCGGGTCGGCGACCGCCTTCGCCCGATCCGGGCACACGGCGCCGCCGCCCGGCGATCAGGGCCGACCCGAGGAAGAGCGCTCCGGCTATCAGACCCGCCCCGGCCAGATCGGTCAGAGTCCAGGAGCGGTTGCCGAGAACGACGAACGGGGTGAGCAGGACGAGTGCCGCCATCGCCGTCCAGCGGACCGAGTCGCTGAGGCGTCCGAGCGCGGCCCCGAGCAGGGCCATCCCGACGGCCAGCGCCGGGGCGAGGTAGCGCAGTCCGGAGACGAAACCGGCCGGTTCGCCGGCAGGCCCAGAGGCAGAGGTCGGTGCGGCGATCCAGGCGAGCAGGAGAGCTAGGGCGACGAGCGAAGCGACCCGACGGGCGGGACCGGAGGCACGCCGGAGGCAGAGCACGACGGCGAGCAGGGCCAGGCCCGTCAGCAGGACCCAGCCATCCCCGAAGCCGTCGGCCAGACCCGGGAAGAACCAGTCCTTGATCACACCGGGATCGTCCAGGTAACCGAGGACCGAGGCCGCATCACGGCCGCCGAGCTCCTGATCGGGAGAAGGCAGCGAAAGCGGACCGAGCGAGTCGATCCAGGGCAGCGGGTTCCCGCTCTGGACGAGGTTGCGCAGGTACCAGTAGGCGCCTCCTGCGGCCAGCCCGCCGGCTGCGATCAGGGAAGCCCTCGCCCGCCGGCCGTCGGCCGTGAGCCAGATCCCGCCGGCAGCAAGCACGATTGCCGCGGGAATGAAGTTGATCTTGGTGCCGATGGCAAGCCCGGCTGCCAGGGCCAGGACGAAGAGCGACCCGCGGGCGAGCCGCCGGCCGCCGGACGCGGCGTTGACCAGGATCGCCAGTCCCGCCAGCAGGAAGAAGACGCCGACGATGTCGTTTCGCGCCTCGCCGGCCTGATCGGCCATGGCCGCCGAACCGAGGATCAGGGCGACCCCGGCCAGCGAAAGGGCCGAGCCGCCGTACGGCCTGCCGATGGCCCAGGCGGCGATCAGGCAGCCGGCGAGCCAACCGAGGTTGACCAGCGGTGAGAGCAGGTCATTGCCAAAGCCGAGGATGGCGAGCGAGTGGATCAGCTCCGAGTTCTGGGGGTAGAACCAGCTGAGGAACTGTGGGGCGAGGAAGTGCAGGGAGAAGGTGTCACCGGAAGCCGCGAAGCCGGCGGCAAAAGGCCCGTGGTACCAGGTCGAGTCGAAGCCGGTCATACCGGTACCGAGCTTGTCCCAGACCTCGACCGCGAACAGCCCCACGACCACCGACGCGATCGCCAGGCCGACGGCATCCAGCAGCAGGGACGACGAGCGGACGGCCAGACCCCGGCCGTCGCGCCCACCGGCTGGAGGCGAACCGATGGCGACAGCGGGCCCGGCGCTGCCGTCCCCTCCCGGCGGGGCGGCCCTTTCCGCCGCCGGGCCCTCGCTCTCCCCAGCGATCAGGCTCTTCGGGGTCCGGCTCTGTATGCGCCGGATCGACACCGCAGCGATCAAGAGCAGGGCCAGATAAAGCCGGCCGTCGAGCAGGCCGAGAGTGCCGGGCAACAGTGCTGTGAGAGTCGCCACGGCAACAGCGAGCAGCACGACGGCAAGCCAGAAGGGAGCACCGCGCCAACCCGCAAGCAACCGTTCGGCCAGCGACCGGGCGATCGTGACCAGGGAGGCGGTTCCGACGAGGATTGCCAGGCAGCCGAGGATGTAGTCGACGACTCCCACTACCGGCGTCGGGCCAGGGAGAGGATCTGGTCGAGCTCGGGGATGCGCAGCAGCCGGCTGCAGGCGAGGTAGGCCATCCCACCGAGTCCGAGCGCGACCGAGATGGCGATCACCTGACCGGCCAGGCCGCGGCCCAGCGCCTCGTCGAGCAGATTCCACGACTCGTAGCTGACTCCGGCCAGCAGCAGCGACCCGACCGCGACCCTGGCCGTGGTCGAGATGAAACGGGTCGCCTCGATCCCGCCGAGCCTCGAGCGCAGGAGCACAACCTGGGCGATGACGGAGAAGGTGGTGGCGATCGCGGTCGCGGCGACTATCCCGGCGACCCCGTACGGCTTGTAGAGCAGAAGGGAGGCGATCGCTGTGACCGCGAGGTTGGCGCCGGCGATCGCGGTCGGTATCCAGGGCTGTTGAAGACCGAAGAAGGTCCGGCTCAGCAGGAGGAACATGCCATTGGTCGGCAGGGAGAATGCGAACCAGAAGAGCGCGGTTGCAACCAGCACTGTCTGATCGGGCCCGAACTCGCCGCGCTGGTAGACGATCCGGATCATCGGTTCGGAAAGGACGAGGATCGCCGCTGTCGCCGGCAGCAGGATGAAGATGATCTGTCTCATCCCCTTGGCCAGCGTCTCCCTGAGGTTGTCGTAGTCGCCACGGGAAGCGAAACGGGCCAGGGTCGGGAAAAGCACCGTGGCGATCGCCACCGAGAAGATCCCCTGCGGCAGCTGGTAGATCCGGAAGGCCTTGTCAATTGCCGCCGGGGCCTGATCGCTGACCAGCGAGCCGAAGAAGCTGTTGACCAGCAGGTTGAAGTTGATCAGGCCGAGGCTGAGGGTCACCGGCACCATCAGGAGCAACACGCGGCGCACGTTCGGATCCTTGAAATCGACCTTGAAGGTGAAACGGAAGGGGGTGTGGCGCAGGTCCCAGGTCGGGATCGCGAGCTGGACCACCGTGCCCGCGACGACGCCGATCGCGTAGGCGTAGATCTGTTTGTCCTCGGGAAAGAGCGGTACCGTGGCGACGACCACGGCGATGATCGTCAGGTTCCAGAAGAGCGGCGAGATCGCGAAGGCGCCGAAGCGGTCATAGCTGTTGAGGATGCCGACCACCACACCGGTGATCCCGAGCAGGACGAGGATCGGAAAGATGATCTGCGAGAGCGCGATCATCAGGCTCTCGGTCGCGCCGGTGAATCCAGGTGCGAAGAGCGGCATGATCAGACCCGCGAAAAGGATGAAGAAGGCGGTGATCGCGCCGAGCACCATGGTCACCAGCAGCAGCATCGTCGAGGCCATGCGGAAGGCTTCCTTGACTTTGCCCCGCTCGATCTGCTCGGTGAAGATCGGCACGAACGCCGGCTGGAGTGCGGCGTCGGCGAACAGGGCCCGGATCAGGTTCGGCACCTGGAAAGCGACGGTGAAAGCCGACATCGGGCCGGAGATACCGAAGTAGCCGGCGGCAACGACCTCGCGGCCGAGACCGGCAACGCGGGAGGCGGCGGTGGCAATCGAAAAGAAAGCGGTCGACCGGGCCAGCTTTCCGGCTCTTGCCGGGGCTGCTTCCGTCTCGACCCGGGTTTCCGTTTCTGCCCCCGTCCCGGCCACCAGAGGACCGGTGAGCACGGAAGAAATCCCGCCTTCCACGCCGATTCCTCCGCGTGCGATCAGAGTGGAATCCGGACCGGAAGGCGCCTCGATCGCTCTCCTGGCCCGCTCCTCGGTGGCCCTGATCGCCTGTTCTGCGGCAACCGCGGCGGCCTCGAACGAATCGAGTGCCTGGTCCCCGTCGGGGCCTCTATCGGGGTCGGGTGGCGGTTTCAAGCTCGCTATCGGTATAGTCGGCGACCGCTCGTGAGGGGATCCCCCCGACAGCGAGCAGAGAAAAGATCATGGCCAACATAGCCTCACAGAAAAAACGAATCCTTCGCAGCGAGCGCGAGCGCGTCGAAAACCGACGCATCACCAGCGCGATCAAGACCTACTTCAACCGGCTCGAGAAGGCCGCCGAAGAAGGCGACGCCGAAGCGATCAAAACCGAGCATCGCGATCTGGTCTCGAAGATCGACAAGGCAGTTCAGCGCGGAGCCATCCACCGCAACAACGGTGCCCGCAAGAAGTCCCGAGCCGCCCGCATCGTGGCCGGCGACGCTTCCTGAGCCGTTCCTCGGCTCCGCCGGCGCCCGACCGCCCTCAGCCGACGCCCGACCGCCCTCAGCCTGCGTCATCTGTCGCTGCGATCAGGGCCAGGTCGAGCGCCAGCTCGTCCGGGTACTCGGCCCCGCCGCGAGTCCAGAGTTCCAGGTCGGCCAGCGCCATCGATGCGCCCCGCAGGGCGTCGGGCGACGAGGCGCGCGCCGCATCGATGACCTGACGGGCGATGAACGGCGGGAGCTTGAGTTCGCGCTCGATCCGGTTCGGCGGCACCCCCGACTCGAGCAGCGAAAGGGCCAAGTGGGTCCTGCGGACTGCGGCCGCGGTCGTATAGACCAGTCCCGGGACGCTGGAGCCCTGTGCAATCAGGCGCTCGGCGGTTCGCAGCACGGATCGCCGCTCACCGGCGACCACAGCGTCCCCGAGAGCGAAACCCTTGAGTTCACTCGTATCGGCCACCATCTGCTCGAGATCTTCGACCTCCACCCTCCCGCCAGGCCCTGCCCAGAGCGCGAGCCGGTCCAGTTCGTTCTCGAGCCGGCTCAGGCTCTCCCCGAGGTGGGAAACGAGCAGGCCGGCCGCTTCCGGTGAGAGCTCGTAGCCCCGGGCCGCAGCGCCGCTGACCAGATGACCCGGCAGCCGGCTGCGGGACGGAGCTTCATAGCTCAGTACGGCACCGCTGACGGCTTTGACCGCCTCCGTAATTCCAGACGGTACCTTCCCGCGGGCAATCAGCACCACGGTCACCTCAGGCGGGGCGGCACTGACCGCGGCGGCTACACGCCCGGCCTGCTTCTTGCCCCACTTCTCGATCCGGTCTGCGAGCAGGTAGCGCCGTCCGGACATGAGCGACATCGAAGCGATTGCCGCGACCAGGCCGTCGGCGTCAGGGCTGCCGCGATTCTCGACCGGATCGAAAACCTCCAGCGAAGCGGTTCCGCCTTCGCCCTCGGCTCTCTTCCTCAGTCGACTCCGAGCATGATCGATCTTGGCCTCGTCGGTGCCGTGGATCAGATAGGCCTGTTTCATCTCGTCAGCCACCCGCTCATTCTCCACCCTGGGGCGGCGGACCGGGTTGCCGGCCCGGGGGTCAACCGCCCGTTTCAAGCGAAAGGCCGTCTTTCGAGAAGACCAGCGAGACCGAACCGTCGAGATCGGTCCTGAGCACGGGAACGCCTGCCTCCGCGAGGGCAGCCACGGTGTCCGGGGTCGGATGGCCGTAGGGGTTGTCTTCCCCAACCGAGATCACCGCGAGGCGTGGCGCCGTTTCGTCGAGCAGATTCGCCAGCCCTGCATCGTCGCTGCCGTGGTGGGCCACCCTGAGCACGTCGAGCGGCCCGGGATCGACCGGAACCGCCTCCGCTTCACCGTCTCCGGTGATCAGAAGGCGGAAACCCCGCCACGAGACCAGCAGGGTGACCGAGCGGATGTTGCGGTCCCCGGGAGGCAGGAAGTCGGGTGACCTCGGCGGCGGCCAGAGAACCTCGACCGTCAGCGAGTCGCTCCTGAAGGAATCGCCCCCGGCCAATCTGAGCGGTTTGGCACCTGCCTGCCGGGCCTGATCGAGGAGCGGCTTCGGGCTGCCGTCGAACATGTAGCGGTCGACCCGGTGGTTCTCGAAAACGTCGTAGAGGCCGCCGACGTGATCGAGGTCGGCGTGGGTGGCGATCACCGCCGCCAGCCGGTCTACTCCGGCCGAGTCGAGGGCGCTTTCAATACCGCCCCCGGGCGGGCCGCCGTCGACCAGAATCGGATCGCTGCCGGGGGTCCGGATCAGGGTCGAGTCGCCCTGGCCGATGTCGAGGAAGTCGATCCGGGCCTCTCCCTTTTCCGGGGCATCCAGGTGGCGGCGCCCGTCCCCGGGAAGCACAACCAGCAGGCCGGCCAGCAACACAGCCAGAATCACCCCCGCACCCCCGCGTCTCCGCCAGAGCTCTGATTTCGGCAACCATTCACCGGACTCGGCCGGGAGGCGCCGAGTGAGCCGGAGCGTGGCCACGACGGCAATGGCCAGAGCGCCGTAGACGGCGAGCAGCCCCGCCGGCGATCCGATGCCCAGTTCAACGACCGCCCAGGTCGGCCTGCCGAACCAGGCGGCCACCTGGGCGATGTAAGCAAGCAGGAGCGAATTCAGCAGATTCAGAGGAATCGCCAGTCCACCCCAGACGACTCCGAGTCCGGCTGCGGCCATGCCGAGCCACATCGCCGGCGCGACAGCGGGCAAGGCCGCGAGGTTGGCGGCGATCGTCGCCACCGGTATGCGATCAAAGTGGTATGCCATGAGCGGGGCGGTCACCAGACTGGCCGCTACGGTCACGGCCACGCCATCGAGCAGGATCGCCTCCGGTTTCGAGCCCCTCCCGCCGAGGCCGTCCGCCGGGAACAGGGCGGCCAGCCGATCGCGAAACGGTCGGGCCAGGAGGGCGATCCCGACCACCGCCGCGAAGCTGAGCTGCCAGCCGACATCTGTCGTCGCCCGCGGGTTGATCAGCAGCGTGACCGCCACCGCCAGGGCGAGCACGAAAAGCCGCGAGGTGGGCCGGCTCGCCGCAAGCGCGGCCAGACCGGCCAGCCCCATGACCCCCGCACGCTGGATTGACGGACCGCCTCCGGCCAGGGGTACGTAGATCAGGATCAGGCAGGCCAGCACGACCAGCCTGGTGCGGTAGCCGACGCCGGCCAACGCCATCACGCCGATACCGAGAAGCGACAGCAGGACGACGTTTTGGCCGCTGACCGCCAGCAGGTGGGCGAGTCCGGAGTTCTGAAAATCGGTGACGGTCGCCGGGTCGATTTCCTGGTCCTGCCCGAGAACGAAGCCTCGGGCGAGCGCCGTCTCACGCGGGGGCATTGCGCGGCCGAGGGCCTCCTCGGCGCGGCCCCGCAGCCAGTCTATGGCGCCCGCCACACCACCACGGCGCCCGCTCGATTGCGTGACGGAACTGGCGTAGAGCATCATCGAGACCCCCTGGCGATCGAGGTTCGGCCGGTACCAGTCCGGTGGTAGTCGGACCTCGCCCGCAACGACCGCCCCCGATCCGGCCGCGAGGTCACCGAGCGGACCGGGCGACTCGACCATGACCCGTCCGGACCCGGAGTCGAAGAGGAAGCGGGCGACTCCGCGCGAGAATCGTGGCGCAGTCCCGACATGGCCACTGAGCCTGACCCCGGTGCCCGGCCGCAGATTCAGGGCAGCGGCGTCGATAGCTGTCAGCCTTGCGTTCCCCGCCGTCAGGCCGACCAGCAGACTGGCGATCAGCACCAGCAAGGTTCCCGTCGAACCCAGTCGTCCACGGTGAGTGAGCAGGACGAGCAGACAGACCAACCCGGCAACCGCCCGGAGCGGGCCTTCTCCGACGGGGAGGAAGGGCGAGAGCGCCAGGCCTGCCGCAACTCCGGAAACTGTGACCAGCCGCCAGCCGCCGACCTTCAGCGGCGGGCTCAATCGCGCCGCAACGCCGGTTGCGGCACCGACGACGGCACCCGCCACGTCGGCCCGCTCCCGTCTCACGGCTGAAGGCGCGCCCTCAGGGCCTCCATCGTCACCGGTCCGATACCACTGACCTGATCGAGTTCGTCGACCGAAGAGATCCCGCCCTCGCTGTCGCGAAACTCCAGGATGCTCTGCGCGGTCACCGGACCGATGCCCTCGATCTCCTCGAGTTCGGCCTGAGTCGCGCTGCCGAGACTGATCGGGGCATCGACAGCCGCCCCCGCGCCACCGGAACCGGCCGCTGCCGCCGCGCCGGCACCGCCTCCCGACGGAGCCACGCCTGCCCGGAGAGGAACCACGACCTGCTGGCCGTCCGACAGAAGTGCCGCACGATTGATTCCGGCAGCGAAAGCTCCCGAACTGGCGCCGCCCGCCCGCCTGATCGCATCGATCACCCTCTGGCCGTGGTCGAAGCGGTAGACCCCCGGCCTGCGGACGGCACCTGAAACGTCGACCACGATCCTGCGACCGCCGGCCTCGAACTCAAGCCCGCCACCGGCTTCAGTTCCAGTATCGACATTTCCTCGGTCGACACGGCCGTCACCCGCTCCGCCCGGCAGCTGGCCGGTGTCCGGATCTTCGGACTTCAGCGAGTGCCATCCGACCAGAGCCAACACAGCGGCCATCGCCACGTAGGCGGCGACTCGATACGGGGCGACAGTCGGCATAGCGCCAACTTGAACGTTCGGCGGTCACGAGGGGCTTGCTCGAGCGACAGTTCCGAGACGAAGTCCTCAGAAAAGATGAAACTCCGGCGGGCTGAGCCTCCCCTGCTCCCGCTTGTAAACTCGCGGCATGAAGCTTCGAGCCGTAGTCCGCGCCTTCGCCGGGCTGGCACTCGCCTGCATCGCAATATCGACCGTGAGCGTCGCGGCGAGTCCGGCAGCCCACAGCAAGAGCCACCACGAGGCTCACCACAAGACCCACTACAGGAACGTGTACTGGATCAACCTCGGTGGAACGGCTTCTCGGGCGCCCGGGCGCGTCTTCTTCACCGCCAATGCCGGTGGATTCGTGAAGAACCTGAAGTGGAACGGCTGGGGCACCCGGAAGACTGTCGGACGAGGCTGGTTCGGTACGACCTGGCCCTGTGATGCCAAGCCGTGTTTCAAGGGATCAAAGGCGAGACTGGTCATGCGCAAGCCGGTGATCTGCCATCCGCAGTTTGGCAACAAGCGTCGCAAGTCGGTCCGGGTCTACCGCCACACGATCCTCTACTACCCGGAAGACGGCAAGCGGAAGCGAGCCGACGTGACCGGCACGTCGGGCTGGCAGACCTGTAAAGAGGCTTACTGACGCAGGGTCAGGCCGGCCTGACGACCAGGTTGACCAGCTTGCCCGGGACGACGATCTCCTTGACCGTCTCGGTCCCTTCGAGGTGGCGGGCGACGTTTTCGGCGGCGCGAGCCAGGTCGAGGATCTCGTCTTTCCCGGCCCCGTCGGCAACCTCGATCCGGTCGCGGACCTTGCCGTTGACCTGAACCACGATCGTGACCGTGTCGGAGCGCAGCATCTCCGGGTCGGCGACCGGCCAGGAGGACTCCCAGACCCGCTCGCCGGTCATCTGCTCGAAGACTTCAGCTGCGAGGTGCGGGGCGAAGGGTTGGATCAGCGAAGCGGCGGTGGCGATCGCAAACCGCAGGCAGCGCAACCCGTCTTCACTTTCGAGCAGGCCGTCCCTGGTCCGGTAGACCTCGTTCACGAGTTCCATCACAGCGGCGATCACCGTGTTGAACTGGAACCCCTTGACGAAGTCCCGGGTGGCTTTGTCCATCGCCCAGTGGGCCTTGGCCAGCAGTTCCCGGGCGTCGCCTCCCGCCCGTCCGGCGACTTCGGCACCCACCTGACCGGAAAGGGCCCAGTCACCGGCACCGCCCGCATCCTGCGCCCCGGCGACCTCGGCGCTGACCCGCCATAGTCTCGAGAGGAAACGGTGAACGCCCTCGACACCTTCGTCGGTCCAGTCGCCGCCGCGTTCGGGCGGGCCCATGAAGCAGACGTAGGTCCGGGCGGCATCGGCCCCGTGACGCTCGACGTACTCGGCCGGGCTGACCGTATTACCCTTCGACTTCGACATCTTCGCGCCGTCGCGGGTGATCATGCCCTGGGTGAAAAGGTTCGCGAACGGTTCAACCACTCCCAAGTACCCCATGTCAGCCAGGGCCTTGACGAAGAACCTCGCGTAGAGCAGGTGGAGGATGGCGTGCTCGACCCCGCCGATGTACTGGTCGACCGGCATCCAGTGGTCGGCTGCCTCGCGCGACCAGGCCGCTTCGCCGTTGCGGGCGTCGAGGTAGCGCAGGAAGTACCAGGAAGAATCGACGAAGGTGTCCATAGTGTCGGTCTCGCGGCGCGCAGCGCCCCCGCAGTCGGGGCAGGTGGTCTCGACCCAGCCGGTCGCCGCCTCGAGCGGGCTCCTGCCCCTGGGCGCATAGTCCTCGACCTCGGGAAGCTCGACCGGCAGCTG
>JAUQWL010000050.1 GCA_030835185.1 Solirubrobacterales bacterium | reverse complement strand
TGGCATCCGGATTGAGGCCGTATCCGGCGGTGATCCGATCCGGGATGAACCAGTCGCAGTCGGCGCCGATCTGGCGCAGCATGTTGACGATGATCGCGGTGGCACAGACCCCGTCGGCATCGAAGTCACCGTAGACCGTGACCGGCCCGCCCGTTCGGACTGCCTCGTTCGTCTCGGCGACCGCCCGGTCCATGCCCTCGAAAAGGGCTGGATCGTGCTGTTCATTCCCTTCCAGGAACGCCTCGGCCGCGCTCGGGTCGGTGAATCCGCGACGGGCCAGGGCCGCGGCGAGCGGTCTGCTCAGACCGAGATCCTGCGAAAGCCGCAGCGCCTGTTCGACCGGGTACGGCGCGACCTCAAACGTGATCGATCAGTCCTGCAATTGGAATTCGGGGTCTTCGTTTCGCTCGCCGATCCAGTAGACCAGATACGCACCGGCGAAAAAACCGGGAAGCGCGGCGAAAAAGGTGACCATGTCCGCATCGTTCAGCCCGCGGCCGAGGATGACCTGGATGATCGCTCCGGAGACCACCGCGCCACCGACCGCGCCGAGCAGCGCGCCCACGATGCCGCCCCAGAAATGATCGGGCACGAAGATCGTGAGGTGCCAGAGGGCCAGGCCGACGATCACCCATATAACGATTGCCATGCCTACGCCTCCTTCTTCCGAACGTTCCTGACCGGTTTCTTACCGGCGGCCGGCGCATCTCCGTCATCGCCGTCGACCTTGGCGACTTCGAGCTCATCGGCAAATGCCGGGATGTAGCCCTGGGTTTCCATCTGCCGGCGGGCACGGCGCCGGTAACCGGGTTCGCGCTCCTTCCACAGGGCCAGGACGGGCGAAGCGATGAACAGCGACGAGTAGGTCCCGGAAGTGATTCCGACCAGAATCGCGATTGCGAACGCTGTCAGCGTCTCGCCACCGAAAATCAGCAGCGCCACGACCGCGACCAGGGTAGAGACCGTGGTCGCCAGCGACCGGGTGAGAACCTCGTTCATCGAGCGGTTCACGATCTGTGAATACGTTGCCCGCGGCATCTTCGGATCGTTCTCCCGTATTCGGTCGAAGACGATGATCGTGTCGTAGAGCGAATAACCCAAGATCGTCAGGAAGGCCGCGACGGTGGCGCTCGAGACCTCGAAACCGAGCAGGGCATAGACACCGAGTCCGATGAGAATGTCGTGGAGGATCGCTATCAGCACCGGCGCGGTGAAACGACCACCGAACCTGAGCGCGACGTAGCCGGTGATCAAGAGCAGCGAGAAGAACATGGCGAGGCCTGCGCTCCGGGCCACCGAGGCCCCGAAAGTCGGACCGACGCTGGTGCTGTTGAAGCCGTCCGCTCCCAAGCCGAACTCCTTGTCGAGGCTCTCCTCGACCCCGGCGATCGCCGCCGGATCGAGGGTTTCGCTCTGAATCTGGAAGGCGTTCTCGCCGAGGGCCGGGTTGTCGACGGCCTGGATCGTCGCGTCGCTCAACCCCTCGGAAGAAACCGTCTGCCTGATCTGGTCTACCGTGGCGGGCCGGTCGAGACTCATCTCGATCCGGGTACCGGACTCGAAGTCGATGCCGAAGTTCAGGCCTTTGGTTGCGAGAGCGGCACCGCCGACCAGCAGGATCAATGCCGAGATCACGAAGAAATGTTTCGACGCACCCATGAAGTCGAAGTGCCAGCGCGCTTTCTTGTCGGCCTCGTCGGCCTCGTGATGCTCTGCGGTAATCCCCATCCCGCGGCGCAACACCCTCGTATTGATCATCGATCCGAGCAACGCCTGGGTGAAGACAACCGCGGTCAGCAGTGAAACCAGAGTGCCGACACCGAGGGTGAAGGCGAAGCCCTTGACTCCGGAGGTCGCCAGGACGAAAAGGATGAACGACGTCAGCAGGATGACCACGTTGGCGTCGACGATCGTGCTGATTCCGCGTCGATAGCCGAGCGAGATCGCCGATACGAGCGACCGTCCTGCACGCAGTTCCTCTTTCACGCGCTCGAAAATGACGATGTTCGAGTCCGCAGCGACACCGATCGTCAACACCAGACCGGCGATCCCGGGCAGCGTCAGCGTGATCGGGATGATCTTGATCAGCGCCAGGAAGATCAGTGCGTAGGCGATCAGTGCCAGAGTCGAGATCAGGCCCAGGAACCGGTAGAAGACGATCAGGAAGATCGCCACGAGGGCGAGTCCGACCAGCAGGGCGCGCACACCCTGGTCGAGGGCCTCCTGGCCGAGGCTGGCCGATACCTGGCTCTGGCTGGTCAGCGTGAGTTCGACCGGGAGGGCGCCCCGCTGCAGATACTCGGCCAGGGTCTGCGCCTCGGCGATGTCGAAGCCGCCCGAGATCTGGGCACCGGTGCGTCCGTCGATGCCGTCGGGGTTCTCCTGGAAGTTGATGATCGGACGCGAAACGACCTGGCCGTCGAGCACGATCGCGAAGTTGCCCGAAAGCGCGGCGGCCGTGTTCGCGTCCACCTGGCCGAGCGCCCGGGCCTGACCCTCCTGGGCGATGCGGCGGGTGATCGTCTGAAAGGCCTTGCGGCCCTTGTCGGTGAAGTCGAAGGTGACGTTCGGGGCGTTCGTGACCGGATCGGTCTGCTGCTGCGGATCCTTGATGTCGCTCCCGCTCAGCTCGGCGTTGTCTTCGAGCACGAAGTAGCCGGCCTGCTCGGGGTCGTTGATCGTACGCCCGGTGCCCGGATCGGTCGGTAGCTCCTCGACCACGATCGTCCCCTGCGGAACCTCCTTGACGATGCCTTCCTTGGGAATCGGGCGGCCCTGGTCGTTGAAGTAGAGGTCTTCTTTCTTGGCCACCGGTCCGGAGACCAGTTCATGCGGCTTTTCCTCCTCGAAGAGGTAGTAACGATCCGACGACGAGCAGTCCGGGCAGGGGTCGACCCGGTCCTGCTCGGCAGCCAGGTTGACCGCGTCCCACATGGTCGGCTCGGCGCCTTCGGCAATGAACGTGCGGTTCTGGTCCTCGGTCGGCAGGCGGCCGGCCTCGATCCACTTCTCGCGGACCTGCTTCTGGACCAGATCGGGATCCTGAGTGCCGAAATCCGTCCCGAGCTCCTTGGCCGGCCCGACCAGGTTGTTCTGCCAGTCGTAGAAGTACAGCCGCGCCGGAGTGGTCGCGCAGTCGGTGGCACTTCCGGAGTCGGTAGCACCGGGAATGCCGACCGAGATCTGGTCCGGTCCCAGCCGGGAGACCTCGATCTCGGAGACACCGAGACGGTCGCAGCCGGAGCGGATGATGTCGACCGAGCGTTCCATCGCCTCGTTCGTGACTTCGGGTAGCTGCGGGGTCGGTCTGGCCTGAAGGGTCAGCTCGATGCCGCCCTGCAGGTCGAGCCCGAGCTCCGCCGGCTTCTTGACCACGATGACCGTCGAGACGATCAGCAGTCCGAACACGAACAGCAGCACGAATATGTTGCGGCGCCTGCCTCCCATCCGGGGGAGTTTATCCCTCCGGGGTCAAGACGATCATCAGGCCCCCGTCCTCGTCATAGGCGGGAAATACGTCGGCGATCGCGTCGGCCGCGGAATCCTCTTCGGCGTTGACCGCAACCCGCTTTCCCAACGATCTGACGCCCCACTCGAGGGAGGTTTCGATCGGGTCGGTGTCGCCGTCGCCGTCGGTGTCGGCCTCGGGGCCCCCGTCACCCGGGTCGATCCATTCGAGCCCCAGGATCTCCTTGACGGGCCGACCGATCACGTCTTCGTCCTTGAGACCGGTCAGTTCATAGCTTCCGCGACCCGCATCGAGGACCCGGCCCTGCTGATCGCAGACGAAAAAAGCCGCGTTGGGAGCCGGGTAGTAGTCGTCCAGCAGCTCGAAGACGAAACCGAATCCGCATTTCGAGCAGCCCTTGGGGCGGGAACTGAATCCGGCAGTGCGCTCCCCGCTGGTTTCGCGGTTGCCGCAGTTGGGACAGATAAAGAAAGGCATCGGCCGGAAGGCTAGTGGAGCGGGCGCCTCGGTGTCGGTGCTCGGCCGCCGGCATCCTCTGCGCCCGGTAGATTGGCCGGAAGCGTCCGGGTCGGGGCGGGCCGCGTTCGAGGATGGGAGAGATTTCGATGGTCACATCGGTCGTGTTGCCGCTTGCGCTGGCGATCATCATGTTCACCCTGGGGCTCGGCCTCAGAGTTGACGATTTCAAACGCATCTTCGTCTACCCACGGGGCGTTTCGATCGGGATGGTCAACCTCGTGCTGGTCTCCCCGCTGCTCGCGTTCGGCATCGCCGAGCTGTTCAGTCTCGACCCGCTCCTCGCGATGGGACTGGTCCTGCTCGGTGCTTCGCCCGGTGGCACCCTGGCCAACATGTTCACCCATCTGGCCAAAGGCGAGACGGCGCTCTCGATCTCGATGACTGCGCTCTCCAGCGTCGTGGCGGTGGTCACGATCCCACTCGTTCTCGATCTCGCGAACCGCCATTTCGGGGCCGGCAATTCCCTCGATGACGTCAATATGTGGAGCGTCGTACTGCGAACCTTCCTGATCACGATCCTGCCGCTGAGCCTCGGCCTCTGGGTGCGCGGCCGCTCACCGGAGCGGGTCGAGCGGATCCGGCCGCCCCTGAGCCGCGCGTCGCTGGTCCTGTTCGTACTGGTCGTGCTCGGTGCCGTGATCTCGGAGTTCGACCTGATCAGGGAGAATGTCGCCCGGGTCGCCGCCGCGGCACTCACCCTCAACCTGGCCGCGATGACTTTCAGTTTTGCCGTCTCGAAACTCGCCCGGCTGTCCGACCGCCAGGCGACGGCGATAGCCCTTGAACTCGGCGTTCACAACGCGACCGTGGCCATCGTGGTCGCCGGGATGATCGACGACGAGCTGATGATCCCGGCCGCCGTCTACAGCGCCTTCATGTTCATCACCGGCGGACTCTTCGCCAGGTTCATGCACTCTCGAAACGCCCCACCGGAGCCGGTGTGCAACGCGGCCCACAGGGGCTGTTGAAGAAAACAGCGCACCATGCGCCAGGGTCCCTTGCCGGCCGCGCGGCGGTCACTTCGGCTGAAGGGCACACGAAGCGGAGAAGCTCAGGGTACGGAAGCGCTCGGGGGTGCGGGCTCTGCTCAGAAAAGCTGTTCGTGGCCGCGCGGCGGCTCGATTCCGAGATGATCGAAGGCCGCCCGCGTCAACACGCGCCCACGTGGGGTCCGCTTCAGCATGCCGAGCTGGAGCAGATACGGCTCGAGCACATCCTCGATCGTGTCGGTCTCCTCGCCGATCGCCACCGCGATCGTCGAAAGGCCGACCGGCCCGCCGGAAAAGCGGTTGGCGATGAGCGCCAGCAGAGCGCGGTCGGAGCGATCCAGGCCGGCACGATCCACCTCCAGCATTTCCAGCGCTGCTTCGGCGATCGAAGCGTCTACGAACCCCCTTCCTTTGACTTCGGCGAAGTCCCTGACGCGTTTCAGAAGGCGGTTGGCGACCCGGGGCGTGCCCCGCGAACGCTCGGCTATCGCGTGGGCTCCGGCGTCGTCGATTTCGACCTCGAGGATCCCGGCCGACCGGCTGACGATCACCGCGAGATGCTCCGGCGAGTAGTACTCGAGCCGGTGCGAAACACCGAATCGGTCCCTGAGCGGGGTGGTCAACAAGCCACTTCGAGTGGTCGCGCCGACCAGCGTGAAAGGCGGCAGAGGCAGTGTCACGGTGCGGGCACCGGCGCCCTGGCCGAGCACGACAGGGAGTTCGCCGTCCTCCATGGCCGGGTAGAGGGTCTCTTCGACCGCTCTGCCGAGGCGGTGAATTTCATCGATGAAGAAAACGCTGCCCGGCTCCAGAGAGGTGAGGAAGGCTGCCACGTCACCCTTCTTCTCCAGCGCGGGACCCGCAGTATGGACCATCGGCACGCCCATCTCGGCGGCGATGATGTTGGCCAGCGATGTCTTGCCGAGACCCGGAGGGCCGGCCAGAAGCACGTGGTCGAGCGGCTCTTCGCGCTTCTTCGCCGCCTCGATGAACAGGGCGAGCTGATCGGTGACCTGCTTCTGATTGACGAAATCCTCCAGCCCCGGTGGACGGAGCGACCGGTCCAGCTCGCGATCGGGAATGTCGGCCCGGGCGTCATGGACCCTCGGTTCAGCTCCGTCGGGAAGGTCGGCCTCGAGGCCGAGGTTGATTCGGCTACCGCCGAACTCGGGGCGGTTCCCCTTGTCGGGTTTTCCGGTCATCGGGACTCTGGACCGCCGGTCGCGGCCGCCCGCTTGAGTGCGGCGCTTATCAATGCTTCAGGGTCTTCACCCTGATTGAGCCCGTCGAGCAGCTGTTCGGCCTCGAGCGGCGCGTAGCCGAGGTTGATGAGACCATCGCGCGCAAGCGAGCGGGCCGACCCAGCGGCCGGCTGCGGAAGCTTCGACCCCGCCGCTTCGGCCTCGGCCGTGACCCGATCCTTGAGTTCGAGGATGATTCGCTCCGCAGTGCGTTTGCCGATACCCGGCACAGCCTGAAACCGTTTGGCGTCGCCGGCGACTATCGCCGCGGTCAGTTCCCGGTGAGGGCCTCCGGAGAGGGCGGCTATCGCCACTTTCGGGCCGATGCCGCTCACGCCGATCAGCTGCGCGAAAAGACCCCGCTCCTCTTCGGAGGAAAAACCGTAGAGCGAGATGCCATCGTCGCGGCTGATCGTCTCGGCATGGAGGAAAATCTCGTTGCCGGCCGCCGGTACGCTGCGCAGGGTCTCGGTGCTGACCCGCAGCCTGTAGCCGACGCCGGCCGCCTCGATCACGACGTAATCGCCGCGGCGGACCAGGACCTCCCCTCTGACCGTGGCGATCAAGTGCCCACCCGGGCGAGCGTGCTCCGGGCAGCGGCTGCGGCTTCTCTCATCCCGGCCGAGCCGCCGTGGCAGATCGCCACCGCGAGGGCGTCGGCGGCGTGGTCAGGCCGGGGCGGCTCCGAGAGACCGAGCAGCGTACCCACCATCTTCTGGACCTGGCGCTTTGCGGCGTCGCCGGAGCCACAGACCGCATTCTTGATGGCCTGAGGTGTGTAGGCGAAGCAGTCGACATCGTTTCGGGCCGCGGCCAGCATCGCCACGCCACTGGCCTGGCCGACCCGCATGGCCGAGCCGACGTTCCTGCCGAAGTAGAGATCCTCGAGCGCCACCGCCGAGGGCTGATGCCATTCGATCAGGTCGAACAGCGAGTCGTGGATGCGCGAAAGCCGTCTTTCGGGCGTATCGCCCGAAGAGGTCTCGATCACGCCTCCATCGAGGGCAACCATGTGGCCGCCTTCGATTCTGATCACGCCGAAACCGAGATTGGCCGTCCCGGGGTCTATTCCCATCACGACTCTCATCGTCAATACATTCTGGGCCCGGCATCGGATGCCTTCCGGACCAGACCGCCGCGAACGCCGCAGCGGACGTCGTCAGCCGGCGATCCGCTCCAGAACCTCGTCCGGGATGTCGAAGTTCGCGTAGACCTCGTTTACGTCGTCCTGCTCCTCGATCGCGTCCAGCATCTTCATCAGCCCGCCCGCTTCGGACTCGGCGACCTCGACCGTGTTTTTCGGCTCGGTGGTCAGGTTGACCGACTCGATTTCGATCCCGTCGGCGGCGATCGCCTCCTTGACCGCAGTCAGGTCCGACGGCTCGGCCAGAACCCTGAGCCTGCCCTCTTCCTCGACCACGTCACTGGCGCCGGCGTCGATCGCCCCGATGAGGTCGTCCTCGCCGTACTTCTCGCCGTCGACGACAACGACCCCGTGAGTCTCGAACATCCAGGCGACGGAGCCCGGCTCGCCGAGGCTGCCGCCGTGGCGGGTAAAAGCGTGACGCACCTCGGCGCTGGTTCGGTTGCGGTTGTCGGTGAGTGCTTCGACAAGCACTGCGGTGCCACCCGGCCCGTAGCCCTCGAACTGGATGCGCTCGACTACGACGGCGTCAGGACCCTCCCCGGTGCCGCGGTCGATCGCCCGCTCGATGTTGGCCTTCGGCATCGACTCGTCGCGAGCCTTCTGGATCGCTGTCGCGAGCGCCGGATTGGCATCCGGATCACCACCGCCTTCTTTGGCCGCAACGGTGATTGCCTTGGCGAGTTTGGTGAAGAGCTGGCCGCGTTTCGCATCGGCGGCGCCCTTCTTGTGCTTGATGGAAGACCACTTAGAATGACCCGACATACTTTGATCCTATGGTGGTCCGGTGACATCTCGCAGCGAAAAGAGCCCGGCGCGAAGGTTCATGGCCGGCCTCCTGGCCCTGTTGATGCTGCTGCTGGCGCTGTCGCTCTGGACGCTGGTCCCGCTGGCCTGGCTCTGGATCGGCTCCCAGCTTGCCGCGACGCAGTTTCCGAGTCTCGGGCCCTACGCGATCGTGCTGTTCGGTGTGATCGGCTCGATCCTCGTGGTCGCCTGGGTCATCGGTCTGATGAACGAGCTCTACCTCCGCCTGACCGGCTCGCATACGGTCGAACCGATCCGGCTCGGATGGATGAGAAGCATGCGTGACTCGGAACTCCGGCAACCGCTCACCCTGCTGGAAGCGGTGGTCATCGGTTCGGTCGTAATCGCGGCGATCTCCTTCGTCGTCTGGTTTTTCACCCTGGCCGGTTCGCCGCTGTCGGGCTGAAGCGGGCCGACTGAAGGCTGCCCGAGCTCAGCCGCGGCACTGATCGACGAACCAGGAGTGAAGCCGGTTGTCGTCGGTCAGCTCGGGGTGGAAGGAGAACGCGCTCATCTTGCCCTCGCGCACCGCGACCGGGTGGCCGCGGACCTCGGCAAGCACCTCCACGCCTTCGCCCAGCTCTTCGACCCAGGGGGCGCGGATGAATACCGCCCGAAACGGCCGGCCATCCATACCTGTCAGCTCGATGTCCTCCTCGAAACTCGCCAGCTGGCGACCGAACGCGTTTCGTCGCGTCGTCATGTCGATCAGGCCGAGGTGGTCGCTGTCGGCGACGATCATGCCGGCACAGGTACCGAGAATCGGCCTGCCTGCCGATATGAGATCCCGAATCGGCTCGACCAGCCCGTACTGCTCCATCCCCATCGTGATCGTGGTGCTTTCGCCGCCCGGCAGAATCAGGCCGTCCAGCCCGACGAGATCTCCGGGTCTGCGGATCTCCACCCCGAGCGCTCCGACCGATCCGAGGTGCTTCAGGTGCGCTGCGAAGCCCCCCTGCAGGGCGAGTACACCGATTCGCAGGGGCGCACCGGCCTGCGCCGGTCCGGGGCTACCAGCCCCGTTCGGCAAGCTTCGCGTCTTCGCCGAGCGCCGACATCTCGATGCCCGGCATCGCATCGCCGAGCCGCTCGGAGGCGGCGGTCACCCGTTCCGGGTCGTTGAAATGGGTTGTCGCCTCGACTATCGCCTTCGCCCTGCGTTCGGGATCGTCGCTCTTGAAGATGCCGGAACCTACGAAGTTCCCTTCGGCGCCCAGCTGCATCATCAGAGCCGCGTCGGCCGGGGTCGCGATGCCTCCGGCACAGAAGAGCGGCACGGGCAGCCAACCGGTCGTCGCGACGTCACGGACCAGCTCCAGCGGAGCGGCGAGGTTCTTGGCAGCGGTCGGCAGTTCGGTTGAGGTGAGAGTCCCGAGATGACGAATGCCGGAGGTGATCTCACGCATGTGGCGGACAGCTTCGACGATGTTGCCGGTGCCGGCCTCACCCTTCGAACGGATCATCGCGGCACCTTCGCCAAGCCGGCGGAGTGCTTCACCGAGATTCGTCGCTCCGCACACGAAAGGCGCGTCGAACTCGAACTTGTCGATGTGGTTGGCCTCGTCGGCCGGGGTCAGGACCTCGGACTCATCGATGAAGTCCACGTCGAGCGACTGGAGAACCTGGGCTTCGGCGAAGTGGCCGATTCGGGCCTTGGCCATGACCGGGATCGAGACCGCGTCCTGGATGCCCTTGATCATCCGCGGATTCGACATGCGGGCCACACCGCCGTCTCGACGGATGTCGGCCGGAACCCGTTCCAGGGCCATGACCGCGCAGGCACCCGCCTCCTCTGCGACCTTCGCCTGTTCGGCGTCGACCACGTCCATGATCACACCGCCCTTGAGCATCTCCGCAAGGCCGGTCTTTACTCGGAATGTCGCTTCTTCAGCCATCCCCATGAATATAGTCATTCCGGCACACCGGACCCCCGGTGGCGGGACTACTTCAGCTTGTAAGCCCTTATCCGATCGCGGTGCGCGTCCTCGTCACGGGAGTAGACCCCGTGAGCCAGAGCGTGGACCAGCGCCATGAGCGCGGTGTTGGAGCGGAGGAAAGACGGGCTGTTCGACGAGTAGTAGAGGCTCATGTCGGCCTGCTTGACCGTGTCGGAGAGAGTCGCATCCGAAATCGCCAGCGTCCTGGCGGTCCGGTGGCCGGCAAGCTTCATCGCCCTCGCCAGCAGCGGATGGGCCCGGCCGGCAGAGAGAGTGATCACCAGGGTCTCTTCATCGATCCTTCCGAGTCGCTGGAGCGAAGGTCCGGCGGTCGAGGTGACGATCTCCGCCCTGATGTCGAGAAGGCTGAGGGTGTGTCGCATGTAGCTGGCGAAGAAAGCCATCTGATCGGTACCCACGATGACTACCTGGCCGGCCGCTGCCAGGGCCGCGACCGCCTGGTCGATCTGTTCCTGGGTCAGCTTGTGCGCGGTCTCTTCGAGGTTGGCGTGGTCGGTGCCGAGCGACGCTTCAAATTCGGAGTGGTCGAAGGCGAAGAGCATCCGGCCCGCGCCACCCTCGGAAACTCCGACGGTGGCCCTGTACTCCTCGATGGCCGAGGTCTGAAGCTCGGGGTAGCCCTCGAAGCCGAGTGCCTGCGAAAAACGGACAACGGTCGAGGAGGAAGTCCCGGCCCGGCGGGCCAGCTCTTCGGCAGTCAGGAAGGCGGCTTCGTCCAGATGATCGACGATGTAGCGGGCCACATCCTTCTGCGACCGGGAAAACTCGTCGATGCGGTCCTGGATGTAAGTTGACAGGGTCTTGGTTTCGGGGGTCGCAGTGCTCACGCCGACCCAATTCGCTACCACCCCCCGTTTCCCTTCATAAGCAGGAACATTGAGATCACTGAGTGGACTTCCAAACCGCCGACAGAGCCTGACCGGATTCACCGCCGACGGTGACGAGATCTGGATCATCAGGTCGATCTCGCAGAAGCTCTACAAGTGTCAGGGGTGTTACGGCTCGATCGGCGTCGGCGACGAACACGTGGTCGTCCAGTACATCGCCCGGGCCGGTGGTACCGAGCACTCTCACTGGCACCAGCGGTGCGCCGAGCAGATCCTGTACCCGCAGAGCAGGAGCCTGCGGCCAGTGGCGGCGAAGGAGTCGAGTCGCGACCGCCTCGAAAAGCGCGGCAAACGGCCCTCGGGCCGGCGCAGGCGCCCTCGCGGCTGAACCGCGGATCAGGCGTCTCCCCCGGTATCCCGGCGGCGACGCAGCCCCAACCAGACACCTCCGGCGATCGTCAGGAAAGCAAGCCCGACGAACGGGAGGATCGGGGCGCCCCCATCCGATCCGACCCAGGTCAGGGTGCCTTTCGCGACGGCCGGCTCGCCGTCGACCCTCAACGGGATCCTGTAGTCGAAGACCTTGGTCGCCGTGTTCTCATCCGTCACCTGGACCGGAACTCCATCGCCCATGTAGTGGGACCGGTGATCGTGCCAGTAACTGACTCCGGTGTTGTCGATCTCCTGCCACTCCGGGGTCGCGTCCGGGTCGGCTCGTTCGGGAACCTCGACGTCGGCGAAGCGGTCCTCGTTCAAGTAGTAAGACGGTGAGTTCCGGTTGACCTCGACCCGCCCGTCAGGGCTGAACCGCAGGTAGGGCTCACCGTCATATCCGATGACTACGACCACCTTGCCGCTGTGGTTCACGAGTTCCAGGCCATCGTCGAAGTTCTTGACGGTCACCGCGATGCCGTCGGCCAGGCCGGTCGGATCGATCGAGGTGATCTCAGACTTGAAGTTGGGGTTGCCCTGATGGGCGTATGACACGGGCGCAATCGTTGCCGCCAGTGCCAAAAAGGCACAAATCGTGCCGGTGAAGCATTTCATCGCAGCTCCCGGGCCGATGGTTTCGGAAACGGATTCTAGCCGGGCGGATCCGCCGGCCGACCCCGGGTCGGCGTGCGACTATTCTGGGACGACCCCCAGCAAACAACAGGAGCCCGATGAACCCGACCGACCCGGCCCCCGGCCCCGTGACCGCCCGCCTCTTCAACGACCCCTCGTGTCCCTGGGGCTATTCGGCGAGTCCTGCCCTCCGCACGATCGAGTGGCGTTACCGCGATCAGATCGAGTGGCAACTGGTGACGATAGGGCTGTCGGAACCGGGTCGCGAACCAACGCTCACTCCTGACGAGTTGGCCGTTTTCCAGCTCGGGATGCGCGACTTACACGGCATGCCTTTCGCGATTCAGGCCAAGCAGCGTCCCGTAACCAGCAGTCGCGCCTGCCAGGCGATCGTCGCCACCCGGATGCTCCAGCCAGGGTTCGAGTGGCGCGTTCTGAGAACCCTCCAGTTGCTTCATTTCAACACTCCCCTGCTACTCGACGACGACGCCGGCCTCAGAGCCGCGCTCGGGTCGGTCGGCGACCTCGACTTCGAAGCGGTCATGGCGGCCCTCGACCTCCCCCAGGTCCAGGACGCCTACCGCGAGGACTGGGCCGAAGCCCGCACCGCCGCGGGCGGAGCCGCTGAGCTGCAGGGCAAGACCGCGGACTCGCCGGACGGAGAGCGCTACACCGCTCCATCGATCGTCTTCTCGCGGGGAGGAACACAATTCGAGGCGGGTGGTTTCCAACCGGTCGAGGTCTACGATTCGATCGTCGCCAACCTCGGTCCCGATCTCAGCCGCGCCGATCCGCCCGAAGACCCGCTCGAAGCCCTGGCCCTCTACCCGGGCGGTCTTACGACCCAGGAAGCGGCCGCGATCATGGCCGCCGGCAACGACCGGCCCGACCGCCCGGCCGCCGAGAAGCAGCTGGTGACACACGAAGTCGCGGGCCGCGTCCGACGGGTCGCCATGGGCAACGATGCGATCTGGCTGGCGCCCCGGGACTGACCCCCGCGGCTCACCGTTTCGGACCGGGCCCCGGACTCAATCGGGCCAACCAAGCGCAACCGCGATCCCGAGCGCGATCAGAAGCAGCCCCGAGGCCCGCTGCGCTGCGGCTTCTCCCCGCCGCCTGCCCCGACGGCCGATCTCGATCCCGACGAGGGTGAAGACCACAGCGAAGGCAGCTATCGTCGCCGCCAGGAGCAGCGGCTCCACATCTCCCAGCCCGAGAGCGAACCCGACCACCAGGTTGTCCACGGTCAACCCCGCCGCAAGGGCCACGATTCCCCGGCGGGTGGTCACCTGACGGGCGAGTTTCTCCCGGTCGTGCCCGCTCCACGCCGGCGCGCGCAGTGCGAATCCGCCGAGTACGAGGAGCAGGGCGGCCCCGACCAGGCGCCCGGTGCCGGAAAGGTACTCCGCCGCAACCGAACCGATCAGCAGCCCGAACAGCGGCACGGTGAACTCGAAGGCACCGAAGACCCCCGCGATGCGCCATCGGCGCCGGTGCTGGCCGAGGGCGCCGAGCATCAGGGCCACCGCGAAGTTGTTGACTCCGACGACAGCCCCGATCGAAACGAGCTCGGCCGCATTCATGCCGGCAAGCCTCCCACGCCTGCCTGCCTGATGTGTGGGAGAGTCAGCCGGCGGCGTCGATCTCCGCGTTGACTTCCTTCTTCAGCTCCTCGGCGTCAGCGTCGATCTGCTTGGAGATCATCTTCTTCGCCTGCCTGGTGGCCTTCTCGATCTGCTCGTCGATCTTCGACTCACCGATCACGATGATCGCGGCCTGGCCTTCGTCGAGACCTTCGCCGAGGTCCTTCAGGTCACCGCGCGACATGCCGCGGAACAGGTGCGCACCGACGCCACCGATCACTCCACCGATGGCGGCAGAGGCGATCAGGGAGGGCGGGAACAGGATGCCGATCACCGCGCCGACACCGATTCCGCCCCATGCTCCGTGCTGGGTCGGCTTCTCGGTCTTACGTACGTGAACTTTGCCGTCGTCCGCCTTCTCGATTACGGCCGAGTCAAAGGTCCCGACCAGGCCGGCAGCGTGGAGCTCGAAGAAACCTTCGTAGTCGGCCTCGGCGGCCGCGGGATCTTCATAGATTGCGGCGTAGAGAAATACAGGGCGATCTGACATCGGAAAAGCCTTTCGTCGGGGCCGGGGATATTCGCAGACCTGCGCGCGAGAATGCGGTTACTGAGAAACCGGGCCGTCGGGAACTGCGCCGAGCTGCTGCATCATGGTCATACGTCGACCACCCCCCAGTGCTCGCGAGCGAGTCCGTCGTCGCCGAACAGGGTGATGTCGATCAACTCCAGATCAATCCCCCTGCCGGTCGCCGGCATGCCCATGAACTCGCCCTCATGGGTTCCGGTGGCCCGCACCCGGATGGCAGCTTTGTCGCCACTGGGCAGAATGTCCTGCAGCTCCATCCTGAGGTCCGGAAACGCCGCCAGATACATGCGAAAGAACTCCAGCACGCCCTCTTTGCCAGTTGGCAGACCGGGCGTCTCTTCGTGCTCCACGAAATCGTCGGCCGGCATGGCGCCGAACCCCTCCATATCCCCGGAGCTGATCAGGCCATAGAAGCGTCGTGCCGTATCCACGCGATCCAAAGGGTCTCCTCTCGAGGATGTGAGGCGACTGTCTCACACCGGATACAAATGTCGACCACTTCACCGCCCCCAGCGGATGGGCCGGGAAGGACCCGAACCTTCGACCTCCGGATCGTGGGTCCGCTCTAACCAACTGAGCCACCGGCCCGCTGCGGCGATCG
>JAUQWL010000049.1 GCA_030835185.1 Solirubrobacterales bacterium | reverse complement strand
TTCATGGCGAAGCCGTTCATGGGAGTCTCGGGCAACGGGCATCACCACCACATTTCGTTGATCGATCTCGAAGGCGAGAACGTGATCCTGGGTGAGGGCAAAGGCGACTGCAGACTGTCTCCCGTCGGCGTCAGCTTTCTCGGCGGGCTGCTGGAGCACGCCGACGCCCTGACCCTGCTCGGATCACCGACAGTGAATTCCTACAAGCGGTTCTGGGACATTGGCTACTGGGCTCCATTTCACAAGTCGTACGACTACAACAACCGCACCAGCCTGATTCGCGTTCCGGCACCGGGACGTTTCGAGATCCGGCAGTTCGACGGTTCATGCAACGTCTACATGACTCTCGCAGGCTGCCTGGCTGCCGGTCTGGATGGCATCAATAACGAAACTGATCCGGGGGACCCGACGCCCGGGAATGTGGCGGCGGATATTCGTGTCCCCCGCGAAGAACGCATCCCGATCACGTATGACGAAGCGCTCGATTCATTCGAACGCGACGGATTGATGACGGATGCCTTCAGGCCCAACCTGCACAGGGCCTTCATGGAACTGCGGCGCGACGACTGGCAGCGTTACTGGGCACAGGTCTCGCAATGGGAGATGGACTTCTACCTCGAGCGTTGGCCTTGAGGAGATGAGGGAAGTTGTCTGTGGCATTACAACAGAGGAGAGGTAACCGATGAAGAGTTTCAACAGACTGATGGCGCTCGCTGCGGTGGTGACCGTAACGGTCGTTCTCAGCGCGTGTGGCGGCGGCGACGACGGCACTACAACGGTAGCCGGCGGGATAACCGGAAGCGAACCCTGTACCCCTGAAGGCACGCTGAACGCAATTCTATGGGAAGGGTATGCGTCAGAGAAGTCGATTAAGGGCTTTGAGGACAAGTACGGGATCGACGTGAACGTAACCTCCATCGCGACGAACGATGAAGTGTTCGCAAAGATTCGCAACAAGAACGGTCAGTTCGATCTCATCCCCGCAACGACGGATGTATCCAAGCAGTACATTGACTCGGGGCTGGTACAGGAACTGAACCTGGAACAGGTGCCTCGCTCCGAAAGCATCTTTGCCGGCTTTCAGGACTTGCCGCAATCCCAGAAGGACGGGAAACCTTACGGGGTGACCCACACCTGGAGTGCGGATCCGATTCTCTACAACGCCGATGTCGTCAAGGATCCCCCATCGACTTACAAATTGCTCTTCGACGAGCAGTACAAGGGCAAGGTCGCTCTGTATGACGAACTGGGTTCGCTGTGGGTCGGAGCGCTGGCGCTGGGGTATGACCCGTTCAATCTCACCGAAGACGAGATGAATGAGGTCGTGGACAAGATGACCGAACAGAAGAGCCTGGTTCGCAAGTACTGGAGCAGCGGGGACGATCTGATCAAGCTCATGGCTTCCGGTGAGGTCGACGTGGCCACAGGATGGAACTACGTTTACACCGAGCTGAAGAGTCAAGGAGTCAACGTCAAGCGCCTTGTGCCGGAAGAGGGCAACCTCGGCTGGGTTGACTTCCTGATGATTCCGGTCAACGCGGAGAATCCCTGCGCGGCGTACAAGTGGATGGACTGGGCACTTTCGCCGGAGGGAGGATCGGAAACGGCCAAGGCCGGTTGGTCAGTTGCAAGTCAAGAGGTCGCGGATGCGATCAGCCCGGAACTGGCGGAAGACCTTCACATGGACGATCCCGCTTTCGTTGACGAGATCGTCCTGTGGGATGCAGTCGACAGGCCCACCTATCAGGACGCGTGGAACCAAGTCAAGAACGGGTGACGGTTCGTTGAAGAATTCGGTCGACCCTGGTGGAGCGAGCAGCGCGTCGGGTGACGCGCTGCTCGCCCTGGAGGGCATAAGCAAGTACTACGGAGACGTGCGCGCCGCGGGCGGTATCGACCTGAAGATAGCCGGAGGCGAGTTCGTGACCCTCCTCGGACCGTCGGGTAGCGGCAAGACGACGCTTCTGAGTGTGATCGCCGGCTTCACTGAGCCCGACGAGGGCAGCGTGATCCTCGGTGGAAGGGACATCACCCGGGATCCACCGCACAAGCGCGAACTGAACACCGTCTTTCAGGGTTACGCACTGTTCCCGCATCTGGATGTGACAAAGAACGTCGCGTTCGGTCTTCGCATGAAGGGCGTTCCAAAGGCTGACAGGGCATCAAGGGTAGAGGAAGCTCTGGAGATGGTTCAGATGTCGTCGATGGCAGACCGGCGAATCGACAATCTTTCTGGTGGGCAGCAGCAGCGTGTGGCTCTTGCCCGAGCTCTGGTGAACCGACCTCAGCTGGTTCTCCTGGACGAACCGTTATCGGCGCTGGACGCGAAGCTGCGAAAGACAATGCAGCTCGAACTGAAGCGTATCCAGGAAGAATCAGGCTCGACTTTTGTCTATGTGACGCACGACCAGGAGGAGGCCCTCGTGATGTCGGACCGCATCTTCCTCGTTCACAACGGGCAGATTGAGCAGGCCGGCAGTCCCGATGATCTCTATCACTGCCCCGCCAACCGCTTCGTTGCGGGATTCATAGGGAGAAACAATTTCGTCCCGGGTCAGGTTGAGGTGAGAGATGGAGAAACGTGTTTCGTGGTTGCCGAAGACCAAGTCATTCAGATCGCGGAAACGGGGCTTTCCGGATCGGCGATACTCGCCGTACGTCCCGAACGCCTCGAGTTCTCCGACAGCCGCTCGGAAGGCGCGCTTCCTGCGGAGGTGCTGAGGACCCGCTTCCTCGGCGATCGGGTCGAAGCGGACCTGAGGCTCGAGGGGGGGACCGTCATTTCGCTCTACTCGAACGGCACCGGCGTCGAGAATTCTCAGAATGTGTTCGTCCGGTTTCCGCGAGAGCACTGTCAGGTGCTGCCTCCGGAATGAATTCTGAAACGGTAACCCGCACGGGGACACGTCCCGGTCGCAGCAAACGCAAGGCCCGTCGGCGCGGGACTCTTGCGACCTTTGCCGGCCCCGGATTCGTCTGGCTGCTGCTCTTCATTCTGATCCCCTATGCGGGGATCCTCGTCTACAGCTTCTTCCGTACGGATGGAGTGGATCTGATCCCGGCTTTCGAGCTGATGAACATCGAACGTGTCTTCACGGACGAGGTTGTGCGGATCGTATTCCTCCGCACTCTTTGGATTGCACTGGCTGTAACCGCTCTCACTTTCATATTCGCGCTTCCTCTCGCGTACTACGCAGCGTTCTACGTGAGGCGCAAGTACCTGTTTGTTTTTCTGGTGGTTATTCCGATGTGGGTTTCGTACATAATCCGTCTCTACGCTTGGCGACTCATGCTGGGACAGGACGGGGTTGTGAACAAGGGGCTGACCGGCCTGGGCATCATCGACGAACCGCTGTCGGCTCTCCTCTTCTCCCCTTGGGCCGTAGTCCTTACCCTGACCTATGTCTATTTCCCCTTCATGTTCGTTTCGCTATTCAGCGTGATGGAGGGGCTTGACCGATCGCAGCTCAAGGCCGCAGCCGATCTTTACGCTTCACCGGTCCGGAGGTTCTTCTCGGTGACTCTTCCGTTGACGAAACCGGGAATAGCAGCGGGGATCATGCTTGTGTTCCCGCTCACTTTCGGCGACTACATCGCCCCGTCGCTTGTCGGCGGGCCGGACGGTCAGATGTTCGGAAATCTGATCCAGAACCAGTTCGGCACCACGTTCAACTACCCGTTCGGGTCCGCTCTGGCTTTGACACTTCTGATCGTAGTGCTGGTTGCCATCGCGTTCCTTGAACGGTGGCGCCGCGTAGAAGAAGTGAAGGTATTCTGAGCATGGGCAAAACAGGACCCGGCATCCACTTGCTACGAGCGTTCGCCCTGCTCGCCCTGGTGTTCATTTACGTCCCGATCGGCCTGGTAGTGCTGTTTTCGTTCAGCAGCGCTGAGATCTCCGTCTGGCCGATCGAAGGTCTGACGCTTGACTGGTACGGCGAGCTCTTCCAAAGCGAACGGATCCGGGACGCCTTCCTGCTCTCGTTGCGGGTGGCGGCGATCGCCACGGTCGTAGCAGGCATTCTCGGAACGATGCTTGGCTACGCCGCACATCGCTTCGCGTTTCCGGGCAAGGGGCTTCTTCAGAGGATCGTTCTCATGCCGCTGGTAGTACCCGGGATCGTGACCGGTATCGCGCTGGCCACGATGTTCGACCAGATTGAACTCCCGCTTTCGCCGTCGACCATCATCCTCGGACACATCACTTTCCTGATCGCGGTCTTCTTCACCACTGTCTTCGCTCGCCTTCAGGGAATGGGTGTGGAACTCGAGCGGTCCGCAATGGACCTGGGGGCGTCAGAATTGCGCGCTTTCATTTCGGTCGTACTTCCCAACCTCCGGTTGACCCTGCTTGGTTCGGCAGTGATCGCGTTCACTCTCTCTTTTGACGAGATACCGATTACTTTCTTCCTGACCGGAACGGAAAACACCGTCCCGATGCTGATTTACTCGTTCCTCAGGACGGGTCTTACGCCGACGGTCAACGCGCTGGCGACCGTGTCACTCGTGATTTCCCTGACCCCGATCATCCTGGCCGGGATCGTCGGTCTCCACATTCAGCGGAACCGGAGGGCGGCGTGAGCGGGCATGACGAAGCCTCGGCCCCCGTTCCGTTGGCATTTTCACCGCGAGATTTCGCTCCGCAGCGGCTTGATGTCGAAGGTGAAGCCTGGATTCAATCCATTATCGGTCCGGAGAGTTCTTCGACCATCGGTGCCGGAATCGGGACCTTCGAAGACGTCACCTTTGAATGGACGATGGAGTACGACGAGGTGATCTTCCTGAGTGAAGGCTCGGTATCCGTAGCGCATCAAGCGGGATCGATCGAAGGCAAAGCGGGCGACCTGCTGCTGGTTCCCCGGGGAAACCGCGTTACCTATCACTTTCGCGGCAAGTGCCGCGTCTTGTTCGCGACGTATCCGGCCAACTGGGAGGAGCGGAAGGATGGGTGATCGACCCCTCATCGGAGTAACCGCCGGGGAGACCAGGATCCCCATAATCGAAGGCGAACTCGACGCGTACTACGTGGGGAGGGCTTACGTAAGGATGCTCAACCTCGTGGATGCCGACGCGGTGCTTCTGCCCGCACCCCAGATGGATCTGGAGTCTGGCGTTTCGGCCTATTTGAACAGGATTGACGGTCTTCTGCTCGCCGGCGGAGTGGATATCCAGCCCTCGACCTATGGTCAGCAGTGGGAGCCGACGCAACCTCCTGAGCCCCGTCGGGATGCTCTTGAGGTGAGTCTGGTCCGGGAGGGGATCGCGAGAGGAATACCGATCCTGGGAGTCTGCCGCGGGATGCAGATGATCAACGTCGCGCTCGGCGGTTCCCTCCTTCGCGAAATCGAGCACTCGGACGTTCCGGCGACCGATGAGGGCGGCCTGCTCGGCGTTCGCCGGCACGACATCGAGCTTGCGCCCGGCTCTCATGTCCGGAGAGCGTTGGAGGGTCCGACCGTGGAGGCACTCTGCCTGCATCACCAGGCACCGGACCGGATCGGCGAAGGCCTCCGCGTCACCGGCAGGGCGGCTGACGGGATCGTAGAGGCGATCGAACTGGAATCCGGTCCCTTCTGTCTGGGAGTCCAGTGGCACCCCGAGCACATGGTGGGCGCCGAAGATCTCCAGTCGCGCCTCTACGGAGCGCTCTCGAGCGCCGCCCGAGAGCGGATCCGGACGGGACTCGTCTCGTGACTGCTCTTCGCCCCAAGCCACTCGAGGTTCGTCCCGGGTCGGACCCCCCGCCGTTGGAAGGGATCCGTGTGGTCGATTTCTCGAGGGTCTTCGCCGGACCCCTCTGCACGATGACCCTCGGCGACATGGGTGCCGACGTAATCAAGGTCGAATCCCCGGCTGGTGATGAGGCTCGCCACTTCGGACCCCCGTGGCTCGGAGGCGAGGGCATGAACTTCGTTGCCATCAACCGCAACAAGCGGTCGATCATGCTGGACCTCAAGAACGCGGATGACAACAAGGCGGCCCGTCGGCTCTGCGAAGGGGCCGATGTCGTGGTCGAGAATTTCCGGCCGGGCGTCGCGGGAAGACTCGGGATAGACGCCGCAAGCCTCGAAGCCGCGAACCCCGGGCTTGTTCACTGCTCGATTGCGGGTTTTGGTCGAAACGGTCCTCATCGCGACCGCCCCGCCCTCGATTTGATCCTGCAGGCCGGTTCGGGAGTCCTGTTCAGGCAGGGAAGAGGTGGCCCTCCGATCGGGATCGTCTTGACTATCGCCGATTCCTATGCCGCACAGCTTGCGGTGCAGGGCATTCTGGGAGCCTTGATCGCGCGAGGCCGGGATGGGGTGGGTCAGAGGGTCGAAGTGAGTCTGTTCGAGGCCATGATTGCCGCCCAGAACTACCGGATGATCTCGGCTGCCGGCGAACAGATCGAGTTGCCGGCCTCGGTCGACGTCGCGCCCTATGGAGCATTTGAGGTGGCCGACGGCTGGGTCATCATCGCTGTTGTCACAGATCGTTCCTGGATCGGTCTGTGTCAGGCACTCGGGCTCCGGGAGGCTGGCGACGACCCGCGATTTTCCACGAACTCCGGTCGATCGAAACACCAGGATGAATTGATGGAACTGGTATCTCGTGCGGTGAGTGGGTTCCGCCTCGAAGAACTGCTCGATCAGCTCGAGCAGGAGGGTGTCCCATGCGGGCGGATCAATCATGAAGAAGATCTGTTCTCCGATCCCGATGTACTCGCCAACGAAACCCTGGTCGAACTCGAGCACCCGAAGGCCGGGAAAATCTGGCAGTTCGGACTTCCTTTCGTGCTGGGTCGAACCCCGCTGGTCGTCAGGCGGCCGTCTCCGACCCTCGGCGAACATACCGCGGAGATCCTGGCTGAAATCGATCAACGCGAGACCCGATCCCGGTCGGCCCGGTCCTGACGGGAGTGGCAAATGCCCTTACTCAAGAAGTCCGCTGGACAAACAGTATCGATTATATATAATCTATAAAGGAAGCCGATGGAGGAGACCACAAGACAAGTCCACGACGCCCGGGTGCTGGCCATCGACGCGGGCGGCACGATGACCGACACATTCATCGTCGATGCGAAGGGGGACTTCGTCGTCGGCAAGGCACAGACCACTCCCCGCGAAGAGGCCCAAGGATTCATCTCTTCGGCACGGGACGCGCTCGAATACTGGGATTCGACTCCCGAAGACGCATTCCCCGGGATTGTCTCAGGCGTTTATTCCGGCACTGCAATGCTGAATCGCCTGCTTGAGCGCAAAGGCAAGCGGGTCGGCTGCATCGTTTCGGGTGGACTGGAGGACTACTTCCGTTTCGAGCGGGGAGTGCAGACGTGGCTGGGCATGTCCTACTCGGATCAACTCCACGTAATCACGCATCACCACAACGAACCGCTCGTGCCGATCGAACGCATGCGAGGAGTGCGTGGGCGGATCGACATCTTCGGTGATGAATCGATTCCGCTCTACGAATCCGAAGTCGAGTCAGCCGTCGTTGAACTCCTGGACCAGGACGTCGAAGCGATCGTGGTCTGCCTTCTCCACAGCTACCGGAACCCGTCCCACGAACACAGGGTCGGCGAGATCGCCGAATCAATCAAGTCCGACCGCGGACTGAACGGTGAAGTCCCGGTGTTCCTCTCGGCTGATCTGTATCCCACCAGGCGTGACTTCCCCCGGTTGAATTCGACCTTGATCGAGGCGTACGCGGCCGAACCTTCCCGAGGACAACTTGCGAAAGTCGCAGAAGAGACCACGAAGGCCGGTGCACCCTTCGAGCTGCGGGTCATGGCGTCGCACGGTGGGACGATCTCGACCGATGCAAAAGAACTGGCGCGCACTCTCGTTTCCGGTCCGATCGGTGGAGTCGTAGGCGCCCGGCATCTTTCCCGCCAGCTCGGGATTTCATCAGTCGTCTGCTCTGATATCGGGGGGACGAGTTTCGACCTGGCCTTGATCAACGAAGGTTCGATCGGGATCGACCAGACTCCGGAGATCGGTCGATTCCTCTTGAACCTCCCCATGGTCGAGATCGAGTCCATAGGGGCCGGAACCGGGTCATTCGTGAGAATCGACCCCAACTCCAACCGTCCTTCGATCGGCCCCGATTCGGCTGGCGCGAATATCGGGGTGTGCTGGCCGGAAGGCGGCGTGGAAACCGTTTCCGTCACCGACCTGAATCTGTGTCTCGGGCGCCTCAATCCGGACTACTTTCTCGGTGGCCAGGTTGAGCTTGACGTGGAGCGCGGCAGGGCCGAAGTGCGCCGGCAGGTCGCAGACCCCCTGGGCCTAGACGTGGAAGAAGCAGCCGCGGGTATCGTCGAACTGTTCGAGGAGAACCTGCGAGTAGCCGCCCTCGCCAAGGTCCTTGGAAAAGGATACGCGCCGGTCGACTATTCGTTGCTCTGTTACGGCGGCGGAGGCCCTCTCCACGTCGCGGGATATACCGCCGGGGTTCCGTATGCAGACGTGTTGATCCCGGCCTGGGCTGCGGGCTTCTCCGCGTACGGTTGTGCCTGTGCCGATTACGAGTACCGATACGACCTCACCACGGACCTGAAGGTTGAGGATGGTGCGTCGGCCGAGGCCAGGAGCGAAGCGGCTGTTGAGCTTGAGCGAGCCTGGGCCACCCTCCGCAAACGTGTAGATGACGAGTTTACGAAGGCCGGCGTACCTCTCGACAAGGTTGAGCACAGTCTGTTGGTGAGGATGCAGTACGCGGGCCAGCTCAATGACATCGAGGTGAGCGCTGAAGGCCAGGGTTCCGAGTTGATCAGTCGTGTCGTCGCTTCGTTCGAAGAGGCTTACGGCAAGGTCTATGCCCAGTCAGCTCGCTCGCCCGAGTTGGGTTATGTGATCACTTCAGCCATAGTCACCGGTTCCACTCCGGTAGAGAAGCCCACCCTGCCTTTCGAAGAGGAACGGGCCTACAGACCCGAGCCGAAAGAGGTGCGCGAAACCTGGTGGTCCGAGACTGACGGCCATCATGAGACCCCCGTGTTCGATCAGGAGACCCTTGTCGCCGGTGCCTGGATCGAGGGGCCGGGAATCGTCGAGGCATCCTCCAGCACGTTCGTCATCCCACCGGGGCGAAAAGCAAGACTCGACAGCAACCGAATCTTCCACATGAGTTGAAGGAGGAAACCGATCAATGACCAAGTCCCTGGAGAAGATTGAGACCAAGACCGGATCGCTTCATGATCGGCTGGTCGCGTCCGAAGAAGTTTTCGCCGCTACTGGTGCTTATGGAGGATTGACCGGGTCGCTCGAGCTGAAGGAGTCCGAGCCGATCCTCTATGAGAAGATCTTTTCACGTCTTCGCGGGGGTTTGGTGACAGCACGCGAAACCGCGGTGAACATCTCCGCGAGTCCGATCGTAAAAGAGCTGGGCGAACTCTGTTTTGCGTTCTACACTCCCGAAGGGGACTCCGTAGCTCTCTCTACCGGGATCATCGTCCATGTCCATACGATGTCGGACGCCATCAAGTACATGATCCGGCAAGGCTACGAAGACAATCCGGGCATCGAGTCAGGCGATATTTTCTGCAACAACGACGCGATGATCGGCGACGTGCACAACGCCGACGTGCAGACCATGGTTCCGATCTTCTGGGAAGACGAACTGGTCGGTTGGGCGGGAGGCGTCACTCACGAGATCGAGATCGGGGCACGCACTCCGGGGAGTGTTCCGCTCGGGCCGATCAGCCGCTTCGAAGACGGAATCGACATCCCGGCCAGGAAGATCGGTGCCGGCGACGAGCTCTACCGCGATCATGTGCTCGCTGCCATGAAGGGCACGCGGACTCCCCGGTACTGGACACTTGACGAACGCACAAGGGTTGCCGGCTGCCACATGGTCCGAGACAGTGTCGAGCGGGTCATCGCCGACATCGGAATAGATACTTTCAAGCAGTTTTCAACTGAAGTCATCGAGGACGGCCGTCGATCATTCAAGTCCCGGGTCAGGGAGATGCTTGTCCCGGGGCGCTATCGCGCGCCCTCTTTCTCCGAGTTCACCCTGGCCGAAGAGCAGATGCTTCCAGCCCATGCTCGCAGGGACACGATGATGCATGCTCCGGTCGAGCTGAGGGTGACTCGTGAGGCGACTCTCGAGCTCGACATGGAAGGTGCTTCGAGCTGGGGTTACCACTCGGCCAACTGCACGCCTTCGGCCATGCAGGGAGCTCTCTGGGTCCTTCTCACCCAGACCTTGATCTGCAACGACAAAATCAACGACGGTGCCTACTTCGGCCTGCGAACAAACTTTCCGCCGGGCTCCTGGGCGAACCATCAGAATCCCCAAGCTTCAACGGGGCTTGCCTGGCACTACCTGATCCCCAGCTACACGGGCGTACTCAAGTCGATATCCAGATCCCTCCAGGCGCGCGGTTTCATCGAGGAGGTGCTGGCCCCGTATGCGCTCTCGGCGAACACGTTTCAGGGCGGAGGCATTGACCATTATGGCGAGCAGTCCTCCGCAACGAACTTTGCCGTGTCCTGTGTCGGCGGTGGAGGGCGCATTTTCGGCGACGGACTCGACCACGCCGCGGCCGTGTGGAACCCACAGGGCGATATGGGCGATTACGAAATGTGGGAGATCGTCGAGCCGTTCCTGTTCCTCGGTGCGAAGGTCAAGGCGAACACAGCAGGTCCCGGGCGTCGTCGAGGTGGTTCGGGTTGGGAGGCGATGCGCTACGCCTGGAAGACACCGTTCTTCGAGACGCAGAATCTCGGCAACGGCCCCGTCTTCATCCAGGCAGGGCTTTGGGGCGGCTACCCCGGAGCGACCGGCTACCGGCACAACATCCGCAACACCAACATGAGTGAGTTGGTGGCGACGGGAAAGCCCTACCCGACATTCGACGGAGACCCGGAGGACTCCGAGATGTCACGTCTTGTGACGGGATCAGCCGACTTCGATCAGCGTACGCTCACTCTTCCGGAGAAGATGGAACAGGGCGATCTCTACCTTTCGACCTACCGGGGGGGATCGGGTCTCGGAGATCCACTCGAACGGGGTCTGGACGACGTGCAGGCCGACCTGGACGGTGGCTATCTGTTGCCGCGGCTGGCCGGCTCGATCTACGGGGCGATCGTCTCCGACGGCAAGGTCCAGATTGAAGAGAGTCGTGCTGAGCGTAAGCGGCTCCTTGAGGAGCGTCGGCGCCTGTCCGTACCGGTTTCTGAATGGATCGAAGAAGAGCGGGAACGGATACTGGCCCACCGGCAACCGTCTGGCGCGGAGGGAGAAGCCTCGGGCGATCGATTCATTGAACCCGTCCAGCGAATGTACGCGGAGTCTCTCCGCCTCTCCCCGACGTGGGGTCAGTACTTCCGCTCCTTCTGGGATCTGGACCCCGATTTCGATTTCGACATCGATACCCCGACTGTTGACATCTCACTGAAAATGCTGGGAAGGCGTGAGGACATCAGCCCCGATCCGCCACTCCCGCCGGATCCGGTCAAGCAGGTAAGTGTGACCACTGCCGGTACGACCGCGGTCGGTGAAGAAACCCTTGCCGAGATAGCCGATGGAACGATCCCCGGCCCTCGTCTGCGGGCCATCCAGTCCGGATTCAAGGACGCCGACCGTTTTAACACCTACCTGAAGCTGTTGCAGAGCCGGGTCCCGTGGGACGATGAGATTCTTCTTCCTTTCGGCGAGCACCTGTTCGTCGTGAAGAAACCTGACGGTCGCAGGGTGGTGAAGTCAGATTCCGGTCACGAGTTCTGTTCGCCCGAGGAGAACTGGAAGCTCCACGCCAGGATCAGAGTTCGCAAGACGCTCTCGGAATTCCAAGAGATCTACCCTGCGAAGATGCACGGAGATCCACAGTGGAACGAGCTCCGCGAGTACTACTGCCCAAAGACCATGGCCCTGCTGGAGGTGGAAGCAGTGCCGCCCGGCTATCCCGTCGTCCATGACTTCGTACCTGACCTTGACGGCTTCTACGAAGAGTGGCTGGGCCGGTCACTGGAACCGGATCCGGAGCGTTCTTGAACAAACTGCCTCAGCCGCCACCCGGGGGTCCCCAGCGGCACTACGGCTTCTGGATGAATGAGGCTCTGGGGCGGGAAGAACCGGAAGCCCAGCGTCAGGAAGGCGCGGAAACTGCCGATGTACTTATCGTCGGCGGAGGATATGTCGGTCTATGGACCGCGATCCGAATTGCCGAGCTCGATCCGGCGCTGAGAGTCACGGTCATCGAGGCTGACCTTTGTGGCTCCGGTGCTTCTGGAAGAAACGGTGGGTTCGCGTTTGGCTGGTGGCCGAAGATCGAGACGCTGATTGATCGGGTCGGATCAGAGGAGGCTCTGGTACTTGCCGATGCTGCCGACCAGGCTGTGTTCGAACTCGGGGAGTTTTGTGGTCGCGAGGGGATTGACGCAGATTTCACACCAGGGGGGTGGATCTGGACCGCGACATCCGGTGCGCAGCGGGGTGCCTGGCGTGGAGCGATGAAGACGGCCCGCGGGCTGGGAAGCGATCCGTTCAAGGAATTGAGTCCCGATGAATTGCGCGATCGGACAGGATCGCCCGTCCACCTCGGCGGAGTATTTGAGGCGAAAGCAGCGACGGTACAGCCTGCGATCCTCGCAAGGGGGCTCCGCCAAGCGGCGGTCCGCCGGGGTGTCAGGGTGTGTGAGAAATCCCCGGTGCTCTCAATGGACGGGAAGTCCGGAACCGTGAAAACGGCGTCGGGCACAGTTCGGGCGTCATCGATCGTATTGGCTACCAATGCGTGGCTTGCCGGGATCCCGGAGCTGCGACGAGCGATCGTGCCACTTTCAAGCGACGTGGTAGTTACCGGGAAGATGTCCGGCGAACTGGCGGCGAGCGGGTGGACCGGGAGGGAGGCGATCTCCGATTCGCGCCTCATGGTTCACTACTACCGCACCACGTCGGACGGACGGGTCGTTCTCGGCAAGGGCGGTGGCGGGCTTGGCACCTTCGGCAGGGTCCCGGACGAGTTTGAGCAGAACTCCGACCGGATTCGCCAATGCACGCAATCGCTCAGGCACCTGGTCCCAGCGACCAGAGGGGTCGCGATCGAAGATGGATGGGGGGGAGCAGTCGATCGTAGTACCGACGGTCTGCCGTTTTTCGGAGCGCTGAAGAGCTCAGTCCCTGTCTACTACGGTGCCGGTTTCTCCGGCAATGGAGTCGTGCCCAGCCTTCTCGCGGGTCGCATCCTGGCCTCGATGGCTCTCGGTCGCCGGGACGAGTGGTCCCACTGCGGGCTTGCCCGAGGCATACCCGGGAAGTTTCCTCCCGAGCCGTTTCGGTCGGCTGGGGGGTGGCTTGTCCGGGATGCCGTCCGACGCAAGGAGTCCAAGGAGGACAGTGGTCGGAAGGTCGGCTTCTGGAACGCGAAGATCGCGTCGCTCGCGCCGTCTGGTTTCTTCAAACCCTCAGACTCCGACGAATCTTAAGTGCAGCACTGCTGGTTGCGCACGGCGACAGGCTTCGGCCCGATCGCGGTGACACCGGGGTGAAGCCGTAGGGGCGGTGGCGCAAGGTTGGCGGGAAGAACTTGCGTCAACGTGGCCCTGACGCAAGTTCGCCTGTCCGTATCGAGCCGGCCCGGCGAAGGCGCTTTAGTGTCGGGGAATGGATCCGGGCCTGGTCATCGCGCTGGCACTGGCGCTCGCGTTCGCCGCGACCAACGGTATCCATGACGCGTCGAATGCGATCGCGACGCTGGTCGCCACGAGGGTGGCGACGCCACTTCAGGCGATCCTGCTGGCTTCCTTCTTCAATCTGCTCGGCCCGCTGCTGGTCGGCGCGGCCGTCGCGGATACGATCGCCGGCATCGTCAAGGTCTCGCCCGGCCAGGCGGTCGCGGTGATCGGAGCCGGACTGGCGGCGGCGGTGGTCTGGAACCTGCTCACCTGGCGGCGCGGCCTGCCTTCGAGCTCCAGCCACGCCCTCGTCGGCGGGCTGGTCGGTGCGGCGCTTGCGGACGGCGGACTCGGCGCCGTGCAGTGGGGCGGTCTCGAGGGCCTGCACCCGGTCGGCGTCTTCGGTGCGCTCATCGCCCTGGCGATCTCGCCGGTGCTCGGCTTCCTTGCCGCACTCGCGCTGATCCGGATCGTCGCCCGGGCCGGCCGCCGTGCGACCAGGCGCTGGAACGCGGCCGCCGCCAACGGGCAGTGGTTCACCTCGGCCGCGCTTGCCTTCAGCCATGGCGCCAACGACGCCCAGAAGGCCGTCGGCGTGATCGCCGCCCTGCTGCTCGCCGAAGGGCGGATCGACTCGCTGCAGACCCCGGGCTGGGTCGTTCCCGCCTGCGCGATTGCGCTGACGGCCGGGACTGCGGTCGGCGGTTGGCGGATCATCCGTACGATCGGCCGCGGCATCTACCGGATCGGCCGGACCGAGGGGATGGTCAGCCAGAGCGCCTCGACCGCGGTGATCCTCGGTGCGTCGCTCGGCGGCGCACCGACCTCGACCAGCCAGGTGGTCGCCTCCTCGGTTGTCGGAATCGGCGGAGGGAGGCGACGCTGGCACCATGTCAGCTGGGGTACGGTCCGGGAGATCCTGCTCGCCTGGGTGGTCACGCTTCCCGCGACGGGTCTGCTGGCCGTGGCAATCTACGGAGTGACGCAATGGCTCGGCTGAATCCAAGGCGGTGGTTCCTGCCGGAGACCCCGGACGTGATCGGCCTGCTCCGGGCCCAGCTCCGCGTGGCGATCGAAGGAACCGAAAGATTCTCAGACTGGGCAGGCGGCGAGGACGTGCGCCTCGAAGAGATGCGCGAGATCCAGGGCCGGGGGGAGCTGGCCAAGCGCGACCTGCTGAACGCGGTGCGGATTGCGTTCATCACGCCGATCGAGCCTGAAGACCTGTTCTCCATCTCGCAGGGCACCGGCCGCATCCTTGGCGCGGTGGCGGGCCTGGTCGGCGAGGCGGCGGTGCTCAGGTGCGGTCCCGACGACGGCATCGCCGGCTTGGCGAAGCTGATCGCCGAGTGCGTCCGAAACATCGACCTCGCGGTGGCCGAACTCGGTTCGTCGGGCACGAAGGCGACGGCCGAGGCCGACCGCGCGATCGAATGCGCGCGGCAGATGCACGGTCACTATTACCGGGGCATGGCGGTGACGCTGGACCTCGACGACCGCGGCGAGCGAATCGCCCGCCGGGAGCTCTACCGCCGCTGCTCACGCATCGGTGACACCGCCGTCGATGTCGCCGAACGCGTCGTCTACTCCGTGGTCAAGCAGAGCTGACCGCCGGCTTCGTGTTTCCAGCGCCGGGGCTTCAACTTGCCGAAGACGACCCCGGACTCAGTTCGCCTTCTGGACCCGGAAGAACGGTCCGCCAGAGCCCTGCTGGAAGCGGGCCTTGCCGACGTTCAGCTTCCATGGCGACGGCAGCCTGCCGTCGGGACGGTTGAGGAACTGGCGGAAGTAGCTCGCTGCACCGCTGCAGGCGAGTCCGTTGCCGGCCTTGATGTAGTACGGGCCTTTCGGCAGGACCAGCCTGCCGATCCGGTCGTTGTGCAGAACGCGGAAGGTGCCGGGGCAACGCACGACCTTCTTGTCCTTGTTCGGGTTCGGCGAGGGTCCGTAGGCACGGTTGATGTTGAAGCCGACCCTGGCGTTCACCCCGCGGGTAAAGGTTGCGGTCTGCCTGTTCAGGACCCACGGCTTCGGCAGCTTGCCGTCGAAGTCGAGCAGGAACTCACTGAAGCGCTTGGCCGCGGTGTAGCAGTTGATCTTGCGCGGGCCGACCAGGGTGAGCCGGTACTGGCCCTTCGGGACCTTGAAGCTGCCGATGCTGTCGTTGTGCAGCACGTGGAAGTAACCGGGGCAGGAGCGCGGGGTGTTGCCACCGCCACCGCCACCGCTGCCGGACTTCTTCACCTGGAAGCCGATGTCGGAACCCTTGCCGCGGCGGAAGGTCTTCGAGCTGACCTCGATGATCCACGGCTTCGGCAGCACGCCGTCCCAGTCCTGCAGGAACTGTGCGAAGAGCTTCGAGGAAGCGGCGCAGCTCAGCTTGTCGCCGTTCAGCACGGTTACGTTGTACGAGCCCTTCGGCAGGTTCAGCTTGCCGATCCGGTCGTTGTGAAGCACCCGGAACTTGGGGCAGCTCACCGGTGCGGCATCGGCCTTCTGAACCGACCCGCCGAGAAGGGCGGCGGCCAGCGTGGCGAACGCGGCGAGGAGGACGACGGACAGCTTCGCGGGACTGAGCGAGTAGTTCATGTTGGAAGAACACTAGAGCCGTCGTCAAGTTCCGGTGGAAGCAGGACATGGCGGCAGCGCCGCGGAACCGTGACGAACCCTGCCTCCGAAGCAGCCGGTCCCCGCCAGGCCACGCTGACCCCCGTTCTCATGCGGGTCGTCAGACGAAGACCCCGCCGGACCCATACAATCGCCCATTCCGGTACCTCGCCGGAAACCCGCGCCCGTAGCTCAGCTGGATAGAGCGTCGGTCTACGAAACCGAAGGTCACTGGTTCGAATCCAGTCGGGCGCGTTGGATATCTGGCTGAGCGATTGCCATCGACGCTCCCGCGCTTGGTCCGGCCGCCCGGAGAAGGGCAGTCAGACGGACAGTCATTTCGAATCCAGGCTAAGGAACCAGTGGCCGGGGCCACGGAAACCTTCCGCGATGCGCGGCGCCCTGGAACTCCCCAGTTGAGCGTGGAAACGGGATTCAGGTATCGACGCGGCCCAGCAGGTCAATCACAGTCTCGCGGAGTCCGGGAAGTTCTGACTCGATTACGTTCCAGACCAAGTCGAGGTCGACCTCGAGGTAGTCGTGAGCGATGACATCCCTGAAACCGGCGATTTCACGCCAGGGCGTACCGGCCGAGAGTGCGCGGGTTCGGCTGTTCAGTTTCTTCGCCGCTTCGCCAAGAGTCTCCAGATTGCGGAGCACCGCATCCTGTGTCTTCAGATCGCTACGGAACTGCGCCTCGCCGGGTTAGGTGTATTCCAAAGCCCGGTCGATCGCGTCAAGCATGTGCTCCAGGTAGACGCGCTGGTTCTTCAGAGCGAGACCGCCTCACGCAAGACCTGGTCTTTCAGGTGACG
>JAUQWL010000048.1 GCA_030835185.1 Solirubrobacterales bacterium | reverse complement strand
CCAGCGAGTCGGCACCGACTTCCCTGGCGATTTCATCGACGGTGCGGTTGTGGGCGACCATCTCCTCGCGGGCCGACATGTCGACGCCGTAGTTGCAGCCGAAACGGATCGGCGGGGCCGAGATCCTCAGGTGGACCTCCCTTGCGCCGGCGTCGCGCAGCATCTTGACGATCTGGCGAGTGGTGTTGCCGCGCACGATCGAGTCGTCTACCACCACCACGCGCTTTCCGGAGACGATCTCCGGCAGCGGGTTGAACTTCATGCGGAGACCGTGTTTTCTGAGCTCCTGGCCGGGCTGGATGAAGGTACGGGCGACGTAGCGGTTCTTGATCAGCCCGTCGTCCTGAGGCAGACCCGAAGCGCGCGCATAGCCGCGAGCGGCCGGGGTGCCGGAGTCGGGCACTGCGATCACCAGGTCTGCCTCGGCCGGTGCCTCGCGGAAGAGGATCTCGCCCATCCTCCCGCGGACTTCCTGAAGGCGCTTGCCTTCGAGTTTGGTGTCCGGGCGGGAGAAGTAGATGTGCTCGAAGACGCACATCGCGGTCCGGTCCGATTCGACAACCTGACGGGACTCGAGCCCGCGTTCCGAAAGCGAGATCATTTCGCCGGGACTCACTTCACGAACGAGTTCAGCCCCGATGATGTCGAAGGCGCAGCTCTCGGAGGCGATCACCCAGTTCCCGTCCAGCCTTCCGAGCGAGAGCGGGCGGATGCCGAACGGATCGCGAAAGGCGACGATCGCGTGCTTGGTCATGACCACGGTCGAGTAGGCCCCCTCGAGCTGCGGCATCACGTTGGCGACGGCGTCCTCGACGTGGCGGCCGTAGTCGACCGAGATCAGCGCGGCGATGATCTCCGAGTCCGTTGTGCCGCGGAAGTTGAGGCCCTTGCGTTTGAGCCGGTTGTAGATATCGACTGCGTTGGTCAGATTGCCGTTGTGGGCGAGGGCGAGTTCGCGTCCATCGTCCCGCCAGATCGGCTGGGCGTTCTCCCACGAGCCACCGCCGGTGGTCGAGTACCGGACATGACCGATCGCCATGTCTCCGGTCAGCGCGCGCAGCTTGTCTTCGTCGAAAACCTGGGAGACGAGGCCACTGTCGCGCATGGTGGTGATGTGACCGCCTTCGCAGGTGGCGATGCCGGCCGACTCCTGGCCGCGGTGCTGGAGCGCGTAGAGGCCGAAATATGCCAGCCGCGATACGTCGTGTCCGGGTGCGAAGACTCCGAAGACGCCACATTCGTCTCGAGGTCCTTCACGCTCCGGGATGCTCGGATCGACCAAAGTCGGAAAGCCACCTGTAATCGAAGGGAAAAGACGTAGGCGGTCTACCTACATAGGCAGAGTAGCAGCCCCCCGACTCCGAAGATCGGGAGTGGCTCTGGTCTTGGACGGTCAGCCGGATCAAGCGGTCGTGGCGGATCGCAGCCCGGCGGCGAGACTGGCCGCGTCGAACGGCCCGACATGGCGCCGGTCGCCGATGAAGAAGGTCGGCGTCCCGCCGGCGCCACCGGCATCGGCGCTCGCTGCGTCTTCCCGGATCCGGATCGAGTACCTGCCTTCACGTATGTCGTCGGCGAAACGGTCGACGTCGAGGTCGAGCAGGGCGGCGTAGGCGATCAGATCTTCGATGTCGAGTGCACCCTGATGGGCGTAGAGCAGATCGTGCATCTCCCAGAATCTCCCCTGACCCCCTGCCGCCTCGGCTGCCTCGGCGGCGAGTTCGGCGTGGGGATGAACGTCGGGTAGCGGCAGGTGACGGAACACGTAGCGCAGCTCGTCGCTCATCTTCCGGCGCAGCTCGTTGATCATGCCCGTGCTCTTGCCGCAGAACGGGCACTCGAAGTCGCCGTACTCGACCAGCGTCAACGGAGGGTCGAGTGGTCCGCGGATGTGATCGCGCGCCGGGTCCACCGGCATGTCGAGCTTGCGCGGCAGTCCGGCACTGGTTTCGCCACGGAAGATCGCCGCCGCCTGGAACAGAAGCCAGCTCAGTGCGACAGCCAGCAGTGCGGCGGCAAGCACTCCGACCTTGGCCTGATCCCTGAGTACGGGGTCCTCGAAGGCGAGCTCGAGGATCAGCAGCGAGACGGTGAAACCGATGCCTGCGAGAGCCGCTCCGCCGACCACCTGTCCTTTGCCGACGCCCCGCGGCAGCTTGCCGAGGCCAAGCCGCTCCGACCCGAGTGCTCCGATCGAGATGCCGGCAAGCTTGCCGATCACCAGTCCGGCGATCACACCCCAGGTGAGCGGCGAGGAAATGGCGTCCCCGATCGCGCCGCCACGGAGGTCGACCCCGGCGTTGGCCAGCGCGAACAGCGGCACGATTACGAACCCGGACACCGGGAGCAGAAGCCCCTGAAGGCGTTCGTTGGGCGAGACGGCCCGCTCGACGCTCCTCGTAGCCGATCGCGCGACTTCCGGCAGCGGGGACTGCCGGAAGGCCCGGGCCGAAATCGCCGCCTGTTCGACCTGCTCCTTGTCAGGTGGATGGGAGACCACGAGCAGACCGGCGAGCATTCCGGCGAGTGTCGGGTGCAGGCCGGACTCGAAGGCGGCGATCCAGAGGATGACGCCGATCCCGAGGTAGACCGATGTCTGCCAGATTCGCAGCCACGGCAGCAAGGCGATCGCCGCCAGGCAGAGAGCGGCGACTGCCACCGCGACCGGTTCCAGGGCGCTGGAGTAGAAGACACCGATGATCGTGATCGCGACGATGTCATCGACAATGGCCAGGGTCAGGAGGAAGATGCGGAGCTGAGTCGGAGCCCGGGGCCCGACCAGCATCAGTGCGCCGAGCACGAAGGCGGTGTCGGTGGCGATCACCACCCCCCAGCCGCTCGCCGCTTCGCCGCTGGGATTGATCAGGAGGAAGATCGCGGCCGGGGTCACCATGCCGCCGATACCGGCGATCAGCGGCACGGTCACCCGTCGCCGGCCTGTCAGCTCGCCGACCGAGAGTTCATGGCGCACTTCGAGCCCGATCGCGAAGAAGAAGATCGCCATCAGCCCCTCGTCGATCCAGTGACGCAGGTCGTCGACCAGCGCCCACTGCCCGAGCCTGATGTTGAACTCGGTCGCAAAAACCGATTCGTAGGCGGATGAAGCCGGGGAGTTGGCCCAGATCAACGCGATCACCGTCATCGCCAGCAGCAGGCCGGCGCTGCTGGTCTCCGCCGCCATGAACTTTCGCAGTGGCTTGGCGACCTGCGCGACGAGGTCACGGCGGCTTTCGGAGGTGCCGGTGTTCCGGATTCTCAGGATCGTTTGTTCAGGGTTCCAGCCGGGCACCCAGCGATTCGAAGGACGCCCGGGCCTCGCCGAGCAGTAACTCGATCCGATGGTCCGGTGCGGTGATCTCGATCAGGTCACCGCCGATCGTTCCGACTATCTCGACCTGGACCCCCCGGCCACCGAGTCGTTCGATCTCGGCCTTCTTGCCGGCGACGACGAAACCGCCCGGGCCTTCTCCGAACAGAGCATCTTCGCCGGTGCAGTCATGCTGTGCGACCACCGGAAGAAGGTCCACCCGGCAACCGTTCCCGGAGTCGATCGACAGCTCGGCGACCGCGGTCGCGATGCCACCGTCGGAGACGTCACGGGCGGTTCGGACCGCACCGGAGCGAACTGCGTCCCGAACCAGCTCGATCGCTTTGCGGACCGGGCCGATCGGGAAGTCGGGCAGGCCGGGACCAAGCTGACCGCGGAGCTTCTCCAGCTCCGATCCGGCCTGCGACGGGTTGAACGGGCCGACCAGCCCGATCGAGTCGCCTTCCCGCCACGGTTCGCCGCCGCAGTTGGCGGCATCGGGCAGTTCGCCGACCATGCCGATGACCGGCGTGGGGTAGATCGGGCCCGAGGGGGTCTCATTGTAGAGCGAGACGTTGCCGCCGACCACCGGGAGGTCGAGGGCGCGGCAGGCGTCGCCGAGACCTCCCACCGACTCGCTCAGTTGCCACGCGACGGTCGGCTTCTCCGGGTTGCCGAAGTTGAGGCAGTTGGTCACACCGAGGGGCTCCGCCCCGACGCAGGCGAGATTGGCCGCACACTCGAGCGTGTTCTCGATCGTGCCGGT
>JAUQWL010000047.1 GCA_030835185.1 Solirubrobacterales bacterium | reverse complement strand
GAACCGTGCCGGCGCCGGCACGGTCCGCTGCACAGCCCCGCCCGACCTACCCAACCGCAGCACAGCCCCGCCCGACCCGCTCAACCGCCGATCAGCCCTTGCGCGTCTTGCTGTGGCGCGGACGCCTTCGAAGTCTTTTCTGGCAAGCGGGGCAGAAGTAAGTCGAGCGCCCGCCGACCACGATCCGGACGATTGTCACGCCACATTCACCACAGGGGTCGCCTTCGCGCCGGTGGACGAGGAATTCGTTCTGCATGGCCCCGGCGTCACCGCGCGCGTCGCGGTAGTCGTCGATCGAAGCGCCACCGAGGTCAAGCCCGCGCTCCAGAGCCGCAACGATGCCCTCGCGAAGCGCCTCATGGTGCTCGGGCTTCATCGAGCCACCCGGCGAGAGCGGGTGGAGGCCCGCCCTGAACAGCGCCTCGTCGGCGTAGATGTTGCCGATCCCGGCAACGCCCTTCTGGTTGAGCAGGAATGACTTCAGGGGACCGGTGCGACCGGCGCTCATCTCGGCCAGTGACTCAGCCGTGAATTCGGGGGAAAGCGGCTCGACGCCAAGGCGGGATGCGAAATACGTATCCAGCGCCTCCGGGCCGGCGACGAAACCCCGGCCAAACCGCCTCGGGTCCGTGAACCGGATCTCGCCACCGTCATCCAGCGAGAAGCGAGCCTTGAGGTGCTTCTCGTCCTCCCCGATCCCGTAGATCCGGGGGTCCCCGGGGTTGCCCGTCCCGTCCGGAGCAACCAGGGTGATACTGCCGGTCATGCGCAAGTGGATCACCATCGAATTGCCATTGTCGAACTCAAACAGCAGGTACTTACCGCGACGGCCCACATCGACAATCGTGCGACCCTCGGCGGCCGCCTCGAAGGCCGCCGGAACGGCCGGTTTGGCGAAGTAGGGGTCGAGTACCTCCACCGCCTCGATCCTGCGGCCACCGAGGTCCGGCTCGAGCTGTCGTCGGATCGTCTCTACTTCAGGTAGCTCGGGCACCCCCGTTTTCTATCAGCCGAACCGCTGCCCTCACTCTGGCCACGATGCCCCCCGGTACCCGACGGTGATCCTGACCGGAACGAGCGGCTGTTCGGGGGACCGAGCTCTGGTTGGGATCACCACCGGGTACCCGACGGTGATCCTGACCAGACCCGAGGTGCCCGTCCGTTGTCTCCGACCGGGACAGTCGCTCGCTGATTCGACGAAGAGGTTGAGAGCAGCTCGGCCACAGTTTCCGCGACCTGTGTCGGCTGCCTCGTCACCTGCCGATAGGTGAATCTGAGAACGCGATACCCATGGCGCGACAACTCCGCGTCCCGAGCCCGGTCCCGTTCAAACGAGAATTGGTCTGAGTGAAAGCGAAATCCGTCCAGCTCCACGATCAGCTTCTGCTTGCCCCAACAGCAGTCCACCTCGATTCCCTCGACGATGCCGTTGACCATCGGCTTCGGGATCCCGATCTCTGGCACAGGAGGAGGAAACTGTCCTCAAGCACAGACTTCGTGCGTGGGTCACGGGCTGCCCCTTGCGAGGCCAATCTTCGAAGGGAGCCGATCCCCTTCCATCCCGATCCACGCTGGAGCACAAGCCGAAGTGCTCCGTAATCGAGAGCGCGCGAGTGCTCGGCCCGCACATAAGCGGATTCGAGCCGGCGCGGCGCGAGAACCGCAGCCAGGCTGAGCAGGGTCCTCTCGAGCGACAACACCGGGATCCCCGACCGGACCACAGTTTCGGCAGGCGGCAATGT
>JAUQWL010000046.1 GCA_030835185.1 Solirubrobacterales bacterium | reverse complement strand
GACGCTGACTTCAACCTCGAGGCACAGAGCGGAAAATTCCTCAAGGGCAGTTTCAAGGCGGCGAACTGGTCGGTCGACAACTCGGTCCGTACGGCCGATCCGAACGAGCCGGTCATCCTGCCTTCGAAGGTCATCGACCTGTCTATGCCGGCCGGCGACATGACCTTCAACCCCGGCGACATGCCGGTCTGCCCGGCGGATCAGATCGGACCAGGCAAGACGAGCGTTCCGGTGCCGACGATGGTGGCCCGGTGCCCCGATTCGGTTCTCGGCAACGGTACGGCGAAATTCGTACTCAACCGGAACAACCTCAGTCCGCAGGCGATCCTCGACGGCGTCCTGGTCGTCTTCAACGGTGGGCTCAGGGATGGTCGTCCGCTGATGAAGGTCTACGCATACTCGTACGATACGAACGTGGGCATCTACACCGAATCTGCCCTGCAGACCGACGGAGGCCTGCACTTCGAGGTGCCTCAGCTGACCTCGGACTCTTCGGTGACCGAGCTCAACCTGGCGATCCCGAGCAAGGACATCACGCTGAGCAACTGGGGTCCCGGCTCCGAGACGGTGACGCTGCCCGGAGGCGTCAAGAAGGACTACGTCCAGGCCAAGTGCTCGACCGGATCCTGGGCCTGGAGTGCCGATTTCACCTTCGGGACACGCGACTCCGACGACACGCCCACCAGCCCGGACACGTTCGCCGGCGACTCTGGCGTCAAGACCTGCACCGGCGTCGGCGGCAAGGCGAAGCTCGGCAAGGTCAAGATCAAGGGACCGAAGAAGGCCAAGCGTGGCAAGACTGCGACCTACAAGGTCACGGTCAAGAACGCCGGTGGAGCGACCGCCAAGGGCGTGAAGGTCCAGATGTCCGGCAAGGGCGTCAAGGCCAGGAAGTCGATCGGCAACCTTCCGGCCGGCAAGAGCAAGACCGTCAAGGTCAAGGCCAAGTTCAAGAAGGCCGGCAAGGTCAAGGCCACCTTCAAGGTGACCTCGAAGAACGCCGGCAAGAAGACCGCCAAAACGACCGTCAAGGTCAAGTAGGCGATTGCCACAGCAGTCTGAAGACGGGCGGCCTCGGGGCCGCCCGTTTTTTTGCCCCGGACCTTTCGGTGCTTTGGGTTTGTTGCACAGGGCGGGGGTGGCCTCGGCAGCCGAGGAGGGAGATTCACTGCGATGAGGGGAAGATTCGCGACGCTCGCCGCGTGCTCGGCGACCCTGCTGTCGCTCGGCTGCGTTTCGGGGGCGACGGCAGCCGATGAGACCGCAGCGGCCGATATTTCGATGAACCCGTCGGCCGGAGGGCTCTTCCACGAGTTGCCCCGGCCGGTCGACTGGCGGGTGGAGGCTGAGGTCACGGCGCCGCCCGAGTCGAACCTGGTCCTGCCGATGAAGAGGATCCGCGTGTCGTTTCCGAAAGAGATGAGTTTCCACCCGGGTCCGTCGATGCCGGTCTGCCCGGACAGCAAGGTGGGTCCGCCGCCGACCTACATCAGCGAACCTCCGGAAACGATCATTGCGCGTTGTTCCCGGTCGGTGGTCGGCAACGGCAGTGCGAAGGTCTATCTTGCCGCAGTCAATGCGCCCGGTGGCCCGAACCTGACCGACGGTGTGCTGGTCATCTTCAACGGTGGCCGCAACCGTGTCGGCAGTCCACGGCTCAAGGTCTACGGCTTCAGTGCTTCCCTGGCCACGGGGCTCTACTTCGAAGGTGTCATGAAGAAGAACATCCTGCTGGTGGATATCGGGCAGCTGCCGGTCGACTCGGCAGTCGGCGAGTTGGATCTGAATATTCCCGGGAGCGACAGCCCGTTCCCGGATCGCAGGGGAGGGGATCCCCGCTACGTACGAGCGATCTGTGCCGATGGCCAGTGGAGCGCATTCGCAAACTTCACCCTCGGGCGCCGCGACAGTGACGGTTCGGCTGCCGGACCGGAGAGCGTCGTGCGTTCACCGACGGTCGTCAAGCCGTGTGCCGGCGCAGCCGGCAGCCCGCGGCCGAAACTGCTGAGGGACAAGCTGCTCAGGCGTGGTGGCGGCAACCTGATCTACAGGGTCACCGTCCGGAACTCGGGCACCGCTTCGGCACACAAGGTGCTGCTCCGCGCAAGGGGGCGCGGTATTTCCGGAAGGAGGCTGATACGGAGGATCCCGCCCCGGACGACGAAATCGGTGAAGGTGAAGGTGAAGCGTCGAACCGGCACATCGCGAGTCCCGAGGTTCACGCTTCGATCCAGATGGGGCCCTGACGGACCCCGCCAGGGCAGATAGCGGGTCCGATCGCGGCCGGCGCAGGGTCCCGGCCCGGGCCGGCAGGCATCGTCCCGAACTACTGTCGAGCGGATTCTCATCGACAACTGTCAAGTTGTATAGTTGTCAAACCATGGCAATGCCTTCGCCCCTTCCCGACGACCTCGCCGAACTGATCGCGTCCCAGTTCCGCCTGCTCGGAGAGCCGATGAGGCTGCGGATCATCGACCGCCTCCGCGGAGGCGAGCGCAGCGTGGGGGAGCTGGCCGCGGATCTCGGCGCCACCCAGCAGAACATCTCCAAGCACCTTCAGACGCTCCATACCGCCGGGGCAGTGGCCAGGCGCAAGCAGGGCAATACCGTCTACTACTCGGTTGAAGACACGGCGATGGTCGAGATGTGCGATCAGGTCTGCGGAAGCATGGAGAGGCGCCTCGGGGCGATGGCATCGGTGCTCGAGTCCCTCCAGCGTTCCTGATGGCCCTCCCCGGACTGGCTGCTTTCGCAGTAACCCGCCCGTCAGGTTGCCGGCTGAGCCGGCTGCCCCTGCAGGATCCTGCCGACGTGCTACTATTTTCCGATCTATACAACTAAACAATTGTGAAGTGGAGCGAATGAATGAATCAGCAACCTGAACCTGGAAGCAACTGGCCGCTGGAGCGTGCGCTCTTCCTGATGGCCGGAACGATGACGATCCTCAGCGCAGTACTCGCAGCAGTGTTCTCACCGTGGTTCCTGCTGCTGACCGGTTTCACCGGCGTGAGTCAGCTGCTCTTCGTGACGGTCGGCGCCTGCCCGGCATCCCTCGTCCTGAGCAGGACTCTGGGCCTGAAGTCGGCCTGCTACGCAGATTCGGAAGCTAAGGCCGCGCGATGAGTCCAGCTGGAGCAATGGGCCGGCTGGGTCGCTGGACTGCCACTCACTTCAGGGTCGTACTCGGCGCCTGGGTGGTAATTGCGCTCGTACTCGGGTTCTTCTCGCCCAAGGTCGAGCACGCATTGTCCGGCGCGGGCTGGGAGGCGTCCGGCTCGGAGTCGGTCGAGGTTCGCAATGCGATCGACGAGCAGTTTGGAGGCATGTCGTCTTCGGCGCTGATGGTCGTGATGCACAGCGACGATCAGACCTGGCAGCAGCCTGAGTTCAGTGGTGCGATCGATTCGGTCGACGAGACCCTTTCTTCCAGCGAAGACGTTTCAGGAGTCGTCGTGCCCGGGGAGGGCGGCTGGATATCCGAAGACGGCAAGACGGTCGTGGTCCAGGCCGGAGCGGCTGCCGACCCGAATCAGATGGTCAGGGCTGCCGATGATCTCAAAGTCGAATTGGAGTCACTCGACACTGGCGGCGTCGACGTCTCACTGACCGGAGCCTCCGGAATGTGGTCCGACTTCAACGAGGCCAACAAAAACGCGATGCTCAAGTCCGAGCTGATTTCCTGGCCGGTGACCCTGCTCATTCTCGTACTCGCTTTCGGCTCTCTGGTGGCCGCCGGACTGCCCCTGATGTTGACCATCCTCGGCCTGGTTGCCGCAGCCGGAACGCTCTACCTCGGGACTCAGATCACGGACATCTCGATCTGGGCGATGAACTTCGCGCTGATGTTCGCCCTTGCTCTGGGCATCGATTACGCCCTGTTCATTGTGTACAGGTTCAGAGGGGCACTGGTCGACACGGAGACGCGGATCGAAGCGGTCGAGACGACCATGGATACAGCTGGAAAGGCCGTGCTCTTCTCCGGGCTGACCGTTCTGATCTCGCTCTCGGCGGTGATGCTGGTCCCGAGCCCTGCTTTCCGCTCGATGAGCCTGGGCATCATGGTTGCGGTCGCTTTCGTCCTGGCGGCCTCGCTCACCCTGCTACCGGCGGTGCTGGCAAAGCTGGGGCCGAAGATCAACAAGCTTTCCCTGCCGTGGGTCCATGAAGGCGAACACCGCTCACCCTTCTTCGCGGCGTGGGGCGAGAAGCTCTGGAAGCGCCCGCTCCTGTTCGGCATACCTGCATTGGTGCTGCTGGTGGTGATCGCTCTGCCGGTCTTCTCGCTCGATACGGGCATGCCTTCGATCAAGGTTGTACCCGAGCAGGATGGATCCCGTCAGGGTTACGAGCAGCTCGCGGACTCGTTCGGCCCGGGAGCTCCCGGAACTCTCCAGGCGATCGGCCCGGCCGAATCGGCCGGCGAGATCGAGGCCGTGATGAAGGCCGATCCCGAGATCGCCCAGGTCATGCCGGCGATGCCCGGCCGGGGTGACCTGGTCATGGTTCAGGCAGTGCCGGTCCCGGATCCGTCCAGTCCGGCGATGGGCGAGACGATCGACCGGCTGCGCGGGGATCTGCCGGCTGAAGCTTCGCTCGGTGGCGCCTCGACGGAGAATCATGACCTCGAGACGGCTCTCTCCGACAAGACGGCTCTGGTGATCGGAGTGGTCATGCTGCTCGGCTTCCTGCTGCTGCTGTTCGCTCTCAGGGCACCGGTGGTCGCAGCACTCGGGGTGGCGACGAACCTGCTCGCTGTCGGCGCCGCCTTCGGTGTGGCCAAGCTGATCTTCCAGGACGGAAATCTGTCCGGGATTCTCGGCTTCGAGTCACAGGGCTTCCTCGACGCGTGGGCTCCCGTGTTCTTCTTCGCGATGATCTTCGCGATCTCGATGGACTACTCGGTATTCCTGCTGAGTTCCGCCAAGGAGCACTGGGAGAAGTCCGGCGATCCGAAGAAGGCGCTGGTCGGAGGCATCGCCCATTCCGGACGGGTGATCTTTGCCGCGGCCGGAGTGATGGTGGCGGTGTTCTTCACCTTCGCGATCTCCGGTCCGCTACCGCCCAAGGAGATGGGCATCATCCTCGGCGTCGCGGTGCTGCTGGACGCGGCTCTGGTCCGGCTGCTGCTGCTACCCGTGCTGAGCAGGCTGACCGGTAAATGGGCCTGGTGGCTTCCCGCCTGGGCCGACCGGATCCTGCCGAAGATCAAGTTCGGTCACTGACCGGTAGCCGCGCCCTCCTCCTCTGGGCGCGTTCAACCGGACCGGGCGGTCGGGACAGGGGAACGGGTAAGAGGCCCGCTCCCCGATCCGGCCGCCCGGTCTGCTTTTCCGAACCGGCGCACCGGAGTGACGCTTCGCTCCTGCCCCACGTTTCTGCCGACTGTCGGGAGAAAGCCGCCCCGGAACGGGTCGCGCCGGAACGGGGGTCGGGTCAGATCCAGGTGAGGATCGGCCCGAAGAGGACCAGCGAGACGGCTACGATCGCCGCCATCGCGCCGACTATGCGCAGCCGGCTGCGGTTGTCCGGCTGGTCGTAGACCCAGGCTGCGGCCATGAAGAACCAGAGATAGCCGAAGACGACGATTGGCAGGACGAAGGGCGTATTCCACCACCAGTACTCCCAATGGAAGTAGCCAGTGGCGTGGAGCAGAAGCTCGACCGCCACGGCGAACAGCGAGAAGGCGATGCCGATCGTCCAGCGGTTGGGCAGTCCCAGGAGCTTCTCTTTCGGGTCGTCCGGGAGCGATTTGGCGAAGACGATCCCCGAGATCGCAAACATCAGTGAGATCTCCAGGGTCAGGCCGATCAGTATCAGGTAGGCGGTATCGCCGGTGGTGGTCCAGAGGGCGGAGCGGTCGCTGAAGTGGAGTACCAGCGAGTTGATGATCTCGTTGATCCAGTCCGCCAGCCAGAAGGCGGCTCCCGCGAGGATGATGTCCCAGCGCCGGCGTTCGACCTCGACCGCGTAGACGTACATGACCAGCACCAGCAGGGTGACCGCATACCACTTGAACTGGCTCGGGTCACGTAGGAGTTCCTGAGCCTGAAGGGTGAAGTCGGTCACGGCCGCCATGGGCGTCCAGCCTATTCCAGCACTTCGGGCGGTGCGCTGTGGTTTTGGCGGATCCGAGTCGCCGGCCGGCGCATCGGCGGTTCAGACCACTCTCTGGAGGTCGAGCTCGATGCTTACCGGGCAGTGGTCCGAGCCCATCACGTCCGCATGGATTCCGGCCCCGACCACTGCCTCTTTCAGAGCGGCGGAGACGAGGAAGTAGTCGATCCGCCAGCCGACGTTTCGTTCGCGGGCCCTGGTCATCATCGACCACCAGCTGTAATGACCGTTTCCGTCCGTGAACATCCTGAAGGTGTCGACGAATCCGGCATCGAGCAGGTTCTGAAATCCGTGGCGTTCCTCGTCGGTGAAGCCGTGCTCGCCGACGTTCGCCTCGGGGTTGGCGAGGTCGTCCTCGGTGTGGGCCACGTTCATGTCGCCGCAGAACACCACGGGCTTGCTTTTCTCCAGGGTCCTCAGGTGTTCCAGCAGCGCCGGGTCCCAGTGGCGGTGACGCAGGTCGAGCCGGCTCAGATCCCGTTTCGAGTTCGGCACGTACGAGGTGACAAGGAAGAAGTCCTCGTATTCGGCCGAGATCACGCGGCCTTCGGAGAGGGGATCGCCGTAGCCGTCGTCGCTCAGGCCATGACGCAGCGAGATGTCTTCGGCGAAGTCGTTCAGTACCGCGACAGGCTTTTTCCGGGTGAAGATCGCGGTGCCCGAGTAACCCTTGCGTTCGGCCGAGTTCCAGTATTCCTCGTAGTCCGGCAGGTCGATCTCCGCCTGACCCTGCTGGGCCTTGGTCTCCTGGAGGCAGAGGATGTCGGGCTGGTGTCCGGCCACGAAGGGGCCGAACTCGTCCTTGCGGATGACCGCCCGGATGCCGTTCACGTTCCACGAGTAGATCTTCACGCGGCCAACTATTCCAGAGGTGCCCTCTCGCCGGGGCCCTGCAACCGGTGAACGAAAAAGGACCGGCGAAAGCCGGTCCCCATCATGCGGCCGAGAGGAGTCGAACCTCCACATCCTTTCGGACACAGGCACCTGAAGCCTGCGCGTCTACCAGTTCCGCCACGGCCGCGCGGTTCGCGAACTCTAACGCCTGGAGGCGATATCCGCCGCCAGCATCGCCCGTCGCGGGGCCCGCTGTGCGACTGCCGAAAGGCCAAAGGCAGCCAGCCGTGGAATTGTTAGAATGGCCGCTGCGCGCCGCTATCGTCCAGGGGTCTAGGACGCCGGATTCTCAGTCCGGAAACCGGGGTTCGAATCCCCGTAGCGGTACTGCCTGAATCCGTTTGTCGGACTCACCTTGACGAGTGAACGGGGTCCGACTAGGTTTGGGCCACGGCCGTTCGGCGGATCAAGCTGATTTCCCCGGATCCGGGGCCGCTCTGGATCTCGGCCACATCAAGAAACCGATGCGGAGGAAGACATGACGCACCGACCACTCCTGGCTCTGCCTGCAGTCGCAGTCGTATGCCTGCTCGGCGGGATGAACGCCGGGACTGCGAGTGCCGTCCCCAGGCCCATAGCGGCCTACTGCTCACCAACTGGCGACTACTGTCAGGGGGTCTTCCGACAAGAGGGCGGTCTCCGAGCCAGGATTTCGTCGTTTGCGTTCTCTGGTCGCTACCAGCTCTGCCTGCACAACCGGACATACGGCCGGCAGTGCGGGCGTTTCCGGCTCCGAAAGGGCCCCTTTGGAATCCACCGGGGGAGCGTCGGGCTGGCAAGGCAGTTCCGCTTCCGGGCGAAGGGTCGTTACTCGGTCGTTTGGCGCCTGGATGGCAATCGGATCGGCAGGAAGCTCCGCTTCCGAAAGCGATGATGCGGGAGAGTCTGCGATTCGAGCCAACAGCATTTTCCCACTACCCTTCCCATTCGGGTGCCACCCGGGCAGGAAGCCGCTCGGGCGCGGCGCCTTCGCCTGTGGCCACCCGCCGATCGTCGCCGGGACCATTCTGATCGCGGTCGGCGGCGGGATCGCCGGACGCCTTCGCAGACAGCCGGTTTCAGTCGAGGCTGTCTGATCGCACGTCCCGGGATCACCCGGCGCCAGGTGGTCGGCGGCGGCCTGGCCGTCGCAGCGGCGGCCGGGCTCTCCGGGGTCGCCGGTTGTGGGGGGTTGTTCGAGCGGAACGGGGACAGTGGGGCCGGCGGCGGGGACAGCGTGATCGCCTCCCTGCCGGATTACGGGATTCCGGCCCCGACGTCTTACCTGCGCAGCAACTGGTCGAGGGATCCGTATTCGCTCTGTTCCTACTCTTGCATGCCGGTCGGTCCACCCGGTCCGGCGGCGCGTCGGATGCTCAGGGAACCGGTTGCCGGGCGGCTGATTTTCGCCGGAGAGGCGACCTCTTCCCGGAACCCGGCGATGGTCCATGGTGCGATCGAAAGCGGCTGGCGAGCCGCGGCGCAGGTAGGGGAACTCGCGCGACCGGCGTCGAGCGTCGTCGTGGTGGGCGCCGGCGCGGCCGGGCTCGCCTGCGCCCGTGGTCTGATCGACGCCGGATTCGACATCGAGATCCTCGAGGCGCGGGACCGGACGGGTGGCAGGGTCTGGAGCGAGACGATTGCCGGAGCGCCGGCCGAGATGGGTGCTTCCTGGATCCACGGCGTCCGTGGCAACCCGCTGACGGCGATCGCGGACCGGGCCGGCATCGAGCGGATCCCTTTCGGGTACACCGCCCGATTTGCCGATCCACGGCAGGCGGCGGCCGGTCGCAGGGGAGTCCGGCAGGTCGCCCTGGCCCTGGATTCCTTCGACTGGAGCAGCGGCAAGGCCGTGGTCACGCCGCTTTCGGACCTCTTTCCGCGGCGTCGTACGCCGGGACTCGAGTGGGCGATCAACTCCGGGATCAGCCAGGAATATGGCGCCGACCCCGATGGACTCGCGGTATTCGCCACCGGGGAGGGTGACTACATCCGCGGTGCTGACGCGCTGCTGGCCGGCAGCTACCAGCAGATGGTCACCGAAGCAGCGGGTGATCTGCCGGTCCGGCTGGAGGCAGCGGTCACCAGGGTGGAGTACGGGCGGGCCGGGGTGGGGATCGAGCTGTCCGGCGGCGCGACCAC
>JAUQWL010000003.1 GCA_030835185.1 Solirubrobacterales bacterium | reverse complement strand
GAGGTCCCTGTCGGTCATCCAGCTCGAGCTCGCGGCCGGAATGTGGCCATGCAGGCAAAACGCCCCGCTACTGGCGGGGCGTCTCACGCTGTTTGGGTACTTCGCTCCGGGTCAGGAACCGTTGCCGGGCCGATCGGCTGGCCTGGGCTTCTCTGCCGGGGTTTGTGTGCTGATAAGGCTGAACATGATTCTGCCCATCATGATTCTCACGTCTCGATTCGGTGTTCGTGCTTTTACAGATTTACTCCGACTACCACGCTAGAGATTCCTGTTGGACAGAAGAGTGAGGAGCGTCACTCGACCCCGGCTCCGCCAGAATCCCCTCCGGGACCGGCCGGTAGCGGTCAGGGACCGGCTATTTCGGCGTCGTCTGCGCCGGATTCGTCGGCTTGCTTGATCGCGATGCCATCCAGCAGATTGGAGAGTGCGCGCACATAAGCCCGGCCCGAGGCCTCGAGGATGTCGGTCGAAACCCCTTGCCCGGACGCGGTCGTATCGTCTGCCCGCAGGACGACCGTCACCTGACCGAGGGCGTCGTCCCCGCCGGTGACGGCCGCCACGTGGTACTCCCGCAGTTCGGCCCCGGTGCCGGTCGCCTTCTGGATCGCTCCGAAGATCGCCTCCACCGGACCGTCGCCGGTCGACTCGCCGGAGAGCACCTCGCCGGACGGCAGCCGGACCCCTGCCGCCGCCTGAGGTTCGCGGTCCGAACCGGCTTCGACCCGGAAGAAGTCGAGTTCGTGGGCTTCGGTCCGATCGCGCATCTCCTCGGAGACGATGGCCTCGAGGTCGAGTGCGGTGACCTGCTTCTTCTTGTCGGCGATCTCCTTGAAGCGTTTGAACGCCTGGTTCAGGGCGCCCCCATCGACCGCGAAACCGAGTTGCTCGAGCGCGTCTTTCAGTGCATGACGGCCGGAATGCTTGCCGAGCACGATCTGATTGGAGTCGAGGCCGACCTCGGTCGCATCCATGATCTCGAAGGTCGAACGCTCCTTGAGCACACCGTCCTGGTGGATGCCGGACTCATGCGCGAATGCGTTTCGTCCGACCACCGCTTTGTTCGGCGGCACGACGTAGCCCGTCAGACGCGAGACCATGCGGCTGGTGCGGGCGATCTCACGGGTGTTGATTCCGGTCGTGAGCCCGTGGGTGTCCTCGCGGACGCGGATCAACATGGCGATCTCCTCGAGCGAACAGTTACCGGCGCGCTCGCCGATGCCGTTGATCGCACACTCGACCTGTCGCGCTCCGGCCAGAACCCCGGCATAGGAGTTGGCGACGGCCAGTCCGAGGTCGTCGTGGCAGTGGACTGAGAGCTCCACATCGCGCATCGACGGCGCAAATTCGTAGAGCTTCTCGAAGTACCTGCTGTACTCCTCGGGGGTCGTGTAGCCGACCGTGTCGGGGATGTTGATGACCGTTGCGCCCTCCTCGACGGCGATCGCGCAGACCTCGGCCGTGAACTCGATGTCGGCCCTGGTCGCATCCATCGGCGAGAACTCGACGTCCTCGCAGAAGGACTTTGCGTGAGCGACTGCTGCTCTCGCCCCGGCCTTGACGTCATCGCGCGTATTGCGCATCTGATGCTCGATGTGGATGTCCGAGGTGGAGATGAAGGTGTGGATCCGAGGGCGTTCCGCGTCCTGGATCGCGTTCCAGGATGCGTCGATGTCGCCCTTCTGGGCACGCGCGAGACCGCAGATTGTCGGCCCCTCCACGCTGCGGGCGATCTGCTGGACCGCCTCGAAATCACCCGGCGAGGTGACCGGGAAACCGGCCTCGATCACGTCGACGCCGAGCCGGGCGAGCTGCTGGGCGATCTCGACCTTCTCCGAGGTGTTCAGAGAGATGCCGGGCGACTGCTCGCCGTCCCTCAGGGTCGTATCAAATATGTGGACGCGGTTTGCGTCGTCGTTGTTGACCGTGCTGCTGGTCATGTTGCTTCTCCTTCTGAATCTGAGTGTGAATCCAAGTTCTCTCGCGGCTCACGCGCCGCCCGGCGATCATTCCCCCCGGAGGGGGAGCAGAAGAAGAAGCAGGGCCGGGCTGGTGGCGAGTCGGTTCATCACTGCTCCAAGCGTAGCGCACGAAAGGCCGTCCGCCCACCCGACCGGCCGCGGAGACAGGCGAGTCGCAGCCCGAAGCGGGCACGACCATCCGCCGGAGGTCACGATGCCGATGTCACTTCCGGGCTCAGAGCTCGATCGAGTACCCGGCGGAGAAACCGTCGGTCTCGGTGATCCTGGCGACGGTCTCGGCCGAAACCGCGGCGTCGCTGGTGACCACCATCACGGCCTGGTCGCCGTGGGACTCGGCCCCTACCGCAGCCGACCCGATGTTTACGCCCTGTTCGCCGAGTATCGAGCCGACGCGGCCGATCATCCCCGGCTGATCCGAGTAGCGGAACACGGCCATGTGGGCAGCGAAGGGCAGGTAGAAGCTCTGGTCCTGGATCGACACCAGATAGGGGATGCTCTTCGGTCCGACGGTCGTCCCGCCGACGCTGATCGTCTCGCCCTGCGAATGGATCGAGACCCGGATCAGGTCGGTGAAATCCTCGGCTCCGGGTTCCTTGCTCACGTTCACCTCGATGCCACGTTCCTCGGCCAGCTGTGGTGCGTTGACCAGGTTGACGGCCTCGGCCGTATGGCCGGCGAGCAGACCCGCCTGGACGGCCACGGTCAGGAGTCGGGAATCGTGGGCGGCGACGCCGCCGCGAAAGTCGGCATCCACCCGTTCGATGATCCCCGGGGTGAGACCGGCGGCAACCTGTCCCAGCGTCTGACACAGCGGAACGAACGGAGCGAGCGCTTCCATCTCGGCCGGACTGACCGAGGCGATGTTGACCGCGTTGGTGACGATCCCGCCGGTGAGGGCGGCCGTCACCTGTTCGGCGGTGTCGGTCCCGGCCCGGTCCTGGGCCTCCGATGTGGAGGCACCGAGATGAGGGGTGACGACGATCTCCGGACGCGAAAAGATCGCGTGGTCGGTGAACGGCTCGTCGGGAAAGACGTCGAGCGCGGCGCCCTTGACCTGGCCTGAATCGAGCCCGTCGACCAGGGCGTCGAGGTCGATCAGCTCACCACGGGCGCAGTTGACGATGCGCATCCCGGGCTTCATTGCGGCGATCGCCCCGGCGTCGATCCAGTCGATCGTCTCCGGGGTCTTCGGAAGGTGGACGGTGAGCAGATCGGCCCGGCCGTAGAGCTCTTCGACCGTTTCGACGCCCTCGACTCCGAGGTCCTTGAAGCGCTCGGCCGAGACGAACTTGTCGAAAGCGAGCACCTCCATCTCGAAAGCCTGCGCACGCTTGGCGACCAGCTGGCCGATCCGGCCGAAGCCGATCACGCCAAGGGTCTTGCCGTAGAGCTCCGAGCCCTTGAAGAGCGCCCGGTCCCAGCGTCCGGCGACCAGCGAACCGTGGGCCTGGGGTACGTTCCTGAAGAGGGCGAGGGCGAGGGCGAGGGTATGTTCTGCAGCGGCGACCGAGTTCGACTCGGGGGCGTTGGCGACAATGATGCCGCGCTTTGTGGCGGCGGGGATGTCGACGTTGTCCACACCGGTGCCGGCACGCCCGATCACTTTCATGCGGTCGGCACGCGCGATCAGCTCCGGCGTCAGTCGGGTCGCCGAGCGAATCAGGATCGCGTCGTACTTGCCGATCTCCTGCGCGAGTTCGGCGTCGTCCATCTCCAGACCGAGGTCGACATCGAACTGCTGCCTGAGGAGCTCGACGCCGGTGTCGGCGATCTTCTCCTTGACGAGAACGCGGGGACGGTCGGACATCAGGTCTTTCCCACGGGCTCGGGCGAGCCCGCGTCGATCAGGACCTGCTCGGCAGCACCGGCGGCAGCGCCGGCCTCGCATTCGTAGCCAAGCCTCTTGAGCGCCATCTCCAGACCTGACATCGCGACGATGATGTCGAAAGCCCCGTAGTAGCCGCAGTGGGCGATGCGTACGATCTTTCCCTTGAGGTGACCCTGTCCGCCGGCGACGGTTATCCCGAGGTCGTCGCGCATCACCTTGGGCAACCTGGCCCCGTCGATCTCTTCAGGGAGGTGGGCGCCCGTCACGACGTTGGCGCCGTCGTCATCCGGCCCGAATCGTTCAAGGCCGATCGCGGCGATACCGGCCCGGGCAGCCCGCGCGAGGGCTGCGTGACGGGCAAACACGTTTTCGAGCCCTTCTTCTTCGATCATGCCGAGGGCGATGTCCAGGCTTCTCCAGACCGTCACCGCCGGTGTAAAGGGACTGTCGGCCGGGGACTTGCGTTGTCCTTTCGATGTCTTGACCCAGTCGAAGTAGTAACGCGGCGTCGCATTCGCGGCGGCGGCTTCAAGGGCACGTTCGTTGACAGAGGCGAAGCCCAGTCCGGGCGGGCTCATGAGTGCCTTCTGCGATCCCGAGACGACCACGTCCACTCCCCACTCATCCTGCGGCAGCGTGACCGCACCCATCCCGGACACCGCGTCGACGACGATGATCGTATCGTGCTTGCGGGCGATCTCGGCCAGAGTCCTGACGTCGTGTACGACGCCGGTGGAAGTCTCGGAGTGCGTGACGAACAGCGCCCTGGCGGGCCGGTCCAGCGATGAAAGGGCCTCGTCGACCGTTTCGGGGTCGATCTTTGTGCCCCAGTCGAACTCGAGGTGGGTCATGTCGACGCCGTAAGCGGTGCATAGCTCTGCCCAGCGCTCACCGAACTTGCCGGCCGATGCGACCACGGCCGGCTCGCCCGCGGTCGTCAGGTTGGCGACAGCCGATTCGAGGGCTCCCGAACCCGAAGACGAGAAGGCGAGCACGTCGTTTCCGGTCTGGAAGACCCTCTTCAGACCGGCCAGTGCACGTTCGTAGATCTCGATGAAGGCCGGAGCGCGGTGATAGAGGATCGGTTCGGCCATGACCTGGCTGACGGCCGGTGGCAGCGGCGTGGGTCCGGCGGTCATCAGATACGACTTGTTGTAGATCCCTGGGCTCATAGACCGCTCAGGATATTGATACCGGTCGGCGGGTGGACTCGCGACATCCCTTTACGGGGTCCGCGCTGGCGGATACGCTCATTTCCAGACATCCGCCACGCCGTCCAGAAGAGGAGACCCTGTGTATCCAGTTTCGTATGAGGCCGATTACCAGCCGGACAGAAACCGCCTGACCACTTTCTTCCGCCTGATCGTCGCGATCCCTTGGCTTTTCGTCAGCATTTTCTACGGGCTCGCCGCCATGATCGTCGTTCTGGTCGCCTGGTTCGCCCTGATCATTCTCGGCCGTTATCCCAACGGGATGTACCGCTTTGTCGGTGGCGTGCTGAGGTTTCAGATGAGGGTGACCGCATTCATTTCCCTCCAGACAGATGAGTGGCCCCCGTTCGGGCTGGGCGACGAGCCCGCCTATCCGGTCCGGGTCAGGATCGCACCGCCAGCCGCCCGCCAGAGCCGGCTCAAGGCCCTGTTCCGGCTCATCCTTGCGTTCCCGCTCATGGTCCTCGCCTACCCGTTCAGCTACCTGCAGCAGTTCATCGCGTCGATCGCCTGGTTGACGATCGTCTTCCGTGGCTACCAGCCCGCCGGGATCCACAACGCCCTCGCCTTCACCAATGGCTGGCTGACCCGGGCGAATGCATACATGCTGCTTCTGCGTGACGAGTATCCGCCGGTCGGGGACGAAGTCCCGGTCGACGTCCATCCGCCGGCGCAGCTCGCGGCCGCCGACGCGGCAGGGGCCCCGCAGGTACCCCTCTCACCGGACGCCCTCCCGTCTCAGTCGACGGAGAGTGCCGAGGGTCAGGCTTCGACCGGTGGTGAAGAAGAACCGCCGGCAGCTCCGGGCCCGCCCGGAAGCCCCGGCAACTGAGCGTCTGAGAGCTTCAACGGGGGCCGGGCGTACTCCCCGGCCCCCGCCGGAAGCCAGAGAATGCCGTCTACTCGTCGTCCCAGCTGAACGGCGGATACTCCGTCGACATCCAGTAGGCGTAGAAGTTGGCCCGCATCTGCCAATTGAGGCCGACCCTCATGACATCGAAGATGCCGTCCGGGATCCGCTTGGTGAAGATGATCGTGAAGAAAGCCAGAAACGAGCAGATCTGAGCGACCATCAGGATCAAAGAGGCGACGATGAGATAGGGGATGACCAGCAGCCAGGCCACGAACGGTCGCCACCTCTCGACTCGTTCAGGGTACTCGGCACTGAGCCGGACGTCGTCCTCCCCGGTCTCCTCCAGCGTGAACGGCGGATAGCGGTCGGTCATCAGCATCAGGTAGGCAGTGACCCTGAGTGTCCAGCGGTAGAACCCGGCCATGAAGTTCCACATCCCACGGGGATACGTCCCCGTGAACAGCACCGCGAAGAACGCGATGAAGGCAACCACGGCAGCACCGATGGCGAGAAAGAACAGTGCGATGTAATGCGGTACCAGCAGCAGCCATTTGACCAGCGGCAGGAAACGCACAAAGCTCTCCTGTGGGGCGGCCGAGACGGATACCGGGTATCCGGCCGGCCCGGCTGGAGTCACTTCTGAAGAAACGGGCGGAACGTGGTCTGCACTTTCGCTCATGGACATCTCCTCGGTCATCGACCGTCGGGGGTCATCGACCGTCGGGGTTTGATGATTTCGATTCCGGATTACGCCATCGGACCCCCACTGCCTTCTGCCGGGCGCCTTCATGCAGCAGGTGTCTCACACTGCGGGTCCCGTGTCGGCCGGGCCCGGTTTACCGTCGGCTACGAGGCGTGAGCGAAGAACGGCTGCGACCCGCCCGGCATCAGAATTCCGTGTCGATCCACGGCATCATCGAGCGCAGCTCCTTGCCGACGGTTTCGACTTCGTGGTCCTTGCCCTTCTCGCGCAGACGCTGGAAGTTCTCACCGCCTGACTGGTTCTCGGCGATCCACTCGCCGGCAAATTCGCCTGACTGGATCTCGCTCAGGATCTGTTTCATCGCAGCGCGCGATTCGTCCCCGATGACCCTGGTGCCCCGGGTGAGGTCACCGTATTCGGCGGTGTTCGAGATCGAGTAACGCATGCCCTGGATGCCCTTCTCGTACATCAGATCAACGATCAGCTTGAGCTCATGGAGGCATTCGAAGTAAGCGAGTCGCGGGTCATAGCCGGCCTCGACCAGCGTGTCGAATCCGGCCCGGACCAGTTCGGTGGCGCCGCCACAAAGCACGGCTTGCTCGCCGAAGAGGTCGGTCTCACATTCATCCTTGAAGGTTGTCTCGATGATTCCGGCCCGCCCGCCGCCGACCCCGATCGCATAAGCGAGCACGAGATCGTGGGCGTGACCGGTGGCATCCTGCTCGATCGCCATCAGGCAGGGGACTCCGCTGCCTTCTTCGAACTGGCGCCGAACCATGTGACCGGGGCCTTTCGGAGCCACCATCCCGACGTCGACGCCTTGCGGGGGCGTGATCTGGTCGAAGCGGATAGCGAAACCGTGGGCGAACATCAACAGGTTGCCCTCGGCGATTCCGTCGGCGATGTCGGACTCCCAGATCTCGGCCTGTTTCTCGTCCGGCAGGAGGATCATCACGATGTCGCCCTTGCTGGCGGCGTCAGCGACGGAGAGCACTTCCAGCCCGGCGGAGGTGGCCTGCTCCCGGCTGGCCGAGCCTTCACGAAGACCGACCACCACGTCGACTCCGGATTCCTTGAGGTTCAGTGCGTGGGCGTGGCCCTGCGAACCGAAACCGAGGATTGCGACGGTCTTGCCCTCGAGCTTTGAGAGGTCTCCGTCCTTGTCGTAGAAGATATCTTGAGTGCTCATATTCCGGATGCTACGCGCAGAGCCGCATTCCGTGTGGCCTGCCTACTTGAGGTCGGACCTGCGGATCTTGCCGGAAGGGGTCCTGGGCAGCGACTCGACGAACTCGACCCGCTTGGGAACCTTGTACCCGGCGAGCGTTTCCGCACAAAAGCGTCTGATCTCTTCCGGCGAAGTGGACATGCCCGGATGGAGGACGACGACGGCCGTGACGGCCGTCTGCCACTCAGGATCGCTGCGACCGACCACGGCCGCCTCGAGTACCGCCGGGAAACGAAGGAGGGTTTCTTCGATTTCGACCGGAGAGACATTCTCGCCACCGGTGATGATCATCTCGTCGGTCCGTCCCTCGACGAAGAGGAATCCCTCTTCGTCGATCCGGCCGACGTCGCCGGTGTGGAGCCAGCCGTCGGCGTCGAGAGCGTCGGCCGACACGGTCGGTCCCTGAACGAGGATTTCCTCTTCGTGGATCCTGAGGTGCGAGGTCAGCAGCGGCCTCCCGACCGAACCGACCTTGCGACGCGCCTCGGCCACTTCCAGCGTGGTCACCTGGGAACAGGTTTCTGTCAGGCCGTAGGTCTGGATGACCGACGCATTCCTGGAGAGAGCTTCCTCCATGGCGTCGGTCGGCACCGGGCCTCCTCCGACCAGGATCGCTCTTGGCCGGGAGAGGTCGACCTCGTCTTCGAGCAGTCGGATCAGCATCGTCGAAACGAGTGAAATGACGGTCGCTCCGTCCTCCTCGATGCCGCGTTCGACCTCGGCCGTGTCGAATCCGTCCTGGAGGATCACCGAGGTCCCGTAGATCACGGAACGCATCACGATCGACATGCCTGAGATATGGCTGATCGGCAGGGCACACAGCCACCGGTCGGCCGGCTCGACCCCGATGTTGAAGGCGGATCCCATGGCGCTGAACAGATGGTTGCCGTAGGTGAGTGCGACGCTCTGCGGCGAGCCGGTCGACCCGCTGGTGAGGATCCGGCAGTGGGGATCGCCCATGTCGTGCTCACCGAGCAACGGCATGTCCGCTTCGGTCTGGGTGAGACGGCTGGGATCGTCAAGGTCTACGGTCGCGCCCGAAACGCGGATGGCTTCGGCCCGTTCGGTCGCAGACAGCTTCGGGCTGAGCGGAAGCACCACGGCGCCGGTCTTCATCAGGGCATGGATCAGCACGACCTGACGCCGGCCCCCGCCCATGGTCACGGCAGCCGTCGTCCCGCGGCGTACGCCGTGTGCGACCAGCCTCCGGGCGGCCTGCTGGGCCTCCTCCTCGAGCTCGGCAAACGAGGTGCTCTCCCCCCCGCTGATCAACGCCGGCCGCTCGGGACACGTACGCGCCCTCTGCTCCAGCCAGTTGTCGAGTTTCAAATGACCTTTCCGCTCTTGCCCGGTTATCGTTGCCCCGACATTCTCGCGATCCGCCGCCTTTGTGGTCGCCATCCCGAAACGGAGTCACTGAATTGCCCGAGCGCCACCGCAACGCACCACCCGAAGAATCGCTCTACGAGCCGATCGACTGGCAGACGGCAGGCGAATTCACCGACATCCTCTACGAGAAGGCCGACGGGATCGCAAAGATCACGATCAACCGCCCGGAGGTCCGCAACGCCTTCCGTCCACAGACCCTGGCCGAACTGAGAGACGCGTTCAACCGGGCCCGTGACGACCTCGAAGTCGGCTCGATCATCTTTACCGGCGCCGGCAACGAGGCTTTCTGCTCCGGCGGAGACCAGAGCATCCGGGGCGACGACGGCTACATCGGCGATGACGACGTCGCCCGACGAGGGGTCGGGCGACTGGATGTCGGGGACCTTCACGTCCAGATCCGGCGGCTGCCCAAGCCGGTGGTCGCGATGGTGGCCGGATATGCGGTCGGCGGTGGCCACATCCTGCACCTTGTATGCGACATGACGGTCGCTGGAGACAACGCCCGCTTCGGTCAGACCGGCCCGCGGGTCGGAAGCTTCGACGGTGGCTTCGGGGCCAGCCTGCTGGCGCGGAACATCGGGGTGAAGCGAGCCAAGGAAGTCTGGTTCCTGTGCCGTCACTACACGGCGGAAGAGGCGCTGGACATGGGTCTGGTCAACGCGGTCTTCCCGGTCGATCGACTGGAACGGGAGACCGTCGCATGGTGCCGGGAGATGGGACACCTGTCGCCGCTCTCCCTGCGCCTGCTCAAGTCGAGTTTCAACGCCGAGGAGGATGGGCTGACCGGCCTGCAGCAACTCTCGCACGACGCCACCCTGCTCTTCTACATGTCGGAGGAAGGCCAGGAAGGCCGCAACGCCTTCCGCGAAGGGCGTGCCCCTGACTTCGACAGATTCCCGAAGCGGCCGTAGGGGTCCAGGGGCAGCGACTTGACGATGAGGAGCAGCGGGTGAGAATCTGGTTCAACGCGGCGCGACCGCGCACCCTGCCGGCCGCGGTCGCCCCGGTCCTGGTCGGTACGGCGGCCGCTTTTGCTACCGCCGGCGAACTGCCCCGCTGGGGCGGTCTGGTCGCAGCGCTGATCGCCTCGATCCTGATCCAGATCGGGACCAATCTCGCCAACGACTATTCCGACGCCAAACGCGGAGCCGATTCCGCCGACCGACTCGGTCCGGTCCGTGTGACTTCCGCCGGGCTGGTGACCCCGAAACGCGTTCTCCACGCTACCTGGGCGGCGTTCGGCCTGGCGGGGTTGATCGGGATCTACCTCGCATGGCTGGCCGGGCCGGTGATTCTGGCTGTAGGTGCCGTCTCGATCGCCGCCGGGGCTCTCTACACCGGTGGCCCGCGGCCGTACGGCTACGCCGGGCTGGGCGAGGTCTTCGTCTTCCTGTTCTTCGGGCTGGTTGCCGTGAACGGCGCCTATTACGTCCAGCTCGAAACTCTCTCCTGGGGTACATTCGGGCTGTCCGTCGCTACCGGCTTCCTCTCGACGGCCATCCTGGTGGTCAACAACATCCGCGACATCGAGAGTGACCGGCGCGCCGGCAAGAACACGCTGGCGGTGAGGATCGGGAGGCAGAAGACGAGAGTGGCGTTCTGGACCTGTCTCGCCTTTGCCGGCCTGGCCCTGGCCCTGACACTCCTGCTCGACGACAGCTTCGCCGGAGCCGCTGCCGGAATCCTCGCAGTGCCGTTCGCGATCCGACCACTGAGGGCTGTCCTGACCCGAACCGACGGCCCCTCGCTGAACCAGGCGCTGGCCGACACGGGGCTGATCCTTGGCGTATTCGCGCTGACGGCTTCGATCGGGCTGGTGATCGCAAGCTGAACCGGATCGCCGCATTCGAAG
>JAUQWL010000002.1 GCA_030835185.1 Solirubrobacterales bacterium | reverse complement strand
GGCGGCAGTGGAAACAGCGACCGTCCTCTGGATAGCAACCGTCCTCTGGACAGCGACCGTCCTCTGGACAGCGACCGTCCCCTGGACAGCGACCGTCCCGCGGACGGCAACCGCTCCCTGGCCGAGCGGCTGATCTCACGCGGGGCCAACAACGCCCAGCGCCTGATCGAGAGCTCCGGACTCGACGAAGCGATCGAGAATGCCGTTGCGGAAGCGATCGTATCCGCCCTCGAAAGCGAGGCGACCGAGCGGGCCGTCGCCCAGATACTCAACGGCCCGCTGATCGAACAGGCGGTTGGCGAAGCGCTGCGAAGCCCGGCGGTCGAGGCCGCGATCATCGAGGTGCTGGACAGCGACACGGCGACCAGGGTCTGGGATCACGTACTCGACGGACCGCAGACGCAGCGTCTGATCGAACGCGTCGCCGAATCGCCGGAAGTACGCGGCGCGATCACCGCCCAGGGCATCGGGCTGATCGGTGACCTCGGTCACCAGGTCTCGAAGGTGACGCGGGTACTCGACTTCTTCGGCGAACGGGTCTCAAGGAGGGTCCTGCTCAGGAGACGGCGAGCCGAACCGACCGATCGGGCGGGCTTCTTCACACGTGCTCTGGGCGTGGGCATCGACGCCGTGATCGTCAATTTCAGCCTCGTTGCGCTCGGGGCCGTGATCAGCGCCTTCGCCGACGCCCTCGGGATCCTGAGCGGGGACGTAGCGCCGTCGGTCTTCGCGGTCGGGGCTCTGCTCTGGTTTCTCTTCAGCTCGCTGTACCTTCTCGTCTTCTGGTCGGCCTCCGGCCAGACGCCCGGCATGCGCTTCCTGGACATCCGGATCGAGAAAGACGGCGATCACCGCATCGGCGCGCGTGCCGCATTTCGGCGGCTGGTCGGCTTCTGGCTCAGCGCGGCGATCTTCGGGCTGGGCTTCATCGGCGTCCTGATCCGCATCGACCGACGCGGTTTCCACGATCGCCTGGGCGGCACCGCCGTCTACTTCATCGATCCTTCGAGCCCCGACGAAAGCCATGAACGACCCGTACTCTGAACCGGGGGCAGAGCGCTACGATGCCATGAGGCCACGGGAGGCGTGGGGTAGCGAACCGGGAGGAGTCAAGTTGCGTTTCAGGGGGGTGACCGCGCTCATCACATCGATGTTCGTGCTCCTGGCCGGTGCTTTCGCCTTTACCCCGGTCGCGAGCGCCGATCCGGCGCCGAACCTGCCGGCCGGACCGGTCCTGCCCCAGTCCGAGTGGCCGGACGACCCCGAATTCGCCCGCTGCGAGCTGCAGGACCCGGTCTCCGGCTGTACCGACAGCGAGCAGTGGAACCTCTACGGTCCGATGGACGGGCTCTGCCTCGCGCCCGGTGGCGTCGCTTTCGACCAGCCCCGACCCGACGGAGGGCTGCCGTGCTGGGCCCGCAACGCGAGTGACCCCGAAGGCGCTTCCGGAATCAACATGACCGGCGCCTGGGCCCAGGGCAACGTCGGCCGGGACGAGATGCTGATCGCCTACATCGAGGGCGGCGTCAACTACCGTTCCAACTCGATCAAGGACGGCCTCAACTCGATCTACCTCAATCAGGGCGAGTTGCCGTACCCGCAGGGCTGGGACGGCCAGGATCTGGGCCGCTACGACTTCGACGGCAACGGCCGTTTCGACATCCGTGACTACGCCAAGGATCCGCGGGTCAACCCCCGGTGTCCCGCCGCGACCCCGGAGTTCGTCACCGAAGAGGAAGGAACGACCCGGGGCTGCGCCGCCTCCGGCCGGCATCAGTACCTGAACGAGGTCAACATCGCCGGGCCGAAAACCGCATATCTGTCGCCCCAGGACCTGATCGTCGTATTCGGCCACTGCCGTATCGAAGGCAACCGGATCGCCGAGTGCCCCCGGGACGGCCGGATCGACAATGACGGCAACGGCTACCCGAACGACATCAGTGGCTGGAACGCCTACAACAACAACAACGATCCGCAGACCGAGGATCCGGGCTACAACCACGCCTCGAGCCTGATCAGCCTGATCGGCGCCCAGGCGGACAACAACTACGGCGGAGTCGGCGTCTGCCGCGAATGCCGCGTCCTCCCGGTGAAGCAGGGCGCCGAATCGGTCGGCAAGACCGACAACTGGACCCCCGCCTTCACCTACGCGATCGACGCCGGAGCGAAAGCCGTCTCCTCGGTCGTCGTCTCGTACACGTACTCCAGTGCCGCCCGTGAGGCCGTCAAGCATGCGATCGACAGGAACGTGCTGCTCTCGTTCGATTCGAACGACTTCGACGCGATGGACCACACCGACGGGCACCTCTACGACCAGGTCTTCCCCGGCAACTCGGTGATCCAGGACGTCGAAGGCAAGGATGTCCAGAGCTTCCGCGCCCGCTCGAACGTGACCAGCTACGGCACCCACTCCGTCTTCTCGGGCGGCGAGACCACGACTTCCGGGGCCACCCCGTTCCAGGCCGCCTTCCTCGGCATGGTGCAGTCGGCGGCGATGAACGCGGTCGATCAGAACGTATACCCGCGCACCCTGACACCGAACGAGATCCGCCAGATCCTGATGAACACCGCCAGCGAGGTGATCCCCCAGCGCGACCACCCGGGCGTTGCGAAGCAGTGGCCCGGGAACCCGGAGTCCCGGACCGACGCGACCCACACCAACTGGTCGACCCAGTACGGGTACGGCCGGGTCAACATCGGCAGGGCGACCAGGCTGGTCATGGACGGCAAGGTTCCGCCGACCGCACTGATCACCTCGCCGGACTGGTACCGCTACGTCGATCCTTCGAGGCAGGACAAGCTCCAGATCAAGGGCTCGGTGAACCCGTCCGCCTGGGGCTCGCGAGGTCTCGACTGGACCCTGGAGTGGGCACTCGGCGCCGATCCGGGTGACGACGACTTCAGGACGATCTCGACCGGCAAGACGGCGAAGTCGGGGGTCCTCGGCACGCTGAACCTGAAGCAGATCCCGTCGAGCTTCGCCTCCGACCGGCCCGGAGTGACGCTGCCGCCGGACGGTCCCGAGGCCTACACGGTGACGCTCCGGCTGCGTGCCCGCGACGGAAACGGCCTCAAAGGCGAGGACCGCCGGTCGATCGGCGCCCGGACCGACAGAAGCATGGCTCCAGGTTTTCCGAAGCCGATCGGAACCGAGATCAGTGCCGCACCGACCTTCGTCGACCTCGACGGCGGCCGGGACATGGAACTGGTATTCGGCACCTACGACGGAGTATTGAGCGCTCTCGACAAGAAGGGCAGGCAGATCCAGGGCTTCCCGGTCAAGACGAGGCAGCTCCGCTACGTGGATCCGCTGAACGCCCAGAACTTCGACTCCGAGGCCTACCGCTCGACCCGCGCGCTGCGCGAGGCCCGCGACCCGATCAGCGGCCTCGCCGTCGGTGACCTCGACGGCAACGGCAGCCAGTCGATAGTCGCCACGACCGGAAGCGGCTGGGTCTACGTCTGGAACGGCCACGGCAAGCTCCGCAGGGGCTTCCCGGTCCGCCCCGAGCCGGAGTTCGACACCCGGCCCGTGCCGACCCCGATGAATCCGTTGAACGGCCAACGCTCCCCGACCCGGGGCAACTGGTCGGCACCGGCCCTGGGCAACCTGACGGGCGACGGCAAACTCAGCATCGTGATGTCGTCGTTCGACGGCCATCTCTACGCCTACCGGCCCAATGGCCACGCGGTTCCGGGCTGGCCGGTCGAGATCAAGCTCCCGGAGTCGATCCGTCAGAAGATTCCGGACAGGAAGTTCATCCGCGATCCGAAGCTGATGATGACTCCCGCGGTCGGCGACGTCCTCGGTACCGGCCGTGATCAGGTCTTCCTGCCCGGCTTCGACTGCAACGAGGTCGACAACAGCGTCTACGCCTACGGCATCAACTCCGACGGCACCGACGCCGAGGGTGGTGCCTACATCGATGGCTGGCCGGTCCGGCTGAGCGCCTTCGGCGGCTGCTACTCACAGTCGATCGACTTCATCCAGGGCGGCCTCAACTCGCCCTCGATCGCCGACTTCGACAACTCGGGCAGCCTTGAAGTCGCGATCACCCCGGTCTCCGGCTTCCCGGTGGTCCTGAATGGCGACGGCAGCCGCTTTCGGGACCTCTCGGGGATCTGCCAGGGAGCTGCCTGCTCGGGCGTGCCGCCGTACTACCCGGCCGACCCCCTGATGGCCGGCGTGACCGGTCAGGGCGCCATCGGTGACCTCGACGGTGACGGCGAACCGGACTACATGCAGCCGATGGCCGGGGGCCTCAGCCTCCAGGCAGCGCTCGGAACGGCCGGACAGGCCGGGTTGATCCACGTCTTCGACATGGCCTGGGATGTCTCGACCGGCAAGGGCCTGCCGGCCTTCCCCACCGACCAGGACGGCTTCCCCTTCTTCGTCTCGCCGATGGTCGCCAATGTCGGGTCCGGTGGCAGCCAGGCGATGATCGGCTCGAACGACTCCTACTGGATCCATGCCCGCCAGGCTGACGGCAGCGAGGCCCCCGGCTTCCCGAAGTGGACCGGCCAGTGGACCTCCTTCGGTGGCGTAATCGGCGATCCCAAATTCAACGGGCGCCAGTACATGGCCTACGGGACCCGCGAGGGTTACCTTTTCATGTGGAAGGTCGGCGGCAAGCCGGGCGGCAACACCGAGTGGTGGCACTACCGCCACGACGAGCACAACTCGGGCCGCTACGGAAACGACACCCGTCCCCCGGCCAGCCTGAAGATCAAGGTGAGGCGCAAGAAGAAAAAGGCGAAGATCGTCTGGAAGGCACCGGGGGACAACGGCGTCAGCAACGGCCGGGCGGTGAAGTACCAGGTCTACAAGTCGAAGAAGCCGATCAAGCTCTCGAAACTGGGGAAGGCGAAGCGGGTCAGGGCGCCGAAGCCCGCCTCCCCGAACCGCAAACAGACGATCCGGATCAGGGTGCCGTGGAAGAAGAAGCTCTACATCGCGATCCGCACGAGAGACCGTGCCGGCAACTGGTCCACCCTGAGCCGCAAGAAGATCGGAAAGCACCGCGGGAAGTCCCGCAACACCCGTCGCTGAGGACTCCTTCCGTCACCCCGCGCGGTGCGGGTCAGATCCGGCCGGCAGCGAGCAGGCGGCGGAGGAAGCGACGGGTTTCGGGGCGCTCCGGCGACTCCATCACCCGGTCGGGGCTCCCGATCTCGACGATCTGTCCTTCGTGGAGGAAAGCCACCCGGTCGGCGACCTCGCGGGCGAAGCTCATCTCGTGGGTGGCGATGATCATGGTCATCCCCTCCCCCTTGAGCTCGCGGACGATCTCGAGCACGTCTCCGACCAGTTCGGGATCGAGCGCGCTCGTCACCTCGTCGAGCAGCAAGGCCCGTGGCCGGCAGGCGAATGCCCTGACGAGCGCGACCCGCTGTTGCTGACCGCCCGAGAGCCGGTCGGGGCGGTCCTCCTCGCGCTCGCCGAGGCCGAAGCGGTCCAGCAGCTCGCGACCCCGCTCGAGAGCTTCCTTCTTCCGCATCGTGCCGCTGCGGATCGCACCCAGGGTGACGTTGTCGATCACCGACATGTGCGGGAAGAGATTGAAGGCCTGAAAGACGAAGCCGAGCCGGCGCCGGACCGCCACCGGGCTGACCGAAGGATCGGTGATCACCTCGCCATCCAGGAATACGTCGCCGTCGTCGATCTCCTCGAGCAGATCGATGCAGCGGAGCAGGGTCGATTTGCCCGAGCCCGAGGCCCCGATAAGAGCGATCGCCTCGTGTTCAGCCACATCGAGGTCGATCCCGCTCAGGACCAGGCGGTCACCAAAGGACTTGGTAACCCCCTGGATGCTCAGAACCGGCGTACTCATCGGTCGAGCTCACCCCGCCTGCTGATGTGATCGAGGATTCGCGCCATCGGGATCGTCACCGCGAGATAGAGCATCGCGGCGGCGATCAGGGGCGTGTAGTTGAACGACGAAGCGGTGTCGATCTGGGCCACACGGAAGGCTTCCTGGACGCCCAGGATCGAGACCAGTGCGACGTCCTTCTGGAGGGAGATGAAGTCGTTGAGCAGGGGCGGGCGCACCCGGCGTACCGCCTGCGGCAGCACCACATGACGCAGAGCCTGAAGCTGGGTCAATCCGATGGCCAGGGCCGAATCGGTCTGGGTGCGGTGAACCGAGGCGATTCCGGCCCGGTAGACCTCGGCCACATAGGCGCCATAGGCAAGCGAGAGCGCGACGCAAGCGAGGAAGATCGGCTCCGAAAGAAGACCGGTGACCCCGAGAGCAGGAATGCCGAAGCCGATCAGGTAGACCAGCAGGATCACCGGAATCCCTCGGAAGAGGTCGCAGTAGATCGCACCGAGAACCCGGATCGGAAAGAGCGCGGCGCTGCGGCTGGTCCGGATCAGGGCGATAACCAGACCGAGTACGAGCACGACCGCTTCGACCGCGATGAACATCTTGATGTCGAGCCAGAAGGCGCTGAGTATGTCCGGAAACGAAGTCCGGAAAGCCTCAGCCGAGAAGAACGTCTCCCGGACATCGGGCCAGCCGCTGCTGGTGAACACCAGCAGGGCCAGGCCGCCCAGGACCACCACCGAAGAGAGGGTGGCGATCAACTGGCCGCGTCGCGAGCGGGCTTTCCTGGCCCGCTCGCGTGCGGCACGGCGGTCA
>JAUQWL010000045.1 GCA_030835185.1 Solirubrobacterales bacterium | reverse complement strand
ACGGTCAGCGTGCCGCCGTAGATCTTCTTCGGCATCCCGACTTCACGCAGGACATACGGCAGGGCACCGACGTGGTCCTCGTGGCCGTGGGTGAGCACGATCGCCTCGATGTCGTCGGCGCGGCCCCGCAGGTAGGAGAAGTCGGGAAGGACGAGGTCGATGCCGAGCATCTCCGGAGTCGGGAACTTGAGGCCGGTGTCGACGATCACGATCTTGCCGCGATACTCGACCACGCACATGTTCTTGCCTATCTCGCCCAGTCCACCGAGCGGCAGGACGCGGAAACTGTCGGCCATCAGAGCTCCACGCCCGCGGAGGCGAGGAGGCTTCGGATCCGGCTCTTCTCTTCTTCGGTCGCTTCGACCATCGGCAGTCTCATACGGGCCGAGCATAGACCGGCCATCTCGAGCGCAGCCTTGACCGGGATCGGATTGACCGTGATCGCCATCGCTTCGTAAACGGGTTTGAGCCCGGAATCGATCAACTCGGCCCCGGCGACATCACCCTCCCGGAACCGGTCGTAAAGCTCGCGCATACGCTCACCGACGATGTGTGACGCGACCAGGATTCCACCGGAGCCACCGTTCTTCAGGCACTTGAGAAAGCCGGTGTCGTTTCCGGCGAGCAGGTCCAGGCCGGGGATTTCCTGGATCTCGGAGTCGTTGGCCTGCTTGACCGCGATCACGTTCGGAATCTGTGCCAGTTCGGCCAGGAATTCCGGTCCCATGTTGGTCACGACCCGGCCGGGGATGTTGTAGAGGATCAACGGCAGGTCCGGACTGCCTTCGGCCACGGCGCCGAAGTGACCCCGGAGGCCGGCTTCATTTGGGCGGTTGTAGTACGGAGTGACGATCAGCCCGGCGTCTGCGCCGTGGTCGGCGGCAGCCCTGGTCAACTCGACCGAGTGGCGGGTATCGTTGGAACCACTGCCGAGGATGACCGTCGCCTCGCGGCCGACCTCATCGACAACCGCGTCGAGCAGGGCGAGCTTTTCTTCGTCGTCGAGCGTCGGCGATTCGCCTGTCGTTCCGGCTACGACGAGTCCGTTTGAGCCGTGCTCGACCAGATGCCGGGCCAGCGATCTCGACGCCACCAGATCAACGCGTCCGTCGGCGTCGAAAGCCGTGGCCATGGCCGTTATTACACCCTGAATCTCGCTCACGGAATCACCCTATTGGAAAGCCCGCACTCAGTCGATGGTGATCGCGGCCGGTCGTCGCCCGGCCCATGGATGAGCCTGTTCGAGCTGGGAGGCGATCCTGATCAACAGATCCTCGCGCCAGATCGGGGCGGCAAGCTGGATACCGATCGGCAACCCGCCGGCACTCTGCTGCAGGGGCAGGGAGATTGCCGGCTGTCCGGTGGCGTTGAAGATGCCGGTGAAGGTGGCGATCCGGCGCGCGTAGTCCATCGCGGTCATCGGATCCGGCCCGGAATCGTCATACGTGCCGAGTGGTGGTGGCAGATCGGCCAGGGTTGGGGTCATGATCAGGTCGATTCCGCCCTCGTACATCGCGGCGACCATCCGCGACAGCGCCTGGTGCTGGGTCACCGCGAAGAGGTAGTCCGCCCCGCTCTCGCGCCTTCCGCGCTCGACCAGTTTCCAGGTCAGGGGCTCGACGTCGTCGGCGGTCAGCTTCCTGCCGATCACCACCTCGATCGTCGCGGCTGTTTCGGCGACCCCTGCGGCCCACCTGGTGATGAAGGTCTGGTAGAGGTCGATCGGCCCGTCTGCCACGCTCAGGTCCGGTTCGAGGATCTCGTGGCCGAGTGCCTCGAGGTCGGCGGCACTGCGCCGTGCCGCCTCGGCGACCTCGGGATCGATGCCATCACCGGTGAGGGATTCCGTCAACAGCGCGATCTTCAGATTGCCGGGATCGCTGCCCGGCTCCTCCGAGTAGGGTCTCGCCGGCGGTATCGCGGCGTAGGGATCACCCGGCTCGGAGCCCTGGACCCACTCCAGCAGGCGAGCGGTGTCACGCACCGAACGGGTGACCGCGAACTCGACCGCCAGCCCCGACATCGTGTCGCCCGCGTAAGGCGCCAGCGAGACCCGCGCGCGGCTGGGCTTGAGACCGACCAGGCCGTTCGAGCCCGCCGGAATGCGGATCGACCCACCGCCGTCGTTGGCGTGGGCGACCGGAACGATCCCGGCGGCGACGGCGGCCGCTGAACCGCCGCTCGATCCGCCCGGACTGCGGTCGAGATCCCAGGGGTTGCGGGTGGCGCCGTAGGCCACCGGCTCGGTGGTCGGCAGGATGCCCCACTCCGGGGTATTGGTCTTGCCGATCGTGACCAGACCGGCGTCTGCGAACCTCCGGCCGAGGGCGCTGTCGAAGGGTGCGGTCAGACCGAACTCCTTGAGCACGCGGCTGCCGGTATGGAGGGGATGACCGGCGAGCACGGCACCGAGGTCCTTGAACAGGAATGGAACCCCCCTGAACGGTCCGTCGGGAAGATCACCGGAGGCCTTCTCACGGGCCTCGTCGTAGAGCGGGTGGATGATCGCATTGATCTGCGGGTTGACCGCATCAGCCCGGCCGATCGCTGCTTCGACGAGCTCACTCGGCGAAGCCTCGCCGGTCGCAACGAGTTCAGCCTGGGCAGTGGCGTCGAGCCGGGTCAGTTCTGTGTCGGACATGCGCGCCAGACTAACGACTTGGCCGGCCCTGAAGTACGCGATGCCCTTCGGTTCAGAGCAGCTTCTCGAGACCGACCGTGAACGGCTCCGGCAGGCCCGCGACCTTGCGCACGGCAAGCACGACTCCGGGCATGAAGGAGGAGCGGTCGATGCTGTCGTGGCGGAGCGAGAGGGTCTGACCCTCCCCGCCGAAGACGACTTCCTGATGGGCGACCAGCCCGGGCAGCCGGATCGAGTGGATCGGCTGGTGAACGTTTCCGCCGGCCTCGCTGATCAACTCCCCGGTGCGCTTCGCTGTCCCGGAAGGTGCATCGAGTTTGGCCGGGTGGTGGAGCTCGATGATCTCGCATTCGGGCATGTGCTCTGCTATCTGCGTCGCAAGGGTCATCAGCAGAACGGCACCGATCGCAAAGTTCGGCGCGACGAAGCACTTTGCCCCGGAGTCCGCGCCCTCGGCAGCCCGGCGGAGTGCACCGAGGTCGAAACCGGTGGCGCCGACCACCACGTGGACCCCCGCTTCAAGGCAGGCGATCGAGTTCTTCAGTGACGTGTCCGGCGTGCTGAACTCGACCACCACGTCGCAGTCATCGAGGATGTGCGAGAGCTCGGTGTCGAGCGCGGGGTCGGCCCTTCCAGCCAGCTCCAAACCGTCGGCTTCCTCCACGGCCCCACAGACAGTCGAACCCATGCGGCCGGCCGCGCCGGCAACGCCGACCCTGATCATGCCGACAACCCTGACGCCGCTTCCGGCGCGGTCGCCCCGCAGAATGCCGGGAACGGGTTCACGCGGCCAGGGCCTCGCTCACCGGCGCGACCGCCTTGCGAAAGTGTGCTTCATCCTTGCCTACCGCTGCAGCAGACATGGATTCGGATGCGTAGAGCTCAGCGGCCAGCGATGAGACGTCACCGACTTCGACCGCATCGATCCTGGCCAGCATCTCGTCGATGGTGAGCAGCGGGATCCCGTGAAGAGTGGCGCGGGCGATGCGGCTCATC
>JAUQWL010000044.1 GCA_030835185.1 Solirubrobacterales bacterium | reverse complement strand
CTTGCAATCTAAACACAACGTGCAGGATTTACAAGGTTAAGGGCTGCTGTACGGTCGCGATCAGGCGCCGACCGCCACCTGCCCGGGATGAGAGCCTGCTCAGAAACTCATGCCCCGGTCACCCGCGCCATCTCAGCCGCGCAGAGGCTCAGTCGATCGAGAACCAGGCTCTTACGTCGGCTTCGTGGTCGAGGTAAGGCTCGCCCGCGAGGTCGACCACGACCTTCTCCAGCTTGCCGCCGGTGAACGGGAAAGGCGCGTCGTAGTCGGGGGTGACCGCCGAGGAGCTGTCGCGTCCGGCGCAGATCCCGTCGCCGGTCAGGCAGAAGTAGCCCGGCTGGGTGACGATCTTTCCCGAGCCGATCGCCTGATCGTCGCAGTAGAGGGTGAGCGTTCCTTCGGCCCCCGGCATCTTCGGATCGCTGCTCTTGCCTTCGATCGAGAACTCGGCCGCCAGAACATGCGGGCCGGCAGTGATCTCGCTGTCGGCGACCACTTCCTGCAGCGTCGAGCCGACCCAGTTGAAGGTGTAGCGCAGCCTGCCGTCCTTGATGTAGAGGCTGTGCCCGCCGGGGACTCCGCCGGCCGCCCAGAGCACGCCCTCGGCGTCGGCCGAATCGAGCTCGACCCCGGCCGCGATCTTGTAGGAGCGGCCGTTGATCCGCGGACCCGCCGACTCCGGCACATCCGAGGCTCCCGGGTAGAAGGTGTACTGGTCCCGCGGCGGCGCAGGGGTGGGCCGCTCGGCCAGGACCTGCTCGATCGCCGAGCGGTCGTCCAGCGGCAGGCCGTTGTAGATGCCGGCGTAGTAGAACCAGAGGCTCTTCATCGTCTCCAGGCGCTCCGGCTCCTCTTCGGCCAGGTTTTTCGTCTGCGAACGGTCCTCCTCGAGGTGGTAAAGCTCCCATTCGTCATCTTCGAACTTGCCCCAGCTCGAAAGCGGCGGGTGGACGGTGCAGGCCAGCCAGCCCTCGTGGTAGAGCGAACGCTGGCCGAGCATCGCGTAGAACTGGGTGCTCTTGCCCGGGGCGTCCGGGTCGGTCAGCGCCGCCGCGAAGCTCTCGCCTTCGATCGGGTTCTGCAGGTAGCCGTTGATCGTCTCCGGAGGCTCGATCCCGAGCAGTTCGTAGACCGTCGGCACGACGTCGACCGCATGGATGTACTGGTCGCGGAACCTGTCGTCGGCCTTGATCTTTGCCGGCCAGGCGAGCAGGCACATGTCGGATGTGCCGCCTTCGTATCCGGCCCAGCGCTTCCAGTAGGGGAAAGGAGTGTCGAGCGCCCAGGCCCAGCCGGTGTTGTAGTGGTTGTTGGAGGCCGGGGTGCCGAGCTCGTCGATGTGCTCGAGCGTCTCCTCGGCGGTATCGGCGATGCCGTTGAAGAAGCGCCACTCGTTGAAGCTGCCGTTCGGCCCGCCTTCGCCGCTGGCCCCGTTGTCGGAGATCGAGACGATCAGGGTGTTGTCGAGCTCGCCCGACTCCTCGAGGTAGTCGAGCACCTGGCCGAGGCGGTCGTCGTAATAGGAGATGTAGCCGGCGTAGACCTCGGCCATGCGGGTGAACAGGCGCTTTTCGTCGTCGCTCAGCGAGCCCCAGGGGCGCACGGTGTCGAGCAGCGGCCAGTCCTGGCCGTCGGGGCCCTTGCGCTCGGGTTCGCCGTGGGGGTTGATCGGGGAGAGCTCGGTGTCCTCGGGCAGGATCCCCAGCTCCTTCTGGCGGGCGAGGATGTCGTCGCGGATCGCTTCGTAGCCGTCGTCGAAGACGCCCTTGTACCTGTCGGCCCACTCGGTCGGCACCAGGTGAGGCGCATGCCCGGCCTGCGGGGCGAAGTACATGAAGAAAGGCTTGTCGGAGTCGATCACCTTGGCGTCCTGGATGAATCGCACCGCCTTGTCGGAGAGGTCGTCGGCGAGGTGGTAACCGTCCTCGGGGCGGCCCGGGGGCTCGACCTGGTGGTTGTCGTGGACCAGGTCGGGGAAGAAGGAGTTGGTCTCGCCGCCGAGCCAGCCGTAGAAGCGCTCGAAGCCGCGGCCGAGCGGCCAGCGGCCCTTGTAGGCGGCAAGGTTGCATTCCTCGCCCGGAGTCAGGTGCCACTTGCCGATGCAGTAGGTGTTGTAGCCCTTCTCGGCCAGCACCTCGGAGATGAAGCCGCTCTCGAAGGGGATCCGGGTGGAGATTCCCGGGAAGCCCGAAGCGAACTCGGCGATCGTCGCCATGCCGTTGGTGGTCGCGTTTCGGCCGGTCAGAAGCGACGCCCTGGTGGGAGAGCAGAGCGCAGTCGTATGGAAGTTGGAGAAGCTCACGCCCATGTCGGCGATGCGCTTCATGTTCGGCGCCTCGACCGGCCCGCCGAAGCAGTCCATCGTCGCGTAACCGACGTCGTCCCAGGCTATGAACAGGACATTCGGCGCGCCCTCCTCGGCCTTTGGAGCCAGAAAAGGCCCCCAGTCCGGCTCGGAATCCCGAACGTCAAGTGCGATCTTGCCTTTGAACTGCTTGTGCCTTTTGCTCTCCATGCCCGCGATGATAGATCAGCCCATGCGACCGTCGGGTCACCCGGTACGGGTTAAGAGTGCGTCTCACTACCGGTTGGAGTGCCCCGGTTGGAATGCCGGTTCGGCGGGCTGGATCGGGCGGTCCGCCTCAGGCCGGCTGGAGTTCTCTGGCCGCGACCGGACGCCCCTGCGAGTCGATCTCGGTGACATCGGGGCCGAAGGCCTGCCGAACCATCTCGATCGCTTCCCGTTCCGGGTCGTGAGAGCCGTAGCCGACGGGACCGCCCCCGGCCGGACCGCGAGCGTCCATGACCGCGACCTCTTCCATCCGCGTTCCGCAACGACCACAGAAGCGGTCGGTACGGTCACCCCCTTCGAACTGCTCGAAACGTGCAGCGGCACAATCGGAACACTGGAGCCAGATGCTTTTCATAGTACGAACATACGTTCGTCTTTCCCGTTTGTCAAGTCCGGCGGGGAGCTGCAAGTCGATCACCAGCTCTCCCCCCACTCGGGAACCCGCGGTGAACATCAGCCCGCGAACCCGCGGTTCGAAGCACGGCCGGAACTCAGAGCCCGACTGAAAGATCCTCATCGAGCCGCGGCATCGCAGCGCGGCAGTACGGGACCGGCCGGCGCTCCTTGCGCCGCCCGTCACCGGAGCCATGGCGCCTGCCGGTGATCTTGCGTTTCCGCCGCCGGCTTCGCTCGTCCGGACGGATCGTGCCGCGGCCGAGACAGGTGGTCGCACGGAGCTCGTCGCCAAGCTCCAGCAGGGTCAGCACCAGGTCATCGCCGACCACGAGGTAGCTGTCACGCGAAGTCGGCAGGTCCAGTCCGCACCAGGAAGGCGGCAGGTCCACCAGCACGCCGTTGGCGATCACCCGGGAAAGCTCCCGCCGGGCCGCCGCCAAGTCAAGTCCCGGGCGAAACCGGTCCCGAAACCGCTGGACACAGTGCTTCGAAAGCGTGATCCGCTTCTCCCCACCAGACCCGAGCCCACCATCCACGGAAGTGGACCACCGACCGAAACCCGAAAACACC
>JAUQWL010000001.1 GCA_030835185.1 Solirubrobacterales bacterium | reverse complement strand
GGCCCTGCGAAACGCAGAGAAACATTGTTCGGGGGGATCGGTCGAAGTCACTGTCGGTACTGCCGAGGGCGCCTTCTCGATCGAAGTGGTCAACGATCGGGCCAAGCGCAAACCGGGGGACCTCCGTTCCGGGGGAGGCGGCCTCGGCCTGAGGCTGCTCACCCTCGAGGCACTGCAGAACGACGCCCTGGTCGAGTTCGGTCCGGTCGAAGGCGACCGCTGGCGATTCCGCATGCTGGCCCCGATCGAGCCGCGTCGATGAGCGGGGCGCCCGGCTTCCGGATTCTTGTCGTGGATGACCACGAAGTCGTTCACTGGGGCTTCCGGCTCCTGCTCGAGCGTCAGTCCTGGGTCGAGCGCAGCGTCGGAGCCAGCGATGCGACGGAGGCGATCGAGGTGGCCCGCGATCTGAGGCCGGATGTGGCGCTGGTAGACCTGATGCTCGGCTCCGAATCCGGCGCTGACGTCTCTTCGGCGATCCGCTCCGCGTCGCCGAATACCAAAGTGTTGCTGATCTCCGGTGCGGGTCGGATATCGCCGGGGGTTGCCCGGGCCGCCGGTGCTTCCGGCTTCGTCTCCAAGGACTGGAGCGCGGCCGACGTGATCAAGGCGATCCGCATGGTCGCTCTCGGGTCGGAGGTCTTCGCCGAAGAAGACCGCGGCGAGGCGGTCGGATTGAGCGAACGGGAGATCCAGGTCCTGCACCTGGTCGCAACCGGCGCGACGAACAAGGAGATCGCGGGGCGGCTGTACCTGTCGCCCCACACGGTCAAGGAGTACACCAGCGCGATATACCGCAAGCTCGAAGTCAGAAACAGGACCGAAGCCGTGAAGAGCGCCCAGACACTCGGCCTGCTCGGCTGAACCACTTTCCGCAGCGGGCGGGCACCGGGACTTTCCGCATCCCGTGATCGCTGAATGCCGCGTCCGCGACCACTCCCCCCGACCTTCCCCGGCCGCCACCCGTTCGGGGGGTTTGCAGGCTCGAATCGAAGAAATCGGCGCCTCTGCGGTCGATGCTTGTCGCAATGAACGCCTCGCCGAAGACCGCCGCCCGCATGACCGCCGCCGCCCGGACGACCCCGGTCGAGGCCAGGACGGCCCTGCTCTTCCCCGGTCAGGGCAGCCAGAAGTCGGACATGCGCGAGACGGTCGCCGAACACTGCCCGGACCTGCTCGCGCTGGCCTGCGATCTGGTCGGCGTCGACCCGTTCGAGTCGATCGCCGGAGGGACCTCTTTCCAGCAGCCCGCTCTCTACTGCGCTTCGATCGCCGGCTGGCGGGCGGCCGGGTCGCCCGACGCCGAATTCTGCGTCGGCCATTCGCTGGGAGAACTCGCCGCCGCAGCAGCAGCGCGCTCGATCTCGGTCGAAGACGGGCTGCGCCTCTCCGTGGCACGCGGCCGGGCGATGCAGCAGGCTGCCGATGCCGAACCGGGTGGGATGCTCGCTGTACTCGGTGCCGGTCACGGGGTGGCGACGCTCGCCTGCTCGATCGGCCTGACCGTCGCCAACGACAACGCGCCGGATCAGGTCGTGCTTTCCGGCCCGAGCGAATCGATCTCCGAGGCCCGGCGCCGCTTCAGGGAGTCGGGAGTCCGGACGGTCCGCCTCCCGATCGCAGGCGCCTTCCATTCCCCGTCGATGCAGGCGGCTGAAGAAGAGTTTGCTTCGGCACTCGAATCGGTCGAGGTCAGAGAGCCGCGGACCTGCCTGCTGTCCTCGATCACCACCAAACCCTTCACCGACCTGCGAGCCGGTCTTCTCTCGGCTCTGACCAAGCCGGTGCGGTGGCGCGAAACGGTGCTCTACCTGCGCGATCAGGGGGTCGCCCGGTTCGTCGAAACGGGTCCCGGCGAGGTCTTGAGCGGACTGGTCAGGCGCACCGTCGGAGACGTCGAAATCGTGCCGTTGATTCCCACCGACTCACACCCGGAGGCAGCCCGTGTTTGAAATCGAAACAGACCTTCCGTATCTGGCTGCTTCGTCCGGGGCGCCGCAAAACGGTGACCGCCCGCCGGTGAAGCGGGCGGCGGCGATCGCCGGTCTGGGCGTTTCGCTGCCGGGGACCGTGGTGCCGAACGCCCCGATCGCCGAACGGCTCGGGGTGTCCTCCGAGTGGATAACCGCCCGTACCGGAGTGGTCGAGCGGCGGGTGGCCGCCGAGGGGGAGACACTGATCGATTTTGCTTTCGGAGCAGCCGGCGCCGCAATCGCCGAAGCTGCAATCGCACCGGATGAGATCGACGTGGTGCTGGTCGCCACCTGCAGCTTCGACATGCTCTGCCCTACGGCTTCGGCGCTTCTCGCCGCCCGGCTGGGTACCGGTCACGCCGCGGCCCACGACATCAACGCCGCCTGTTCCGGATTCCTGACGGGACTCTCCACGGCAGCCGCAATGATCGAGGCCGGACGTGCCCAGCACATCCTCGTGGTTGGAGCGGACCTCATGCATCGCGTCATCGATTTCGATGACCGCTCGACTGCGGGCATCTTCGCTGACGGAGCGGGGGCCGTCGTGGTCAGCGCCCGCGAAGGAACAAGCCGCATCGGTCCGGTGCTGCTGGCCAGTGACGGCGAGCGCGGCGACCTGGTCGAGGCCACCCGGGCCGAAGCGATCATCCACATGAAGGGTCACGACACTTTCCGCCAGGCGGTCGAGAGACTGGAGGAAATCACCCTGGAGGCGGTTGCCCGTGCCGGTGTCGAGCTGTCCGGGATCGACCTCTTTGCCTACCACCAGGCCAACTCCCGGATCATCGAGGCGGTCGGAGACCGGCTCGGCCTCGATCCGGCCAAGGTGGTCGATTGCGTCCCGAGCTACGGCAACACTTCGGCTGCCTCGATCCCGATAGCCCTCGCCGAGGCCCGGTCGCAGGAGCGGCTCGGAACCGGCGACAAGGTGCTGCTCGGTGCCTTCGGCGGGGGACTCACCTGGGGCGCCGCGGTGGTCGACTGGGGTGACGCTTGAGCTCCACCCGGCAGCCGGGAGCCGAGATTCAAGGCGCGGTCCTGGTCACCGGAGCCTCCGGGGGCATCGGCGCCGCGGTCGCCGTCGATCTGGCGGCGACGGGACGCCCGGTTGCCGTCCACTACCGTTCCGACGCCGAGGGCGCCGAAGACGTGGTTGCCCGGATCCAGGCCGGAGGCGGCCGGGCCGCAAGCTTTCACGCCGACCTCGGCGACCCTGAGGCGATCGTCACGCTGGTCGAGCAGGTCGAGGGCCGGCTCGGAACGGTGCTCGTCCTGGTGAACCACGCCGGCCGGCGCGCCGACGGCCTCGCCGCCCAGCTGGACGACGACCAGTGGGACACGGTGATCCAGACCAACCTGAGCGCCGCCTTCAGGCTGACCCGCCGGGTGCTCAAACCGATGCTCCGGGCCCGTTACGGACGAATCGTCAACGTGGCCTCGATCGTCGGACCGCGGGCCAACGCCGGCCAGGCCAACTACGCGGCTTCGAAGGCCGGACTGGTCGGGATGACCCGCACCGTCGCGGTCGAGGTCGCCCGTCGCGGTGTGACTGTCAACGCAGTCGCGCCGGGCTTCGTCGAAACCGGGCTCACCGCCGACCTGGGGGACGGTGCCTTCGTCGACGGGATCCCCGCCAGGCGTCCCGGCTCGGTCGGGGAGATCGCCGCCTGCATCGGCTTCCTCGCATCCGAAGAGGCCTCGTACGTGACCGGCACGACCCTGACCGTCGACGGCGGCCTCAGCGCCTGACATTTCAGAACAAACCAGGAGAACAGGAGAAACATGCCCACACAGGTCAACCCGCAGACAGCCGAAAAGGTGATTACCGACGGACTCATCGAAGTCGGAGCCGAGCCCGCTGAGATCAGCCGGGAAGCGACTTTCGAGTCGCTCGATGTCGATTCGCTCGATCTGGTCGAGATCGCTCAGATAGTCGAGGACGAGTTCGGCGTCGAGCTGATCGGCGACGACGTCCAGAACCTGAAGACGGTCGGCGACGTGATCGACATGGTGGTCGCAAAGGCATCATGAGCCGTCGGGTCGTCATCACCGGGACCGGCGCGGTCACCCCTCTCGGAGTCAGCGCCCCGACTCTGGTCGAACGGTGGTCGGGGGGCGAGAGCGGCCTCGAGGACGGCACCGGGACGTGTCACGACTTCGAACCACTCGACTTCCTCAGCCGCAAGGAATGCCGCCGGGCCGACCGCTTCACTCAGCTGGCTCTGGTCGCCGGCGAAGAAGCCAGGGAGCAGGCCGGTTGGCGACACGAGACCCCCTACCCGCCGGAGCGGATCGGCTGCATCGTCGGCACCGGCATCGGTGGTATCTCTTCGCTGGAGAGCCAGGGCGCTGTGCTTCGCGAGAAGGGTGCCAAGGCCGTTTCTCCGCTGGCCGTCCCCCTGATGATGGGCAATGCCGCTTCGGCCGCCCTGGCCATGAGGTTCGGACTCCGCGGCGAGACCTACGGCGTGGTTTCCGCCTGTGCGGCAGGCGCCCACGCGATCGGCGCAGCGACCAGGCTGATCCAGTCCGGCCAGGCCGACGCGGCGGTCACCGGCGGCTCCGAGTCCGCGATGACCGGCATCGCCAAGGCAGCTTTCGCTTCGATGGGTGCGACTTCGCCGTCCGGTATTTCCCGGCCTTTCGATGCCCGACGCGACGGTTTCGTGATGGGCGAGGGAGCGGGGGTCCTGGTTCTCGAAGACGCCGACCGGGCTGCGGAGCGCGGTGCCACCGTGCTCGGCGAGATCATCGGCTATGGCGCGACCTGCGACGCGCACCACCTGACCGCCCCGGATCCGGCCGGCACCCAGTCGGCCCGGGCGATCGGCATCGCGCTCGACGAAGCCGGACTCTCCCCGGACGATCTCGACTACGTCAACGCTCACGGTACCTCGACGCCGCTCAACGACCGTTCCGAGACCGATGCCCTGAAGCTGGCTCTGGGCGACGCTGCCGGCACGGTTCCGGTCAGCTCGACCAAATCGGTCATCGGTCACCTGATGGGTGCCGCGGGCGCGGTCGAGGCGGTAGCGACCGTGGGGGCCCTGAGGCGCGGCATCGCTCCGCCGACCGTCGGTTGGGAAGAGCCGGAGGAGGGCCTCGACCTCGACTACGTCCCCGACCGCGGTCGCAACCTTCGGCTGCCCCAGCCGGCCGGCGACGGTCGCAGGTACGCGATTTCCAACTCATTCGGGTTCGGCGGCCACAACGCCGTACTCTGCTTTGCCGCGACATGACCCTCTCCGTCGCGGCGAACGCGCAGGCTCCCGCCGGTGGACGATCTCCCCGGCGCCGGCTGGAGAACCTGTGTGACAAGGGCAGCTTCCGGCCGATCCGCTCTGCCGTGCTCTCTGACGGCCTGGGTGACCGGGCGCGACCTGGCGACGGGGTAGTCGCCGGCGCCGGTCGGGTCGGAGGCTGCCCGGTTTTCTGTTACTGCCAGGATCCCGGCTTTCTCGGTGGATCGCTGGGCGAGTCCCATGCGGACACGATCGTCCGCGCGATGGACCTGGCCGGCGAAGCCGGTGCCCCGGTCGTCGGCTTTGTCGAGTCGGGAGGAGCCCGGCTTCAGGAGGGGCACTCCGCCCTGGCCGGGTACGGGCGGA
>JAUQWL010000043.1 GCA_030835185.1 Solirubrobacterales bacterium | reverse complement strand
CTGCTCCGAGGTCGGCCGGATCCTGGCCAGCCTTCCGGAAGGTGCGAAACCGACCGAACTGATCTACGGATACGACCTCGACGGGTCCGGCCCCGCCTTCGCGATGGCCGATCACACCGACCACATCCACGCCGGCTTCGGCTACTGAGCTCGCCCCCCACCACAGCCGTCCCCCCACCACAGCCGTCCCCCCGACACGGCCGTTCCCGACGCAACCGTCCCGGGTTCAACGTGGGTCCGGGCCGGCAGCGGTCACGCCAGGACCGGCGAGGAAGACGGCAGTGGCGCCAGAAGCCTTGCCGGTATCGAACGGGTGCATCCGGGCGGGCGGACCTGGCGAAGGACTTCCGTGTTGCGCCGGACAGGGTCCCGGCCACCCGAATCCGGAGCGATCGGCCTTCGTGACGGCGATCCCCGGAGGTGGTCGATACATTGCCCCGTGGCCCGGTTTGCTGGCGTATGCTGGGAATAACCTTCAACTCGAAGAGAGGACCGCGATGCCCACCTATGTGATGCTGACCAACCTGACCGCTGACGGAGTCAAGACGCTGAAGGCCAACCCGGGCAGGGTGGCCGAGGTAAACCGCGAGGTCGAGGCGCTCGGCGCCAAGGTCGTCGCCCAGTACACGACGCTGGGGCAGTTCGATTTCGTCACCGTGATCGAGGCACCCTCCGAGGAGATCATGGCCAAGGTTTCGATCGAGATGGGTTCGCGCGGCACGATGACCAGCCAGACACTCACCGCGCTCTCTGCCGAGCGCCTGGCCGAAGTCCTCTGATACAGGGACCGGTCAGTTGAGGATTCTCGTCCTGGGAGGGGGTGGCCGCGAGCATGCGATCGTCAAGGCTCTGGCGCGTTCGCCGCAGTCACCCGAGCTGTTCTGCGCTCCCGGGAATCCCGGCATTGCCCTCGATGCCGGCTGTCTGCCGGATCTCGATCCCTGTGACGTGGACGCAGTCGTCGAGGCGGCGCGTGAGCATGCGATCGACCTGGTGGCCGTCGGGCCCGAAGCGCCGCTGGTAGCCGGTGTGGTCGACGGGCTGCGCGAAGCCGGTATCTCCGCCTTCGGGCCGTCCCGCGGTGCCGCCCGGCTGGAAGGTTCGAAGACATTCGCCAAAGAAGCGATGCAGGAGGCCGGGATCCCGACGGCCGCCTACACGGTGGTGCGCAACCGGGAGCAGGCGCTCGACGGGCTTTCCCGCGCGTCGTATCCGACCGTGCTCAAGGCGGATGGCCTGGCCGCCGGAAAAGGCGTCCTGATCTGCAAGAACGAGGCCGAGGCCCGCGAAGCGGTCGAGATCTTCTTCACCGAGCAGCGCTTCGGCCGGACAGAGGTCGTTCTGGAGGACTTCCTGGAGGGTGAAGAGCTTTCCCTGCTGGCGCTCTGCGACGGCGAACGTGCGGTGCCGCTCGCCCCTGCTCAGGATTACAAGCGGATCGGTGACGGCGACGAGGGGCCGAACACCGGCGGCATGGGCAGTTACTCACCGGTGGCGACGATCTCCGACGACAGGCTTGCCGAACTGAGCGCGCTGGTCCATCAGCCGATCGTCGACCTGATGAAGCGCCGCGACACCCCCTTCCACGGGGTGCTGTACGCCGGTCTGATGATGACCTCCGACGGCCCGAAAGTACTCGAATACAACACCCGCTTCGGTGACCCCGAAACCCAGGCGGTCCTGCCGCGGCTGGAGACAGACCTGGTCGAACTGTTCGCCAAAGCCTGCGTCACCGGGGGACTGATCGACTGTGAGGTCGAGTTCAGCGAGGACTGGGCGGTGACCGTCGTACTCGCGTCGGCCGGCTATCCGGAATCCTCATCGAAAGGCGACGTGATCACCGGCCTCGAGGAAGCCGCCCGGAGTGCCGAAGTCGTTCATGCCGGCACGGCGGAAGTCGATGGAAAGATCGTCACGGCCGGAGGAAGGGTGCTCAACCTGACCGGGCTGGGACCGGATCCGGCGAGCGCACGCCGGTGCGCATACGATGCTGCCGCGGCCGTCAAGTTCGAGGGCCGCCAGATGCGCAACGACATCGCCGAGCGCGAGGTCAGACGCGCAGGACAGGACCCGTTGCCAGCCAGGACCGCCCAGCCTTGAGTGACCAGCCTCAATCCCCTGAGACCGAGATCCTCGCGTCGGTCGAAGAGCTGTTCCGGGAAGTCGAAGTCGAGCGGCCCCAGGTCGGGATCATCATGGCTTCGGAGTCTGACAAGACCAGGATGCATCCCGCCGGACAGGTACTCGAGGAGTGCGGCATCAGATACGAGGTCAGGGTGATGTCGGCTCACCGTGAACCGGAACTGGTCAGCAACTACTGCGGCGCAGCCCGGATGCGGGGCTTGCGGGTGATCATCGCCGGCGCCGGCATGTCGGCAGCGCTGCCCGGAGTCGCCGCCGCCCACACCGACCTGCCGGTGATCGGCGTGCCGCTGCTGGGAGAATCCCTGAGCGGACTCGACTCGTTGCTTGCCACCGTCCAGATGCCCCCCGGCGTCCCGGTGGCCTGCGTCGCGGTGAACGGCGCAAGGAACGCCGGCATCCTTGCCGCGCGCATGATCAACAATTGACCACGACGAGCGACCACAGCCGGTCGAGGGAAGACGGAAGATGATCGAGAGATATACACGCGACGAAATCGGTTCGATCTGGACCCCCGAGGCGAAGATGAATGCCTGGCTCGAGGTCGAACTGGCGGCCACCGACGCCTGGGCGGCTGAAGGGGTCGTCCCCACCGACGCCGCCCGTGCCTGCCGTGAGCGCGCCGCCTTTACGGTCGATGCGGTGAACGAACGCGAGCGCATCACCAACCATGACGTCGCCGCCTTCATCGACGTGGTCGCCGGGTCGATCGGCGAGGAGGGCCGCTGGATCCATTACGGGTTGACCTCCTCGGACGTCCTCGACACCGCGCTCGCGACCCAACTCGCGGCTGCCGGAAAGATCCTGATCGAGGGTGCGCGGGCCTACAGGGACGCGCTGACAGCCCGCGCTTTCGACTACCGCGACACGCTCTGCGTCGGCCGCACCCATGGGGTCCACGCCGAACCGACCACTTTCGGACTCCGGCTGGCCGGCTTCGCTTTCGAGGCCGACCGCAACCTGCACCGGCTCGAGCGTGCGGTGGAGCAGTGCGCGATCGGCAAGCTCTCGGGAGCGGTCGGGACGTACGCCTCGGTTCCACCTGTCATCGAGGAGCGCGTGATGGATGCCCTCGAACTGAAGCGCGACGACATCGCCACCCAGGTGGTGCCCCGTGACCGTCACGCCGAGCTGCTCAGCGCGATCGCGATCGCCGGTGCCGGCATCGAACGTTTCGCAACCGAGATCCGGCATCTCCAGCGCACCGAAGTCCGCGAGGCCGAAGAACCTTTCGCCGCCGGCCGGCAGAAGGGATCCTCGGCGATGCCGCACAAGCGCAACCCGATTCGGTCCGAACGGCTGACAGGCCTCGCCCGGCTGCTCCGGGGCTACGCCCAGACCGGCCTCGAGAACGTGGCACTGTGGCACGAACGCGATATCTCTCACTCCGGTGCCGAGCGGGTGATCCTTCCCGACGCGACGATCACCCTCGACTACATGCAACACCTGGTGACCGAGGTGGCGTCCGGCCTGGTGGTCCACTGCGACCGGCTGCGATCGAACCTCGAGCAGACCCATGGCGCCCTGTTCAGCCAGAGGGCTCTTACCGCGCTGGTCGAATCGGGCCTGACCCGCGACGAGGCTTACCGCACGGTCCAGGCCGCCGCCCAGGAAGCGTTCGATACCGGCACCCACTTCCGCGAGCTGATCGGCGCGTCAGCCCCGCAACTCGACCTCGACGAGATCTTCGACTATGACGCATACCTGGGCCACCTCCCGGTGATCTTCGAGCGGCTGGAGGCTCTGCGCTGATCCCCTGCACCCCGGTCAGGATGCGATCGCCTCGGCGATCCACCCGCGCGAAAAGACCGCCGGGCGTCAGAGCCGACGGGACTCAGCCCGAGGGATAGGTCGCGGCGACGGCGCCCTTGATCTCGGCGAGCTCTCCGTTGAAACCGACCGTGTAGAGCCGGCCCGACCGAAAGCCTTTCTCTGACTTCCCGAAGACCAGGGCCGAGGGCCGCCCGAGGTCGGTAGCCACCACGCAGAACCGCCGTTTTGAATCGACCTTCCAGATTTCGCCCGCGGCCCAGGCGGCCACGTAGAGGTTGCCCTTGTTGTCGCGGGTCAGCCCGTCGAAGATCGGGTTGCCGGTGATCAGGCCTTCGGTGCCGGCCCAGGTCTCGACCGTGCCGGGATCCGAGATCCTGATCCGCGAAATCGCCGAAGGCTCGGCGAATGTCTGGGCGGCAAACAGGTACTTCTGGTTCTTGCTGAGTACCAGTCCGTTGGCGCTCTCGACGGTAGCCCAGCCGTTGACCGTGGTGCCGGACGGTGTAATCCGGTCGAGCTTCATGCCAAAGTCGTTCGATGCGTAGATCGCGCCGTTCTTCGCCCGGACCACCCCGTTCGCCATCCCGAGGCGATCCGAGACCACGGACTTGCTGCCGGTCTTCAAGTTCACCCGGTAGAGACCGGCGACCGGGTTCTCATCCCCGGTTTCCCCGGCTTCAGCGGTATTCCCGTAGCCCCAGAGCAGACGACGTTTGGCCCAGGCCAGACCCCCGGGCCCACCAGGCCCGTCCGCAACGGTGCGCGGCGTGCCCCCCGGACGCCGGATGGTGATCAGCCGGCTGGCCGTCGAGTCCTCGGGCGTCAACGACACGTAGATCCGGCCGCCGTTGCCGGTAGCCACCGATTCAAGCTTGCCGAGACCGGAGTAGAGGACTGACGAAGAGGCCCGACCCGTGCAGGGCGGCACATCCGCCGCAGCGACCGACGCCGCGGTCCCCGAGATGGCGACCGACAGAACCGCAACCAAAGCCATAATCGCTCTCATGGCGGGTCAGGATAGCCCGAACGCTGCCGAGGTGCCCGGGATCGGTCGAAGAGCCGGACACGATTCCTTTGAATCGAGCGGGTAGCATCGCCGTGACATGTCCTACTCGCTCGACGAACTGAGGCTGCACTCATCCGGCAAGGTCCGGGAGATCTACGAACTCGAAGAGGACCTTCTGCTGGTTGCCTCCGACCGGATCTCCATATACGACGTGATCCTGCCGGATGAGATACCCGACAAAGGCAAAGTGCTGACCGGGATGTCCGTCTTCTGGTTCGGCCAGACCGGGAAGATCGTGCCCAACCACCTGCTTTCGACGGAGGTGCCGGAGGAGATCGCCGGGCGGGCGATCCGGGTGAGAAAGCTCGACATGTATCCGATCGAGTGCGTGGTGCGGGGTTACCTCTCCGGTTCGGCCTGGCGCGAATACCAGGAGACCGGCGCCGTCTGCGGGGTCGGACTCCCGCCCGGACTCAAGGAGTCCGACCGCCTGCCCCGGCCGATCTTCACCCCCGCCACCAAGGCCGAGTTCGGGCAGCACGATGAAAACATCGAATTCGAAGAGGCCACCCGGCTGATCGGCGACCGGTCGCTGATGGAAGAACTGCGCCGGATCTCGATCGAGCTCTACGAAGTGGGCGCCACACATGCCGCCGACCAGGGCATCATCCTCGCCGATACGAAGTTCGAGTTCGGAAGCCATGCAGGAGCGGAGGTCGTCCTCGGTGACGAAGTCATGACTCCCGACTCTTCCCGCTACTGGCCGGTCGACGACTACCAGCCTGGCCGCTCCCAGGCCTCCTTCGACAAGCAGTTCGTCAGGGACTGGGCCGATGCCACCGGCTGGGACCACAACCCACCGGCACCCGAGTTGCCGCCCGAAGTGATCGCCCAGACGAGGAGCAAGTACCTGGAGGCTTACGAACGGATCACCGGGGAGGCGCTTTGATTTCAGTACGCGTGTTGATCAGGCCGAAAGAAGGCATTCTCGATGCTCAGGGCAAGGCCGTCGAGAGTGCCCTGCCTGCACTCGGGTTCGAGGGAATCGAACATGTCCGGGTCGGGCGGATCGTGGAGCTGAGGGCTCAGGACGACCGGCGGCTGGAAGAGCTCTGCGAGAAGCTGCTCGCCAACCCGCTGATCGAGGACTACGAGATCGAGATCCTGTGATCTGGGGAGTCCTCCAGTTCCCCGGTTCCTGCGACGAGCGGGATGCTCTCCACGCCTGCGGAGTAGCCACCCGCAGCCAGGCCGGGGACAGCTCCGACTCCACCCATTCGCCGCGACTGGTCTGGCACGAGGAAACGGACCTCAGCGAATTTGACGGCATAGTCGTACCCGGGGGGTTCTCGTACGGCGACTATCTGCGGGCCGGGGCGATCGCGCGCTTCTCGCCGGCGATGACGGCGGTCGCTGAATTCGCCGCGGACGGGGGGCCGGTGCTCGGGATCTGCAATGGATTCCAGGTGCTGTGCGAATCCGGGCTGCTTCCCGGCGCGCTGTTGGACAACGAGAGCACCCGCTTCATCTGTCGGGCCGGGGAGCTGATAGTCGGCGAATCGGACTCGCTGTGGTTGAGCGGGCTGGAACCCGGCGAGCGTCTGTCGATCCCCTTCAAGCACCAGAGCGGGCGCTTCTTCGCGCCACCGGAACTGCTGGAACGGATCGAAGCGAACGGCCAGGTTGCCTTCCGATACGCCCCGGGCCAGAATCCGAACGGATCGCTCAACGACATCGCAGGGGTGACCAACGAGGCCGGCAACGTGCTCGGCCTGATGCCTCATCCCGAGCATGCGGTCGATCCACTGGCCGGAGGCACCGACGGCCTGAAGATCCTCCGTGGGCCCGCGATCGCAGCCGGGGCGGCACGTGCCTGATTCCCTCCCGAAGCATCGTGAACTCGGTCTCACCGATACCGAGTTCGAACGGATCGTCGCCAGGATGGGGCGCGAGCCCAACGACGTGGAGCTGGCGATGTTCTCGCTCCTCTGGTCGGAGCACTGTGCCTACAAACACTCGAAGAAGTTGCTCGGCTCCCTGCCGACCGAGGGCCCGAGGGTGGTGATGGGCCCGGGCGAGAATGCCGGCGCCGTCGACATCGGCAACGGCCACTCGATCGCCTTCAAGGTTGAGTCGCACAATCACCCGAGCGCGGTCGAGCCTTTCCAGGGTGCGGCCACCGGGGTCGGCGGCATCATTCGCGACGTTATCGCCCTCGGTGCGCGTCCGATCGCGATCCTCGACTCACTTCGGTTCGGCGAGCTGGACACCGAGCGCACCCGATACCTGGTCGACGGAGTCGTCCGGGGAATCGGCCACTACGGGAACTCGATGGGCATCCCCACGGTCGGAGGAGAGATCTACTTCGAACCCCCGTACGAACAGAACCCGCTGGTCAACGCGATGTGTGTCGGAATCGCCCGGACCGACGAAATGGTGCGGGCCGCAGCAACCGGAGTCGGCAACAAGGTGGTCCTGATCGGCTCACTCACCGGACGGGACGGCATCGGCGGCGCTTCGGTCCTGGCTTCGGCCGAACTCGAAGAGGGCGACTCGAGCAAACGGCCGACGGTCCAGATCGGCGACCCGTTCGAAGAGTCCAAGGTTCTCGAATGCTGCCAGGAACTGCTCGGCGAAGACCTGCTGATCTCGCTTCAGGATCTCGGCGCCGCCGGGCTGACTTCCTCCGCCGGTGAGATGGCCTCGGCCGGAGGGGTCGGCATCGACATCGACGTCGGCCTGGTACCGCTGCGCGAAGCCGACATGGAGCCTTTCGAGATCATGGTCTCCGAATCTCAGGAGCGCATGCTCGCCGTGGTCGAGCCGTCCCGGGTCGGGGCCGTACTGGCAGTCTGCGACAAGTGGCAGACAGCCTCGGCCGTAATCGGAGAAGTGACCGGCAGCGGCGACTTCCGCATCCTCAGGGACGGCGAGACGGTCGGCCAGATCGCGGTGGACGACCTGGTTGACGGCTGCCCGCTCTACGACCTCGATCCGGCACCGCCCCCGGGGTGGATCTACGGCAACCGGACCAGCCTCCGCGATGCGGCGGATCCAGGTGAAATCCTGCTCAGCCTGCTCGGGTCGCCTTCGATCGCCTCGAAGCGCTGGGCCTACGAGCAGTACGACTCGCTGGTCGGCTCGCGAACGGTGCGGCCGCCCGGTGCTGCCGACGCTGCGGTGTTGA
>JAUQWL010000255.1 GCA_030835185.1 Solirubrobacterales bacterium | reverse complement strand
GGCGCCACCCCCCCTTCGGGCAGGGCCTCGGTCGGGTCCTCTCCGCCGGAAGGCAACGGTTCCGTGGGGTCCCCTGCCCCGATGAGCGGCTCGGTCGGGTCCTCGTCGTCCTTCAGGGGTTCTGTGGGATCTTCCCTGGTCACAGATCGAGCCTCCGGGTGAGGCCGATCGGCAGCAGACTGACCAGTCCGAAGAGCGCGGCAAGGAAGAAGGAGCTGGAGAAGGCATGCGTGGCGGCGCGATCGAGCTGGTCCTCGATCGCCGAGAACACATCTTCATACTCGTCCCGCTCGACCGGGTCGGTGGGAAGCGGTTCGAAGGCGGGCGAGATATCCGGGACACGGTCCCCCTGGATATCGATCTGCTCAGCCAGCCTCGACCCGAGATCCAGCTTCCCGGCCGGCGGGATCTCCGAGTCGAGCAGGATCGCGGTGCTTGCGTCGAGGGCATTGACGCGTTCGGTGTCGAGCTGCGAAGTGAATACAGGGGTGAGGATCAACAGGCCGACCACAACGCCGGCATGCCGCGCGGCGATGGTCCAGCCGCCATGTATACCGGCCTGTGAGCGACCGGTGACCGCCGCTTCGGTCAGCGCCGAGAGCACCAGCGCCAGGCCGATGCCGGCGAGAATCTGTGGCGGGATCACGTAAGCGACCGAAGCCCGGGGAAGGAGCGCGAGCCCGGCGAGGCCTCCGGCCAGGAAGATCGCTCCGGCGGCCGCCCGCATCCGCTCCGACGGCACGGCCCGGCCGAAGTGCGCTCCGGCGAGGGCGGCCAGCGGCAGCACGGTCACCACGGCCGCCGCTTCGATCGGGCTGAGCCGCCAGCCTTCGATCAGGAGCAGTACCACCAGGAAGAGCGTCGCCGCTATCGCAGCCGAGACCAGAGCCAGAGCGATGTTGGCTGGGAGATGCGGCCGGCTTTCGCGGCGGGCGTCGGCCGCGGGGACCTCCCACTCGCGCGTCTCTTCGACGATCGCGTCGCGAAGCGGCACGGCCGCGATGATCGCAACCGGTACCTGAATCAGGAAGATCGACTGCCAGGAGACGAGTTCGGTCAGCAGCCCGCCGAGGCCGGGCCCGACCGCCGCGCCGATCGCGCCGGCCCCGACCCAGATGGCGATCCCGCGGCGCTCGCCGCCGGTCGACGAGATCAACAGCTCGAGCGCCGCGGTCACGGCGATCGCGCCGCCGGCCGCCTGCACCGCCCGACCGGTGAGCAACGGTCCGAGGCCGGTCGCCAGCCCGCAGGCGAGACTGCCTCCGGCGAACACAGCAAGGCCGATTGCAGCCGATCGACCGGGGCCGTAGCGGCGCGCCGCCCGGGCTCCGGGGACGGCAAGCAGAGCGAGCACCAGGTTGAAGATGATCAGAACCCACGCGACGCCGGAGATCGAGGTGTCGAACTCACGGAAGATCTGCGGCAGCGCGAGTACGACGACCGACGAGTCAGCCAGAACCAGCCCGACGGCCCCGGCGAGCGCGAAGATCCGCAGGCGGCTCAATATCCCAGTTCCAGGTCGTACAGGTGTCTGTATTCGCGCTGCTTCTCGAGAACGCCCTTCACGTACTCCCGGGTCTCGGCGAACTGGATGTCGTCGAGTTTCATATCGGCCCCGCCCCATGCCGCGGCGTTGCCCGGCCCGGCGTTGTACGCGGCCAGGGCGGCAACCAGGTCGCCGTCATAGATGTCGAGGAGATGGGCCAGATAGAAGGTGCCGTAGCGGATGTTGATGTCGGGATCGCTGAGGTCGTCGATCTCGAAGGAAGTGCCGCCGCTGAGGCGTTCGATGTCGTTTGCGGTCTCAGGCGTTATCTGCATCAGGCCACGGGCATCGGCCCCCGAAGTCTGGTCGACGAAACGGGACTCGGTGTAGATCACCGCGGCGATCAGAGCCGCGTCTACGCCCTTGTCGTTGGCCTGCTGGCGGATGATGTTCTCGTGCCGCAGAGGAAGGGTCACCTCCCGGATCCCGCGCTCGAAAAAGTCAGAAAGCAGGAAGACCGCGACCACCGCGGCTGCTACCAGGGCGACCAGCACGAATACGGCCCGACCGACCTTGGACGGGTTCCTCTTCCTGGATCTCGATGATGTCCGCGGAGAAGCCATTCGGGGGCCTACAGGCTATTGCCGCCCGTCGGTCGTCGGTTGCGCGCCCAGATCGACCAGCATCTCGCGCAGCCGTGCCTCGAGATCGGCGATGCTGCCCTCGTTCCTTATCACCCGGTCGGCACGGGCGGCCTTCCCGGCCTGGGGAAGCTGCCGGCCTTCGCGGCCTTCGAGACCGACCTGCCCTCTCGCCTCAGCCCGTTCGCGCCTCAACCGTTCGTCAGCGACGATCGCGACCGTGAAGTCGAACCGGTCGGCCATCTCGCCTTCGAACAGCAGTGGAACCTCGACCACGGCCACACCGCACTGTTCGGGCAGGCTGGAAAACCATTCGGTGATCTCATCCTGCACGAGCGGATGAACTTTTGCCTCGAGCCAGGCCAGTTCTTCGGGATCGTTGAAGACGCGCCGGCCGACGGCGGCACGGTCGACAGCCCCGCCAGACTCGATCGAATCGCCCCACCGGCGCCGAAGGGCCGAGACCATCGGTTCGCGGTCCAGCAGGTCGTGGACGATCCGGTCCGCCGAAATCGTCGCTGCACCGAGGCGCCCGAGGGCTTCGAGCGCCGCAGACTTGCCGGCGGCCACGCCGCCGGTAAGCCCGATGGTTAGGACTGCTCGTCCCCTTCGGCAGCGTCCGCGGTCTCCCCGGACTCTTCCACGACTTCGGCCTCGGCTTCAGCCTCGGTTTCGGCCTCTTCGACCGCCTCGGCTTCGTGCTCGACCGCTTCGACCGGCTCAGCCTCGCTGCCGCCTTCTGGCTCGCCGGCCGGGGCTTCAGCTTCTTCGACCTCTTCGACCGCTTCGACCGCTTCAACCTCTGCCGCTTCAGCTTCGTCGACCTGATCGGCTGCCGGCTCTTCGACCGACGCCTGCTCTTCGATCGTCTCCGCAGCGGCCTCAGCCACATCTACCTCGGCGATCGCTTCGGCAACTTCTTCCTGGACTTCGGGCGCGACCTCATCTCCCTCGGAATCCGCCTCTATGGCTTCCGTCTCGACTGCTTCCTCGCCCCCGCCCGACGCAGCCGCAAGGGCGGCACCGAGATCCTTGAGCAGCATGTTCTGGCCCTCGACCCGCTTGATGCTGAGCGAAAGCCGGCGGCGCTCCTCGTCGATCTCGAGGATCTTGACGTTGAGGTTGGCGCCGAGTTCGACCACTTCGGCCGGGTTCTCGACGTGGTGGTCGGCCAGCTCGGAAATGTGGACCAGGCCCTCGACGCCATCGAGGATCTCGACGAAAGCACCGAACGACACGACCTTGGTGACCGTGCCTTCGAGCACGTCGCCGGAGCGGTAGGTGCTGACCACACGCTGCCACGGGTCTTCCTGGGTCTGCTTCAGACCGAGCGAGATGCGCTGGCGGTCGCGATCGATGTCGAGCACCTTGATCTTGACCGTGTCGCCGATCGCCACCACCTCTGACGGGTGGTTGACGTGGCTCCACGAAAGCTCGGAGATGTGGATCAGGCCGTCGATACCCTCGAGGTCGACGAAGGCGCCGAAGTCGACGATGTTCGAGATCTTGCCTTCCACGACCTCGCCCGGCTGCAGGCGGTCGAGGATCTGGTCGCGGACTTCCTTGCGCTCCTCTTCGAGCACGGCGCGACGGGAAAGTACGACGTTGTTGCGGCTGCGGTTGAGCTCGATGACCTTGCATTCGAGCGTCTGCCCGGTGAACTCCTCGAGGTTGTGGACCCGGCGGATGTCGACCAGCGAGGCCGGCAGGAAACCGCGGATACCGAGGTCGATGATCAGGCCACCCTTGACGACCTCGATCACGCCGCCTTCGACCGGCTGGCCGGATTCGGCGGCAGCCTCGATCTTGCGCCAGGCCTTCTCGAAGCGGGCGCGCTTCTTGGAAAGGATGAGGCGACCCTCGGCGTCTTCCTTGGTGACTACGAGGGCGTCGATCTCCTCGCCCAGCTCGACCTCTTCAGAAGTGTCGACCGACTTTCGGATCGAGAGCTCGCCGGACGGGATCACCCCCTCCGACTTGTAGCCGATGTCGAGCAGGACCTCGTCGCGGTCGATTCGGACGACCTTGCCGTTGACGACGTCGCCTTCCTCGAACGATACGATCGTCGCTGCGTAGTTTGGAACGATCCGGCCGTCGACCTCCACCAGGAGACCATTGGAACCTTCGACCGGAACCCCCTCTGGGGCGTGTAGGAGTGTGGATTCAGTAGTAGTCACAGCGCGGGATCATGGCAGAACAACGGCC
>JAUQWL010000254.1 GCA_030835185.1 Solirubrobacterales bacterium | reverse complement strand
GGGGGCCAGGCCGCTGCCACAGACGATCCGCAGAGCACTTCCGTCGCCACCGGCGGTGCAGACAGAGGCGGCGGCATGGATCACGGCGCCGACCCGCATGACCACATGAGCCACTCGGTCGCGCCCGTCTCGACCCTCTTTCATCGCTTCGTACTCAGCGCCGTACTGACCGTTCCGCTGGTTCTGATCTCGATGATCCCGGCGCTGCAGTTCGATTACTGGCAGTGGGTAGCACTGGCGCTGGCGACGCCGATCGTCTTCTGGGGCGGCCTGCCTTTCCACCGCTCGGCCTGGAAGGCGGCCCGGCACGGCGGCTCGACCATGGACACGCTGATCTCGCTCGGCACCCTGGCCGCCTACTCCTGGAGCCTGTACGCCCTGCTCTTCGGCATGGCCGGAGAGATCGGCATGACCATGAAGTTCGAGCTGATCCCGTCACAGGGAGGTGGGCTCGACCATCTCTACTTCGAGGCCGCGGGGGTGATCACCACCTTCCTGCTGGCCGGTCGCTACTTCGAGGAGCGGGCCAAGTCCCGGGCCGGGGATGCACTCCAGGCGCTGCTCGACATGGGCGCCAAGGAGGTCTCGCTGCTCGGGGCCGATGGCACCGAGTCCGAGGTCGCGATCGAACAGCTCGGCATCGGTGACCGCTTCGTGGTCCGGCCCGGCGAGAAGGTCGCGACCGACGGAGTCGTGGTCGAAGGCGCATCTGCCGTGGACGAGTCACTGCTGACCGGCGAGTCGGTCCCGATCGAGAAGCAGCCCGGGGACGACGTGGTCGGCGCCAGTGTCAACGTCGGCGGACGCCTGGTCGTCGAAGCAGTCAGGATCGGCACCGATACCGCGCTGGCCCAGATCGCCCGGCTGGTCGAAGAGGCCCAGACGGGCAAGGCGCCGGTGCAGAAGCTGGCCGACCGGATCTCGGCGGTGTTCGTCCCCGTGGTTCTGGTGCTCTCGCTGCTGACCCTGGCCTTCTGGCTGATCGGAGGCAGTGGGTCCGCCTTCGCCGTCAGTGCCGCAGTCTCGGTGCTGATCATCGCCTGCCCGTGTGCGCTCGGCCTGGCGACCCCGCTCGCCCTGCTGGTCGGTACCGGCCGCGGCGCCCGCCTCGGCCTGCTGATCAAGGGTCCGCAGGTACTCGAATCGACCAGGAGTATCGACACGATCCTGCTCGACAAGACAGGCACGATCACCACCGGCGAGATGAAGCTGGTCGGCGTGACGGTTGCCGGCCACGGTCTGCCGGACGGAACGGGCGACCCGGATGAGGCGGGCGCGCGCAGAGAAGCGCTGCGGCTGGTCGGCGCGATCGAAGACGCCTCCGAGCACCCGATCGCGCGGGCGATCGCCGCCGGCGCCCGCGAGGAGGTCGGCGAGCTTCCACCCGTGACCGGCTTCGCCAACCGCGAGGGGCTGGGGGTCGAAGGCGAGGTCGAGGGTCACCGGCTGCTGGTCGGTCGCCCGTCGATGATCGCCACCGAACTCGACCGGAGCGGTGGCCGGACAGATGCAGAGGACGGGAGCCACCGTCCGGTTCCATCGACTGCTGAAGCGCCCGGCTCCGCGGGTCTCGCACCCGGACTCGAAGCCGCTCTCGCCACTGCCCAGGGCGAAGGCCAGACCGCGATCGTGGCCGCCTGGGACGGGCAGGCCCGGGCCGTCTTCGCCGTCGCAGACACGGTCAAGGCGACCAGCGCCGAGGCGATCAGCGAACTCCAGGCCCTCGGTCTGGAACCGGTGCTGCTGACCGGCGACAACGAGACCACCGCGCAGGCGGTCGCCTCGCAGGTCGGTATCAAGCAGGTCGTGGCCGAGGTCCTGCCGTCGGAGAAGGTGGACGCGGTGAGAAGCCAGCAGACGGCCGGCCGCACCGTCGCCATGGTCGGCGACGGCGTTAATGACTCCCCCGCCCTGGCCCAGTCGGACCTCGGAATCGCGATCGGCACCGGCTCGGACGTGGCGATCGAGGCCAGCGACCTGACCCTGATCTCCGGCGACCCACGGGGAACGGTCGAGGCGATCCGCCTCAGCCGGGCCACCCTGAAGACGATCAAGCAGAACCTGTTCTTCGCCTTCATGTACAACGTGGTGCTGATCCCGGTGGCGATGACCGGCCGGCTCAACCCGATCCTGGCCGGCGCCGCGATGGCGATGAGTTCGATCTTCGTGGTCACCAACTCGCTGCGCCTGCGTTCCTTCCGCCGCTCCTTCTGAAGCCGCCACTCGATTCGACCCGGACGGCTTCCGGGAGCGGCCCGGACAAAGAAACGGGCCCGGCCGGAC
>JAUQWL010000253.1 GCA_030835185.1 Solirubrobacterales bacterium | reverse complement strand
ATTACGGTGGTGAAAAATCCGATCAATGAAATAATGATCGCCAAAACTAAAATTGCAAGCATGCCGCGGTTTTGTTTCATGAGGGCGGCGTCCATATCGAATGTGATCTTTCCAAACGGATTTCCACGCTTAAGAAGCATGAGAGTCGCTGCTGCGGCAACAACTGCCAGTTCGATGACGATGCAGGTTGGATGATCCAGCGCCGCCCATTTTGAAAAGAATAGAAGAAAGGATGCGATTCCCATCCCAAGGGGAATGCCGATGAAAAATTTCAACAACAGGGAGGAAATTCTACCGTCCACCCAGATTAAGTGTGCAATCGAAAAACCAAGGACCAGTTTCGGGAGAAAGGCCAGCACGGCCAGGAAAAACATTACTTATCCCCTTTGTGGATCAAATAAATTCCGCTTCCAAAGTCCCGGACGGTGAACGGGTCGGTTATTTGGTTCGTGACCCGGCCCAGAAATTCAGAAGAGGTCGAATTGACGATGATCCATTCATGGTTCAGGCTTCTTTCCAGGAAAAGAGGAGCGAGCGTGTATTGGGTCAAAATGAACTCAATATATGAATCTTTGTCAAAGCCCGTGAGATCCCAATCGGAAGCATATCCAACCCGTTTTTCACCGGCGGGAATTGTTTTCTTTAAATCGACCATTCGGCTTTCCCACTGGGAAACGTAATCCAGCCTGCCGCTGGAATAATTTTTATAAACGCCCCAGGAATAATACAGCCCGGCAACCATGCTGTAGATTACCGCCAGGAAAATTAATCCTCTTAGAACGAAACTGCGAATACTTGACATGGGATGACCATTCGATGATTTTATAGGATCCTGCCGGGCGATTCTACCGCAAGTTCTAGCCGCGCATTTACAAACCGCGTATCGAAAGGGGAGGTGAAAATCCGCTTGACAAGCCCTCCTTTGTCGTTTATAGTTATTGATAATGATTTTCATTACCGAAAAGAGCGTCTATGTCCGCTGACACCTGGCTTGCCCAGCTGCACGAAAATGGATACCGCATCACCGCCGCGCGCCGCGCTGTTGTGGAGATGGTGGCGAAATCCACACATGCCCTCACCCCTCTCGAAGTGTACGACCTTGGGCGGAAAAAATATCGTGCATTGGGGCTGGTCACGGTCTACCGCACGCTGGAAAAACTTGAAGAACTGCATCTCATTCAACGCGTGCACCAGCCGATGGGATGCCAGGCTTTTATCTCAATGGGCCAGGGACACCAGCATCTTTTGCTTTGCCAGAATTGCGGGCAGGCGGAATACTTCGAAGGTGACGATCTTGAAGCATTGACGAAATCCATATCAAAAAAAACGGGATACCAGATCAACGAACATTGGCTGCAGCTTTTCGGCTTGTGTGCAAATTGCCGCTAATAAAACAAACCACCCTATGCCCTCTGTGGTATGAAAAAAGGCTGATTAATGAATAAGGTTTTCAAATCCGTATTAATGATATTAACCCTTGCGGCTCTTTTCTTAACGGGCTGCGGGTCTGCCTCTCAAAGCAGTGACGATGCTGTGAGAGTTCTTGCCTCTACCTCCTTCCTCGCGGACATTGCCCAAAATGTGGCAGGCGACCGCCTGACCGTGGATGCTCTGCTCCCCATCGGCGCAGACCCGCATGCCTATCAAGCCGCTCCATCGGATGTGGCGAAAATTTCTGAAAGTGACATATTGATTTTGAACGGCGTGGAATATGAACACTTC
>JAUQWL010000252.1 GCA_030835185.1 Solirubrobacterales bacterium | reverse complement strand
CGCTCGGCCTCGGCGGTCATTCCGGCGATGTTCAGCCAGACGGGATTGACCGCCTCGAATCCTTTGCGGGTCACCGGCGTCACCTGCTCGAGGCTCGCTTCGACGCAGGCGTTGAACCGCCGTTGGAGGTCGAGCCCGCTCTCGGCTTCGTCCCTGGTTCTGTCGAAACTCTCATGCCAGCGCCGGAGGATCTCACCGGCCTGGTCGAAGGTCTGATCCGGACCGGAGCGGGTCTGGCCGAAGTGGGGGAGGTGGACGCTCTCGGGCTGCAGGTCTGCCAGTCGTGAGATCGATGCCAGGGCGTCCCGGTACGAGAAATCGGATGGCGGTGTCGAGGGCCGGATGACGTTGCTCGAAGGCAACTGGATTCCGATCGCGTCTCCACAGACCAACGCTCCGGTCTGATCGTCCAGAAAGGAGATGTGGGCCCGGGTATGGCCGGGAGTGGCGATCGCTTTCAGCTTGCGGTCCCCGAGGTCGATCGAGTCCCCGTCGCTGAGCGGCACCACCCGGGCGGCCGCGACCGGCTTCGGCAGACCGAACAACTCTTCGGTATTTTCGCCCCAGACTGCCCTGACTCCTTCGGTCAGCCGGGTGGGATCGACCAGGTGCTCGGCGACCCGGCCGTGGATGTAGACGGTCGCGTCGGGGAATCGTTCGGCGAGCAGACCGGTGCCGGCCGCATGGTCGAAGTGAATGTGGGTCAGTACGATCGAGTCGATCTCGGTCACACCCATCGCGTCAAGTGCGGCGATGACGTTACGCGCGGTATTCGCCGGTCCGGGATCGACGATCGCAGGTTTCGTGCCCGCCAGCAGGTGAGCGGCCATCAACTCCGGCTCGCCGAACATGAACGCGTCGATCGCGATCGGGTCGGGGCCGCTGGGCGGCTCGATCGAGACGGGTAGCACAGGCTCTTCCTCCACGGCGGTCGCGCCGCCTGGCTTGCGCGCGGAGTGTCCGACCGATCGCAGGTCACCAAAGACCCGTTCGCGTAGGTGAAACCGGGTGTTCACAGTACCTATTGAAACAGGCCCACCCGGCGGACGATTCGGTCGCGACCGCGGAATCGCCTGCAAAGCTCCCCTTTTGACGCGAAAAGCCCCCCCTTAACGCGAAACGCCCGCCGAATGGCGGGCGCGCTCGCTTGCTTCAGCTTGGCTGAGGCTCAGATGGGCTCCACGGAAGCGGCAGCCGGACCCTTCGGTCCGTCTTCTGCTTCGTAGTTCACCTTGGCGCCTTCGGCGAGGGTACGAAACCCGTCCGCCTGGATGGCGCTGTGATGGACGAATACGTCCTTCGATCCGTCATCGGGCGTAATGAAACCAAAGCCCTTTTCATCGCTGAACCATTTAACTGTGCCAGTGGGCATTGAATCCTCCACTTGATGGTGCTGCAAACGCGGAGGATGCTGGTAAAGCAACGACTGCGAGCGCTACACACGTCTTTGCCGGATCTTTCAAACCGGCCCTATGCTCGGGACCGTAGCAGGGTTCGGCCTCTTTGTGGTGAAGCCGCCACCTCCACGGGTCAGCGTCGGCCGCGGCGGGACTGCCCGCCGGGCTGTCCGTTGGACTTGCCCTTGCCCTGTCCGGGGTTCCGTCCGGAGCCGCGACTGCCGCTTCTGTCGTTCCTTCCGTCGCCGTTCGAACGGTTGCCATCCGAGTCGCCGGAGCCGGAATTGCGGGGGGCGCCTCTGCCGCGCGATTGCTTGCCGCCGCCCCTGCCCTGACTGCCCCGGTAGCTTCCGCTGCGATTACCGCCGCCACTGCGCCCGTTCCCGGAGCGCTTCGTGGTGCTCGTTTCCGAGTGGATCGAGACGGGCCCGCCGCTCTGTTCGTACTCGTGGCTGAGTCCGAGGGACTTCGCGATCTTGCCCATGTCGCGGGCCTGCTCGGCAAGCACGAAGCTGACCCCGTGACCGCTCGCTCCGGCCCTGCCGGTGCGTCCCACCCGGTGGACGAACGTGTCCTGATCCTCCGGGAGGTCGTAGTTGATGACATGGGTGATGTCAGCGACATCGATGCCTCGAGCGGCGACATCTGTCGCGACCAGCGTGTCCACCTTGCCCTTCTCGAAGTCGGACAGGGCACGCTGGCGCTGGTTCTGGGACTTGTTGCCGTGCATCGCGACCGCCCGGATCTGGGGGCTGCGGCCGAGCTTCTTGACCAGCCGGTCGGCGCCGTGCTTGGTCCGGACGAAGACGAGTGTGCGGCCGCGCTCGCTGTTTTCGAGCTCGTTGAGAAGGGTTTCGACCTTGGCCTGATGCGAGACATGAATGAACCTGTGCTCGACCTTGCCCTGCTTTTCCGGCGCCGGCCGATTGACGTGTGTAACCGCGTCGTGCGTGTAAGCATCGGCCAGCTTGCCGGCGGCACCCTCAAGGGTTGCCGAAAAGAAAAGTGTCTGGCGGTCGTTGTTGATCTTCTTGACGATGCGATCGACGGCGGGCTTGAATCCCATGTCGAGCATGCGGTCGGCTTCGTCGAGCACCAGGTGGTTGACGTGATCGAGCGTGAAAGCGCGGCGCTGGAGCAGGTCCTCGAGCCGGCCGGGGCAGGCGACCACGATGTGAGCGCGGGCCGCACGCTTTGCCTGGGCCTGGATACCGACCCCGCCGTACACGGCGACGATCGAGAGTGCCCGGGAGCGGCAGACCGAGTCGAGTTCGTCGACTATCTGGGAGGCCAGCTCGCGGGTCGGGGCGAGGATCAACGCCGCGGGACGGCGGTCACCCGCTTCGATCAGATCGACGAGCGGCACGCCGAAGGCGAGGGTCTTGCCGGACCCGGTCGGTGACTGGACCAGAACATCGTGGCCGTCGAGGACGTCCTCGATCACCTGCTGCTGGACTGGGAACGGTGAGGTGAAACCTCTCTCGTTCAAGGCTTTTACTACGGGTCTGGACACGCCGAGATCGGCGAAAGACTTCGATGACATCTTGTTCAACTTCCTGTGAGGGGGGGTCAGGGGGAGATCCGGTAACCCACAAAACGCAGCTGCGCAGGAAGGAACAGAACCTCGACGATCGACCGGAAGGTCAACCATCGCCAGTCAAGCTAGCAGGTAACCCCACCCGGCAGACGGAGCGTCGTCACACTCGTCATCCGGCATTCAACCGACCACGGTCGGCGCCGGCACACGGGCCGCCCGGGGTCTATAGCCTTATTGACTCGCGAGTCAACTTCTCGTCAGGCTTCCACCAACGACCCCCACGGAGGATCAACAGAGCTTATGTTCGTACACAAGGCAGCCGTAGTCGGCGGTGGCACCATGGGCGGCCAGATCGCCCAGGCGATCGCCTCGTCCGACACCCCGGTAGTGATCAAGGACGTCGACCAGAAGTTCGTCGACCACGCGATCGAAGAGGTCAGGAACGTCACCACCGGCCAGCTCGGCGGACTGGTCAAGAAGGAGAAGATCAGCCAGGAGCAGGCCGATGCCCGTCTGACCGAGGTCATGGACCTGGTCACCGGCACCGTCACCTATGAGGAGTTCGGTGACGTCGACTTCGTGATCGAGGCGGTTCCCGAGAAGATGGCGATCAAGCAGGCCGTCTTTGCCGAGCTCGATGCGGTCACTCCCGGCCACGCGATTCTCTCGTCGAACACGTCTTCGCTCTCGATCTCGGAGATGGCCGAAGCTACGATCCGACCGGACAAGGTGGTCGGCTTCCACTTCTTCTACCCGGCTTCGGTCATGCCGCTTGTCGAGGTGATCATCGGTGACGAGACCACTTCCGAGACCGTCCAGATCGCCTCGAACTTTGCCCAGTCCATCGGCAAGCAGCCGATCACCTGCGGTGAGGTCCCCGGCTTCGTCGTCAACCGCATCCTCAACTCGGCGGTCGGCGAGATCTGGCGCGCCCAGGAGGAGCAGGGCCTTTCGATCGCCAAGATCGACGAAGGTGTCGCCGCGGCCAACGTCGCGCCGATGGGGCCGTTCATCCTGGTCGACATGCTGGGGCTCGACACCGTCTACCACGTGGCCGAGCACCTTCAGGACTCCTACGGCGACTCCTTCTACGTACATCAGGGCATGAAGGACCTCGTCGCCCAGGGCAAGCTGGGCGCCAAGTCGGGCGGCGACGGCCTCTACAAGGATGGCCAGCCGCAGATCGCCGGTGACGGCGAGCCGGACGCCCAGGAGCTGGCCGACCTGTTCACGGCGAAGGCGCTGATCGAAGCCTGCCTGCTGCTCGAGGAAGGCGTCGCTTCCGTCCGTGACATCGACGTCGGGATGATGGCCGGAGCGGGTCTCGACCCCCGCCGGGGCCTGTTCCCGCCGTTCTGGAAGGCCGACATCGACGGCCTTGACGTCTCGCTGGAGCGGATCGAGCGCCTGCACGAGAAGCACGGCGAGCGCTTCGCTCCTCCGGTGACGCTCAAGCGCCTGGTCGCACAGGGTCGCCACGGTTTCAAGACGGGCCAGGGCTTCTACCCCTACCCGCAGGCCGACGAAGGCGACCAGCCCGAGAAGGTCAAGCTGGAGACCCGCGGCGACGTCGCGATCGCCTGGCTGGCCAACCCGCCGATGAACGCCATCTCTCCCCAGGTGATCGAAGACCTCGGCACCGTCTGGGAGAAGGTCAAGGCGAACGAAGAGGTCGGCGCGATGGTGATCGCCTCGACCATGCCGATCGTCTATTCGGCCGGAGCAGACATCAAGGCATTCACCAAGATGGATGCCGAAGGCGGGGCCAAGCTGATCCAGGAGGGCCACGAGCTGCTCAAGGACTTCGGCAACGGGCGCGTCGTCACGATCGCCGCGGTCAACTCGCTCGCTTTCGGTGGCGGCTGTGAGCTGGCGATGGCATGTGACTTCCGGATCGCGGCCGAGTCGGCCGTCTTCGGGCAGCCCGAGATCAAGCTGGGGATCATCCCCGGCTTCGGCGGCACTCAGCGCCTGCCGCGCCTGGTCGGCTGGAACAAGGCTCTCGAGATGAACCTGGTCGGCGATCCGATCTCCTCGCTCGAGGCGCTCGATTTCGGCCTGGTGACCCGGGTGGTTCCGGACCAGGAGCTGTTCGACACCGCGGTCAACTGGGGTCGCAAGCTGGCCGGTCAGGCTCCGTTGGCGGTCGAGCAGGTCAAGAAGGTCTCGTTCACCGGTGGCGATACCGACGACGGCATCGACGCCGAGAAGCAGGGCTTCGCGACCGTCTTCTTCAGCGAAGACGGCAAGGAGGGCATCTCAGCCTTCCTCGGCAAGCGCAGCGCGAAGTGGCAAGGCAGATAGCCTTTCGCCACAAACCGGCCCGGCGGGCCTGTGTCCGGCTGTCGTAGTGGGCCTGTGTCCGGCTGCTGCTGAGAGCCTGTTTTGCTGCTGCCGCGATGAACCTGTTTCCAGCTGCGGCGGTGGGCGCCTGTGTCCGGCTGCCGTTGAGAACAGGAGACGGGTTCAGCGAGGGGCGACTCTGAGCTTGTAGCGCGAGTATTCGCCCTTCCAGCGGCCGCTGGTTTCGAGCGCGATGTAGACGAGCTGTGATCTGCGCCTGGAGTTGCTCACGACGACCCCCTCGGTTTCCGGCTGCGGCTTGTCGGAGCGTACGACGATCTGGCCGCGGGGCTTGCGGATGGTCTCCGCCCTGGGCCGGAAGACCTTCAGCTTGACATCGCCCTGTAGCTGGGCTGCAGTAATCAGGAGCTTTCCACGTCGCGGGATGCGTACCCGGTACACGTCGGAGGGATCCTTGCTCTGGCCGAGCGTGGCAACGACCTTGCCGGCCCGTCTGCGTCCGGGCTTCCAGACGAAGCCGGCCTTGCCCCCCAGGCGGGATCCGTTCACCCACTCGATATCGTCATTCGGCTCCCGCGGATCAGCCGGC
>JAUQWL010000251.1 GCA_030835185.1 Solirubrobacterales bacterium | reverse complement strand
GCCGGTCGACCTGGACCTGATCGACAACCTCCTGGTCCGGATCCACTCCGAAGGGCCGGGCACCAGCCTCTTCGAGACTGACTGAGCAAGTGAGCATGCAGGCCGCGCATGGTCGTCCGCCGCGTGCGCCCGATCCGGCCCCTCTGCAACGAATGAACAACGACTCCTCAAGGAGTGATGCTCACCGGACAAAATCGCAGGAACCCCGTGCTTGACTCGATCGATGGTGCAACATGCCGAGCCCCGATTGCCAGTATTGCCGGACGGATATACTCGACGCATGGCCAAAGTCATGGTTTCCATTCCCGACGACCTGCTCGCCGAAATCGATTCGGAGGCTATTCGCCAGGGAACGAGCCGCAGTGCGCTGCTTCAGAAGGCGGCCCGGCTCGAGATCGGCCTGGGCCCGGCGAAGCGTGAGGAGGTTCTTGCGAAGCTTGACCAGATTTCGGCGCAGCTGACCGGACCGATCGACGTGGTCGCCGAGGTGCGCCGGGACAGACAGCGGGACGGATGAACGAGGTCTCCGGCGGTGGCTGGCTGGTCGATGCCAGCGTCGCTCTCAAATGGTTTCGCCCGCCCGAGGTCGAACCCGACGCGGACCTGGCCCGCGAGTTGATCGGATCGCCGGTCAAAGTGACGACGCTCGCCTTCTTCGAGGTCGGGAGCGTTCTTTCGAGAACGGCGGGAGCATCGCCATCACTGGTGGGAGAGAGCCTGCAGGCCATGCTCCGGATTTGCGGGCCGCCGCTGGATCTCGATGCGACGGACTTCGGTCCGTGCGCGCATCTCGCGGAGAAACACGGCATCACCTTCTACGACGCCTCGTACGTCGCGATCGCTAACAGGCTCAGGCGCAGGGTCGTCACGGCCGACCGGGACCTGCTCGGACCGGGCCTTGCCGTCGACCTGCAGACCGCCGCCCGGGGCTGAGGGCCGGGTGGCCGCTCAGGCCTGGAGGCCGGCGAGCGCGGTCCAGACCTTCATGTAGATGCGGGCGCGGTCGTCTCCCTGCATCCCGGATACCCGGGACTTGAAATTGGAGTAGTCGATCTCGCCGGCGAGGTCGCCGGCCGCGGCGATCCAGTCCTCACCGGTCACGTAGACGCGAAAGCGATAGTCGGAATCCGAGGTTTCGATCACATCGTCCAGATAGCCCTTCATCGAGTCGAGTTCGAACAGGTTGTAGAGATCCTGCAGGACCCGGCTGCGCACACAGAGGTATCCCTCCCGGTCGCCCTTGTCCACCACCGAGTAAAAGCCACGATCGGTCATCAGCCACATACGGATCCCCTTTCGACTGCGATTCGCCGCGGTATGGCCGCGGCCCACGGGAAGGGAGTCGGACCCGCGGAAGGGTTTCTGACATACGATGCCCGGCCTATGACTACCTGCGTTGTAACCGGCGGAGCCGGATTCGTCGGATCGCACCTGTGCGACCACCTTCTTGAGAAGGGCCACTCGGTGGTCTGCATCGACAACCTCGATACCGGGTCGCTGCAGAACATCGAGCACATCCGCTCGGAGAACTTCCGCTTCGTGAACCACGACATCACCGAACAGGTGAACGTCGATGGCGCTGTCGACTTCGTCTACCACCTCGCCTCTCCGGCCAGTCCGATCGACTACGCCCG
>JAUQWL010000042.1 GCA_030835185.1 Solirubrobacterales bacterium | reverse complement strand
TCACAGCAACACTTTCTACGAGAAGGAGCTACGAATGGTCGAAGTCGATGTGACGGTGCGGGGCGAAGTGCCCGCCGAGGCGCGGGAGTACGCCGAGGAGAAGGTCGGGAGCCTCGACCGGCTGATCGACAGCCCGATCAGCCACGCTCGCGTAGTCCTCACCCAGGAGGGCAACCCGCGGATCGAACGCGGCTCACGTGCCGAGGCCGAGATCGGCCTCAACGGCCCGATCATCAGGGCCAGCGTCGCCGACATCGATCCGGTCGGGGCGATCAACCAGCTGACCCACCGGCTCGAGCGACAGCTTCGAAACTGGGTGGACCGGCGCACCGACCTGGCCCGGCGGGGAACGGAGCGTGCCGCGGGCGAGTGGCGTCATGCCGACTTCTCGGCAGCCCGGCCCGACCACTTCCCGCGCCCGCCCGAGGAGCGCGAGATCGTGCGCCGCAAGAGCTTCGCGACCCACCCGGTGACCCCGCCGGAGGCGGCGGACGAGATGGAGGCGCTCGACCACGACTTCTACCTGTTCACCGAAGCCGAAACGGGTGTCGACGCGATCGCCTACCACCGCGACGACGGACGGCTCGGCGTGATCGGCCCCAGCGGCATCGGCTGGTCCGGGGAGAGCGACGGGATCGTCCACGAGGAGAGCCGGATGAGCGGACCGACCAGGCTGGAGGACGCCGTCGCCGAGATGAACCTCCTCGACCACAGGTTCATGTACTTCACCAACGCCGAGACGGAGCGCGGCAACGTGATCTACCTGCGCTACGACGGCCATTACGGGCTGATCGAGCCGGCTGTCCCCTGAGCGCCCGCGGCTGAGCGGCGGTCTCCGTGCCAAGCCCGTCCGGCGCTCTGCGGCTGGACGGGCGACGCCGGCCTAGAGGCTGCCGAGCTCCTGGACTATCTCGGAGACGATCGCCTTCGCGTCGCCGAACACCATCGCGGTCTTCGGGTCGTAGAAGAGGTCGTTGTCGATACCGGCAAAGCCCGGACTCATCGAGCGCTTGAGCACGAGCACCTGCTGGGCCTGGTCGACCTCGATGATCGGCATGCCGTAGATCGGGCTCGACTCGTCCGTCTTGGCGGCCGGGTTGGTCACGTCGTTGGCGCCGATCACAACACAGACGTCGGTCTGCGACAGCTCGGGGTTGATCTCGTCCATCTCCTTGAGCTGCTCGTACGGCACATCGGCCTCGGCCAGCAGTACGTTCATGTGACCGGGCATGCGGCCGGCGACCGGATGGATCGCGTAGTTGACCGAGACACCCTTCTTCTTCAGCTCGTCTGCCATCTCGCGGACGGCATGCTGGGCCTGGGCGACGGCGAGACCGTAGCCGGGCACGATCACGACCGAATCGGCGTAGGCGAGCTGGATCGCGGCGTCCTGGGCGTTCATCGAGCGGTGCGGTCGCTGCTCCTGGTCTCCCCCTGCGCCGGCGACCGGCGAGCCGAAGCCGGCGAACAGGATGTTGGCAACCGAACGGTTCATCGCCTTTGCCATCTCCAGGGTGAGGATGGTTCCCGACGAGCCGACAAGCGTGCCGCCGACGATCAGGGCGGTGTTGTCGAGCGCGATGCCGGCGGCCGCGGCCGAGAGACCGGTGAAGGCGTTCAGCAGGGCGATCACGACCGGCATGTCGGCCCCGCCGATCGGCAGTACGACCATGAGGCCGAGGGCCGCCGCAGCGACCAGCATGCCGATGAACAGGGGTTGGCTGAAGTCATCCGGGCCGTTGTTCATGGCGAGCGCGACGCCTCCGGCTATCAGAGCCAGCAGCAGGAATCCGTTGAGGATCTTCTGGCCGGGCAGACCGACCGGCTGGCCCGGGATCAGCTCCTGCAGCTTGCCGAAAGCGATGCTCGATCCCCAGAAGGAGATCGAACCGATGACCATGGCCAACAGTGTCGGGATCAGGATCTCCAGCGAGACGGTTTCGCCTGCATGGATCCAGTGGCGGTACTCGGACCACGCGATCAGCGCGATCGCACCGCCGCCGAGCCCGTTGTAGAGCGCGACCATCTGCGGCATCGCGGTCATCTTGACCCGCTTCGAGGCGACCGCACCGACTATCGAGCCGATCACGATGCCGGCGATGATGATGCCCCAGTTGCCGATGCCCTTCTGGGCCAGCGTGGTTGCCACGGCGACCCCCATGCCGAGCGCGGCGATCCCGTTGCCGCGCCGGGCCGAAGTCGGGTGGGTACCGAGCTTGATCCCGTAGATGAACAGCGAGAACGCGACTATGTAGAGGATGCCGACCGGCGCACCGGTCGGATCGAGCGCCGCGAGCGGGGTCATTCGGTGTCCTTCCCGGCCTCGGCGGAAGTCTCGGCCGGGGCCGGGGCCTTCTTCTTGGTGCCGAACATCTCCAGCATGCGGTCGGTGACCATGAAGCCGCCGACGATGTTGATCGTGCCGAAGATGATCGCGATGAAACCGATGACTTCGTCAAGCGTGCTGTTGGCGTAACCGATGACGATCAGGCCGCCGAGCAGCACGATGCCGTGGATCGCGTTGGTCTGCGACATCAGCGGCGTGTGCAGTGTGGTCGGCACCTTCGAGATCACTTCGAAACCGACGAAGGCGGCAAGGACGAGGATCGTTATCTCGGTGACCAGGTCCATTACTTCGCCGTCCTCTCGCCGCGTACTTCGCCGTCATGGGCGATGCACGCCGCATCGATGATGTCGTCTTCGAAGTCGAGCTCGAGCGATCCGTCCTCGCCGATCATCAGTCCGAGCAGGTTCTCGAGGTTCTTGGCGTAGAGCTGGGAGGCGTGCCCGGCCATCGCCGAGGGCAGGTTGGTCGGCCCGACGATCCTCACGCCGCCCGAGTCGACGGTCTTGCCCGCCTCGGTCAGCTCGCAGTTGCCGCCGGTTTCGGCGGCGAGGTCGACGATCACCGAACCGGGCGCCATGTTGGCAACCGCGTCGGCGGTAATCAGGATCGGGGCGGCACGACCGGGAATGGCGGCGGTGGTGATGATGACGTCCTGGCGGGCGGCGTTCTCGGCCAGGGCCTGGCGGACCTGCTCGTTTTCCTCTTCGGTCAGGGGTCGCGCGTAGCCGCCTTCATCCTCGGCATCAGGGATGAAGTCGAGTTCGAGCGGGCGACCACCGAGCGAAGCGATCTGCTCCCAGGCGGCACGCCGGATATCGAAGCCGGTGACGATCGCACCAAGTCGTTTTGCGGTGGCGATCGCCTGGAGACCGGCGACTCCGGCGCCGAGTACGAGCACTTTGGCCGGACGGATAGTGCCGGCGGCAGTGGTCAGCATGCCCCAGAACCGGCCCGACTCGCGCGAAGCGATCAGGGCTGCGGCGTATCCGGCAGCGGTGGCCTGCGAAGACAGCGCGTCCATCGCCTGGGCGCGGGTCGTGCGCGGAATCGCCTCCATGGCGAAAGCGGTCACGCCGGCCGCGGCAAGGGCGTTGTTGGTCTCGGCCGCGGTCCACGGCGAGAGGTGGGTGATCAACACCTGGCCGGACTTCAGCTCGGCGATCCCGGCGGTCGACGGCACGGCGACCGAGAGCACGACGTCGCCGGCGAGCGCATCGGAACGCGATCCGACACTCGCTCCGGCCTCTTCGTACTGGACGTCCGGGTACCCCGCGGCGTCGCCTGCCCCCGACTCGACAGCGATCGCGATCCCGTCGTCCTTCCCGAGCAGCGAGCGCACGGCATCGGGGACCAGCGCGACACGGCGCTCCCCTTCAGCGGTTTCTTTCGGTACTCCGATCTTCATGGACAAGGCCGGGTGAGCCTAAACAATGAACGCGAAACGGGAAGTCCGGGCCTCGACCTCACTTGGCCAACTCAGCCAGACGCTCGATCGTGTGATGTTGCTCGGCCTGATCCGGGTGTACCGGTGTGACGATCAGGCGGTCGATCCTGTTTTCGCCGAAACGGGCCAGCCTCTCGGCCACTTCGGCTTCCGTCCCGATCAACGAGACCGTGTTGACGACCTCGTCGGTCAGCGCCTTGAATGCGCCTTCCTTGTCCCCGGCCTGAAAGAGCCTCTGAACTTCATCGGCGACCTCGCCGAAGCCGAAGCGGTGGGCCAGGTCGACGTAGAAGTTGGTCTTGCGGCTGCCCATGCCGCCGAAGTAGAGGACGAGACCCATCCGCACCATGTTGCGGGCGGCCTCGAGGTCACCGTCGATCGCGACCTGAACCGAAGGCGATATCTCGAAGTCCTCCCGGCTGCGATTGCCCCTGGCGAGACCGGCTTCGATGTGCTCGCCCCAGGCTTCTTCGAAGCGGTCGACGCTGAAGAAGATCGGGATCCAGCCGTCAGCCACCTCGGCCGCGATTTCGACCGACTTGCGGCCGATCGCTCCGAGGAATACCGGGATGTAATCGCGCTCGGGCTTGAAGTTGAGCTTTAGCGGTTTCCCCTGACCGTCGGGCAGCGGCAACTGGTAATGCTCACCCTGGTGGTCGAGTTTTTCCTTGCGCGCGATGATCTCCCGTACGACCTGGACGTACTCGCGGGTCCGGCCCCACGGCTTCGAGTAAGGCACGCCGTACCAGCCTTCGGACACCTGCGGGCCGGACGGTCCGAAGCCGAACATGAACCGGCCACCCGACAGCGCGTCGATCGTCGCTCCGGCCATCGCCGCCGCGGCCGGCGGGCGCGCGGGAACCTGCAGGATCGCCGCGCCGAGCTTGATCTTCTCGGTCTGGCCGGCGAGCCAGGCGAGTACGCTGACCACGTCGGAGCCGTAGGACTCGGCCACCCAGACCGACTCAAAACCGACTTCTTCGGCAAACCGGACCGTGTCGAGAGCTTCCTGACCACGCGGACCGATGCCCCAGTAACCGAGATACAAACCAAGCTTTAGCGACATTCGCGAACCTTATACGGATCGACGGGAGCTCGGTCCGGCTTGGCACGTAACCCCTCGCAGTCGCCCCCGGACCGCTGCCCGCGCGTTCGACCACCGAAATCGGGACAATCAGCGCGTGCTCGAAACCGAAACCGGAACGATGCCCGAACAGGGGCTTTCCGCCGCCGAAGCAGAACGGCGGCTGCGAGACCTCGGGCCGGCCGAGCCGCATACCTCCCGGTCGACATCGAGCATCGTCGCCGGCAACGTCTTCACGCTGTTCAACGCGATTATCGGGGTCTTCTTCATCCTGATCCTCTCGCTCGGACTGTTTGCGGACGCGATCTTCGGCCTGATCGCCGTCGTCAACTCGTGGATAGGGATCCGTCAGGAGATGAAGGCCAAGGAGACCCTCGACCGGCTCGCGGTACTCGTCGCACCGCGGGCCGGCGTGATCCGCGAAGGTACGGAAGTCGAGTTGCTCGCCGAAGAAGTCGTGCCCGGCGACCTGGTCCGGCTGGTCCCCGGGGACCAGATCGTGGCCGACGGCCGGGTGGTCTCCTCACGCGGCCTGACCGTCGACGAATCGATGCTCACCGGCGAGTCCGACGGGGTCTCCAAGACCGAGGGAGACGACGTCTTCTCCGGCGGCTTCGTGCTCTCGGGCTCCGGCTACTGCGAAGTGACAGCGGTTCGGGATGACAGCTACGCAGGCAGAATCGCCGGGGAAGCCAGGGCCTTCCGCCACGATCCGTCGCCGCTGCAGCACGAGGTGAACAGGGTGATCGTCGCGTGTACCTGGGTGCTCGTCCCCCTTGCTGTCCTCCAGATCGGGTCCCTGATCGTCCGCCGGGTCGACCTGGTCGAAGCGGCCCAGACGGCGACCGCCGGACTGATCACCCTGATCCCGGAGGGTCTTGTCCTCCTGATGAGCGTCACCTTCGCCGTCGCAGCGGTGAAACTCGCGCGTCGGGACACGCTCGTCCAGCAGATGAGTGCGACCGAATCGCTGGCATCGGTCGATACGATCTGCATCGACAAGACGGGAACCCTGACCGACGGCAATCTGAGCCTGGTCGGGATCGAACCGGCCTACGTCACCGACACAAAGCTCGCCGGCCGGGAACTCGGGGCATTCGCGTCCAATGCCGGAGAACAGAACCGCACGCTCGAAGCGATCGCCGAAGAGTTCCCCGGGTCGGCAGAGCGGGTGGTCGACGAGATCGTTTTCTCTTCCGAGTGGAAATGGAGCGGACTGACCTTCGACCGCGAAGAGGCGCCCCGGACGCTGGTGCTCGGCGCACCGGACGTGATGATCGAGTCCGGTTCGCTCGTGCTCCCGGAGACGATGGCGGCGAGGCTCGAATCCGAAACCGCCCTCGGGCACCGGGTGATCGCCCTCGCCCGGACCGACCAGGCCCTGCCCGCCGGACCCGAAGAAGGACCGCCGGCCGGGCTGGAGCCGGTGGCGCTCGTGGTCCTGTCGGAGAACCTGAGGCCCGGCGTGGCCGAGGCTCTCGAGCTGATGCGCTCGGAGAACGTCGACCTGAAGCTGATCTCCGGTGATGCCAAGGCCACGGTGGTCTCCGTCGCAACCGCAGTGGGCATCCCCGAGGATGCGGGAGTCGTGGTAGGCACCGACCTGCCCGATGACCCCGACCGCCTGGCCGAAATCGTGCGCGGGAATACGATCTTCTGCCGGATCAAGCCCGAACAGAAGAAACAGCTTGTAGCCGCCCTCTCCGAGGCCGGTTGTTACACGGCGATGATCGGCGACGGCGTCAACGACGTGCCCGCCCTGAAGAGTTCCGACATGGCCGTCGCGATGGGGTCGGGCAGTCAGGTGTCCAAGAGCGTCGCAGACGTGGTCCTGCTCAAGGACGAGTTCTCGAGGCTTCCGGAAGCGGTCGCCGAGGGCCGGCGAATCGCCCGGAACATCCATCGGCTGGGCCGCCTCTACCTGACCAAGACCGTTTATGCTGCGGCGCTGATCCTGCTGGTCTCGGTTCCCGGCTTCGCTTTCCCTTTCCTGCCCCGCCACCTGACCCTTGCCGCCCTGCTGACGATCGGCATCCCCTCGTTCGTCCTGGCCCTGGCACCGAGCGACGGCCCGCTCTACCGCGGTCGTCTGCTCAGGGCGCTCGGTGCCTTCGCTCTTCCTGCCGGCCTGGCTACGGCGCTGGCCTCGATCCTCTCCTTCTTTCTGGTCGACGGGGTTTCCGGCGGGACGCTCGAGGACGGCCGCACCGCGGCGACCACGACCCTGATAGTGCTAGGTCTCTCTTTCGTGCTGCTGCTCGAACGCGGACCCGGCCGCGACCACATCGCGATTCAGAGCTACATGCTTGCGATGGTTTCCGGCCTCGGCGCACTGTTCGCCGGCATCCTCGCGGTGACACCGCTGCGTGAGTTCTTCGGTATGTCGATGCTTTCTGCCGACCAGTGGTTCATCACGATGCTCTCGGCCGCCCTCGGGCTGGTCGCGGCGAGCCTGATGTGGAGGCTCCAGTTCATCCAGGACTGGGAGGCCACCGACGAAGAGGACGTTCCACCCCTCGAGCGCTGACGCGGCCCAGGAGTTCGGAATCAGACGCCGCAGCCGGACCGAGCTCGCAGTACAGGCAGCCTGAGGCGACCGCCCGCCCGGCCCACGAGTTCAATCAACTCCCCTGCCTGAAGGTCGAGCGGAACCCGGACGGGCGATACTACCGGCCGTGGACCGCTTCCTTCCCCCACCGCGACGGACTGACTTCGCGGTGGTCGGCGGGGGCATCCTCGGCCTGGCTGTCGCGCGCGAGATCCTCGGCAGGCATCCGGATGCGGACCTCACGCTGCTCGAGGCCGAAGACCGGCTCTGCGCCCACCAGACCTCGCATTCCAGCGGAGTCATCCACGCCGGCGTCTACTACGAGCCGGGCTCGCTCAAGGCGAGGCTGTGCACCGAGGGCGCGGTGGAGCTGACCGCCTACTGCAGGAGCAAAGGCATCCCTTTCGACCGCAACGGCAAGCTCGTCGTCGCCACCGAAGCCGGTGACCTCGCCAGACTCGATCGGCTGGAGCAACGGGCCAGGGCCAACGGCGTGCCGGGACTGGCCCGCGTCGGGCCCGAAGTGATCACCACGATCGAACCCGCGGCCAGGGGCATCGCCGCTCTGCACTCCCCGCATACGGCGGTAGTCGACTTCAGCTGGGTCGGTGATGCTCTTGCCGCCGACATCGAGCGATCCGGCGGCTCGATCCACCTCGCCACCCCGGTGGTCGACGCGGACCCCGAATCGGACGGGCTTGCGATCCAGACCGGACGGGGAAGCCTGCGGGCAGAGCGGGCTGTCTTCTGCGGAGGCCTGCAGGCCGACCGGCTGGCCAGGCTGACCGGAGGTGACACCGAGCCCCGCATCGTGCCCATCCGGGGCTCCTACCTGAAGATACGACCGGATAGGGCGGCCCTGGTCAGGGGAAACATCTACCCGGTGCCCGACCCGGAACTGCCCTTCCTGGGAGCCCACCTGACCCGGGGCCATGACGGTTCGGTGCTGATCGGCCCGACTGCGATGCTGGTCGCCGCCCGCGACGGCTACGAGCTGTCCACCGTGCGGATGGACGACCTTCGCGACACAGCACTGTGGCCGGGCACCTGGCGTCTGATCCGGCGCTTCCCCGGGGCGACAGCGAACGAGGTCCTTCATTCAATCAGCCCGCGCCTGCTTGTCAGGGAGGCCCGCAGGCTGGTGCCCGACCTGCGCCCGGGCGACGTCGAACCAGGCCCGGCCGGAATCCGCGCCCAGGCCCTCGGCCGCGACGGAAAGCTGATCGATGACTTCCTGATCGAAAAGACCGGCCCGGCCCTCCACGTCAGGAACGCCCCCTCGCCCGCCGCCACCTCCTCCCTCGCCCTCGCCCGGCTGATCGCCGACGAAATCACCTGACCAGAACCAACCACCAGCGAATCTCGGGTCAGCGTCGAAACCAGCCCGAGGGGGCAACGCCGAAGGCGGCCACCGAGCATCAACCACCCACGCAGCGAGTCTCGCCGCAGCGTCAACCCGGAGCCGAGGAGGCCCCCGGCGAAGCCGGGCCTACGAGCGTCCCGAGCAGAGTCAGCGAGTCTCGGCCGTCCCCCGCAGCGGGTGCTTTTCCGGGGCCTCCCGGGTGCACCTGGCAAGGAGTAAAGCGAGGGCACGAAGCGATTTGCCCTCCGGCAATGAGCGAGTTGCCCGAGCGTCGACGAAGCCAGGTG
>JAUQWL010000250.1 GCA_030835185.1 Solirubrobacterales bacterium | reverse complement strand
AGCGACTACCGACGACACCTCCTCTGGCGATGACAACTCCGCGGCAATCGCTCTCTTCGACTCCGCCGGATGCGCCGGCTGCCACGTTCTCAGCGTCGCCGATGCCAGCGGTACGGTCGGTCCTGATCTGGACACGACAACCATGTCCGAGGCCCAGATCGAAACTCAGATCAAGGATGGTGGCCCCGCGATGCCCGCCTTTAAGGGCCAGATCTCCGATGAAGAGATCAACTCACTGACCGATCTGATCCTGAGCTCGAACTGAAAGGTCAGATGGCGAAGAGCTGGGAGAGCGAGCGGCCTACATCGGGCGGCTCCTCTTCCCCGGCCGCGGCCGCCTTCACCCCTTCGGCGAGAGCTTCGGCAGCTTCGGATATCTGACCGGCCCGGTTGGGGCGGATCTCGCCGGCTTCGGCGGCTTCCGAGAGGTCCGACTCCATCAGTCCGGCCAGCTCACCGAGCCTGCTGAGGCCCAGCGCCGAAGCCGTGCCGTGAAGGGCGTGGGCTTCCTGGCGAAGAGTTTCGAAGTCGGTGCTGCCCGTATCGAGACCGGCTGCGATGACATCGCAGCGCTGTCGGGCTTCTTTGGCGAATGCCCCAAGAAGATCGCTATCTGGCTTCTCTTCACTCATTGACTTCCTTCCCCGAAACTGATGCTGAAATCGGACGGATTGCACCGTGCTTTCCGGACATTGTTGCCGTTCGCGCGAAGTCCTGCACCCCGCCCTCACCCACGCCACTTCCTGGAGGGCCGTTCTTGATCTAGTCTGCCCGGGACTTCCCCAACCAAACGGAGAGAACGTGGCGAAGAGAGCGGCACTTGTAACTGGTGGTTCCGGCGGTATCGGTCTGGCAATCGCAAGGAAACTGGCAGAGAGGGGCTACGCGCTGACCATTTCCGGTCGCCGCGAGGACAAGCTGCTGGCAGCGGCCGAGGCTCTCGCCAACGAGGACTTCAAGGTTGAGGCGGTTGTCGCCGATGTGACCAGCGAGGAGGCCGTCGTCGACCTGGTTGCCGAGCACAAGCGCCAGTGGGGGCGCATGGACTGCCTGGTCAACAACGCCGGAATAGGCATCGGCCAGTCGATCGACGCGATCCAGTCGAAGTACTTCGACCTGCAGGTCGCCGTCAACCTGCGTGCGTTGGTGATCGCGACCCGCGAATCCTCGGAGATGCTCAAGGCCGCCGGCGGCGATCACGGCAAAGCCCTCGTGGTCAACCTGGCTTCGATAGCCGGCAAGCAGTACCCGGCCTGGCTTTCGATCTACGCCGCGACGAAGGCGGCAGTGATCTCCTACTCACAGTCGTGTCAGAAGGAGTTCGGTACAACGGGCGTAGCGGTTACCGCGATCTGCCCCGGCTTCGTCGCGACCGACATGACCGAATTCGCCCGGGAGCAGGTTCCCGGGGACAAGATGCTGAGCACGGACGACATCGCCGAGGCCGTGGCCTTCCTGCTGAACGTATCGCCGAACTGTGTCGTACCGGAAATCGTAATGTCGAGGCCCGGTTCCGGCCCCGACAGCGGCGGCATGTGAGCCGGAACCCCCTGCGCTGCATAGTCGCCGCCTTCGGCGACCCGGGACACGTCTTCCCGGCGGTTTCGCTCGCCCGTTCCCTGTCGTCGCGTGGCCACGAGGTCCTGGTCGAGACCTGGCCGCAGTGGCAGGACGCCGTCGAGGCAGCCGGACTCGCCTTCCAGAGCGCCGACCAGTACCAGGTATTCCCCCCTCCCCGGTCAGGTTCTCCCGGAGCGGGCCGGGCCGCAGTCGCGCTGATGCCGTTGTTGGAAGAGTTCCGCCCCGATTTGGTGGTCAACGACATCCTCACGGTCGCCCCTGCCCTTGCCGCCGAGAAGTACGGCTGCCGGTGGGCGACTCTGGTCCCCCACGTCTTTCCGATTCAGGACAGCGGGATGCCGTTCTTCTCGGTAGGGGCCCTGCCACCGCGGACCGAAGTGGGACGCCGGGTCTGGGGCCTCACCGACCGGCTGCTCGAATACGGCCTGGGCCGCGGTCGCGAGGACCTGAACGCGCAGCGCAAGGTCGCCGGACTGCCTGCGACCGACCGCTTCCACGGGGGGATGAGCCCGGACCTGGCAATGGTCGCGACCTACCCCCAACTGGAGTATCCGCGTGACTGGCCGGATCCGGTCCACGTGACAGGTCCGATGCCGTTCGAGATCCCTCACGAAGACATCAGCCTGCCCCCCGGCGACGATCCGCTCGTCCTGGTCGCGCCCAGCACCTCCCAGGATCCGGACAACCGCCTCGTCCGCTCGGCTTTGGCGGCGATGGCCGGCGAGGCTGTCCGGGTGGTCGCCACCACCAACCGGGTCGTACCGTCCAGGCCGATCGAAGTTCCGCCGAACGCGGTCCTGGCCGACTGGCTGAGCTACTCGCAGGTGATGCCCCGGGCCTCGCTCGTGATCTGCCACGGCGGACACGGGACGGTCGCCCGGGCGCTCTCGGACGGCGTGCCGGTATTGACCTGCCCCGCGGCAGGAGACATGAACGAGACAGCCGCACGTATCACCTGGGCCGGAGTCGGGCTCTCGATCCGGTGGAGCCTGACCGGCCCCCATTCGCTGCGCTGGGCGGTGGCGGAAATCCTCGCCGACCCGTCCTTCCGGGAAAAGGCCGAAGCCATCGCCCGCTGGTCGGCCGGCCACGACGGCGCCGCCAGGGGATCCGAGCTGATCGAACGCCTGGCGGCGAACTCACTCGGGGGGGCGGACTCGAACCGCCAACCACCGACTTAACAGGACGGCGCTCTACCATTGAGCTACCCCCGAATGTCACTGCCCGGATCTTTCCGGGATGCCTCGTGGCGAGGCGTCGAGTGGAGGCAGAACCCTACCGAAACCGCCTGCCTTTCAGCCTTCTGCGCGGCGAACCTCTTCGACGAGGGTCGAACGTTCGCGACTGAGCCTCGCCCGGAGCTCGCTGTCTCCCTCCGCGGCGGCCGTCGTGATCCGGTCTTCGAGGGCTGCCAGTTCCAGTTCCTTGAAGTTGCGTCGGATCGAGCCTTCCCCGATCTGGTCGGGATCGGCCCGGACCACCATCGCTCCAACCAGGCGATGGAGCTCGCGGTCTTCCGGATCGAGGCCGTTCATCGGATCCTCGAGATGTTCGCTGAGCCAAGCCACGGTCCTGGCGATCAAAGGTGAACTCAGGTGCTCCTCGTCGAGCTGCGACAGATAGATCCGGCCTTCGGTCGGACGGGCGATGCACATCACCAGCATCGAACGCTCGAGCCGCTCGCGCCGGGTGAGCAGAGCCCGCGGAGGCGGTGCATCGTCAGCGACACTCACCCCGGCACGCGTCCCCGCAGACCCCCCGGAGAGACCGTCCCCTGCGACCGAGGCAGGAACACCGGTCGGCCGGGGAGCACTTTCGGGAGCCGGCGCCTGCCCAAGCCTGGCGATGACCACTGTCGGATCGATGCCGAGCCGCTCCGCGACTTTGCGGGTCAGGTCCTCACGCGTCGCTCCAGGGGCGATCGCGGCCAGCACCGGTGCCGCCTCACCCAGTCCCCGGTCGCGGTCCTGGGGAGAGGTCGAGTCGACCGAGTCGAGGATCAGGCCGATCTGGAAATCGGGCAGGTCGACCGCTCCGGCGACCAACTCGCGAAAACGCTCGCCACCGTTTTCTGCGGTCGCGATCTCAGCCGGATCCTCGCCGGCCGGCATCGCAACCACCCGGATCGCCAACTTGCGGCCGGCCGCTACCTCCTGGGCCCGAAGCATCGCTTTACGACCGGCAGCGTCGGCATCGAGAGCGAGAATGACGGTGTCCACGGTGGCCGAGAGCTGGGCGATCTGCTGCTCTGTTATCGCGGTCCCCATGATGCCGACGGTTTCGGTGAGTCCGGCCTGGTGAAGGGCCAGCACGTCCGTATAACCCTCGACCACCAGGGCTCGGCCTGCCTTGGCCATGGACGGCCTCGCCTGGTCGATCCCGTAGAGGATCTCACTCTTGTGAAAGAGCTCGTTTTCGGCCGAGTTCAGGTACTTCGGCTTCTGCTCGGGCCTCATCGCCCGCGCGCCGAAGCCGACGGTCCGACCACGCGCATCGCGGATCGGGAAGGTGATCCGCTCGCGAAAACGATCGTACATACCGCCGGAGCGCCCCTTCTGCACGAGGCCGGTCGCAGCCAGTTCCCCGACCTTGAAGCCGGCCCGCTGACCCCGCAGGATCAGGGTGTCCCAGGCGCTGGGCGCATAGCCGATACCGAAGCTGGAGAGAATCTCGTCACCCAGACCGCGCGAAGCGAGGTACTTCCGCGCCTTTCCGGCTTCCGGCGCGTCTTTGAGGAAGGTCGAGTAGAAGCCGGCTGCCCTCTCGAGGAGTTCGCTCATGCGGTTCCGGGCCTTGCGGCGAGCCTCGGCCCGCGGGTCCTCCTGCTCGCGGGTCACTTCCACTCCATAACGCTCGGCCAGCAGTTCCACGGCCGCCGGAAAGTCGATGCCCTCGGTTTCCGAGACGAAATCGAACAGATCTCCCCCCACCCCGCAGCCGAAGCAGTGGTAGAGCTTTTCTTCAGCGTGGACGGAAAAGGAGGGCGACCGCTCCTCATGGAACGGGCAAAGGCCCGTGTAACGGGCGCCCTGCCGACGCAGGTCGGTACGGGCCGAGACGATCTCGACCATGTCGGCCGCGGCGCGGACGCGATCGATGGTGTCTGGGGTGAACTTGGACAGAGGGGCTAGCTTAACCCCCGGAGAGTCGGGGCATTTCAGAGCCGGGAGTGCTCCGGAACGTAAAGATCCGTGAAGTGGGCGATGCAATAGCGATCGGTCATCCCGGCCAGCAGATCGGTGACTCGCTGGAGGTCGTCTGCGTCCGGATCGAGTACCGGCACCTGATCCGGCCGCTCCAGGTAATGCTCGAAGAGAATCCTGAGTGCACGGTGGACACGCTCGTGCTCGGCCCGTGCGGCACCACCGAGGTAGACGTTCTGGAACATGAACTTGCGCAGCCGCAGCATCGCGCTGCCGAGCCTCTCGCTCTGTCTGATCTCGGAGCCGTCCCCGGACTGTTCGACGATGTCCTTGACCAGGGTGTCGATCCGGCTCGACCCGGTCGGTCCGAGCAGGCTGATCTCGTCCCGCGGGAGGTTTCCGACCGTCAGCACGCCGGCCCTGAGAGCGTCGTCGATGTCGTGGTTGATGTAGGCCACCCGGTCAACCAGCCGTACGATCTGACCCTCCAGCGACTCGCTCTTGACCGACCCGGTGTGCTTCAGGATGCCCTCACGGACGGGCTGGTTGAGATTGAGTCCGCGCCCGTCGCGTTCCAGCGCGTCAACCACCCTCAATGAGTGCTCGTTGTGGCGAAAGCCGGGGCCGCCGTGCTTCCGGTTGGCCTGATCGAGAGCCTGCTCGCCGATGTGGCCGAAAGGCGGGTGGCCGAGGTCGTGTCCCAGGCCGATCGCTTCTGTCAGGTCCTCGTTGAGTCCGAGCGCGCGGGCGACGGTCCGGGCGATGCCGGTCGCCTCGAGGGTGTGGGTGAGGCGGGTGCGGTAGTGGTCGCCCTCGGGCGCGATGAAAACCTGGGTCTTGTGCATCAGGCGCCGGAAGGCCTTGCTGTGCACGATCCGGTCTCGGTCACGCTGAAACGGTGTGCGAAGCGCGTTGTCCTCCTCTGGCACTGCGCGGGTCGCCGGGTAGGACGGCACGGCCCGCTCCGACAGCAGCTCCTGCTCCCGTCTCCTGGAGCGAGCGGCGAAGTCGGCGGCTGAGGGATCGAGGCCGCTCATGCTGCCGTCTTTTCCCCGGGTCGCGGCAGCCACACATCGTTCATGCTGCCGTCTTCTCCTCGGGTCGCGGCAGCCGCACATGGGCGTGATGTTCGAGAGTCTCGCCGATCGCCCTTCCCGCCTGTCGGACGGCACCAGCCTCTGCCTGACGCGCCTCGCTCATCGGCCTGCCCAGCGCCTCAACCATGAACTCGTGCGCCTCGGCCGAGAGCGGGAACGAGTTCGCTTCACAGGTGGGACAGACCACTCCCCCGGCTACTCCGGAGAAAGCTGTCAGGTGGTCACTGTCTCCGCAGCGGGAGCAACCGGACAGCTCCGGGGCGAACCCCGCCGCCAGCGCCAGTTTGAGCCGGAAGGTGACCATGCCCCCCGGGCTCGCCGCCGTGCCGTCGGGGCCTCCGTCGACCAAGGTCAGGTAGCGGCAGAGCAGGTTGTAGGCGGGCAGATTCGGCTCGGCTCCGTCAAGCAGCCTGAGCACCGCACCGCAGGCATCGCTGGCCGCCCTGATGCCGCTGCCGGAAGAGCGCAGCCTCGCATGACCTTCGACGGTTTCAGCGGAGGTGACGGTATGGAGGTCACCCCGCCCACGATGGAGAACCAGAGCAAGCCGAAAGAACGGTTCGAGACGGCCACCGAAGCGGGTTTTCGGCTTCCTGGAGCCTTTTGCGATCGCCCCCAGGCGTCCGTATTCACGCGAGTAGAGATGAAGGATGCGATCGGCCTCTCCGTAGCGGATCGATCGCAACACCACAGCCTCGGTCTTGAAGGTTTTCGACATCGACACTAAGGTTG
>JAUQWL010000249.1 GCA_030835185.1 Solirubrobacterales bacterium | reverse complement strand
ACCGGCAGGCTCTCGCCAGAGTCGATCATCTGCTTCGTGCTCTCCCGTCGGAGCCGCTCATCCGCCTGAGTGTCCCTCTTTGGTCTCTCTTCGGTCCAGATATGCGTCTGCTCGCCCGTCTCATTCCGGCGTCAACCCCTCAAGACACGCAGGGCATTCAGGATGACCGCTACGTCTATCGCTTCCTGGAGCAGGGCACCGGCGACCGGCGTCAGGTAGCCGAACGCAGCGAAACCCATCGCGATGAAGCTCAGGCCCATACCGGCTATCACGCCTTGCCGGGCGACGCTCAGCGCCCGTCGGCCGATCGAGATCGCGTCGGCCACCCGGTCCACGCTGTCGACCGTGAGAACCGCGTCAGCCGACTCGCTGGCTGCGGTCGCGCCCCGCGCGCCCATCGCGATGCCGACGTCGGCCAGCGCCAGGGACGGCGCGTCGTTGACCCCGTCGCCGACCATTGCTACGGCACCTTGACTGCGGGCCTTCTCGGCCCGCACTACTCCGACTTTGTCCTGGGGGCTGCAGTCCGCGAAGACCTCGTCGAGTCCCGTCGATTCCGCGATCTGGTCGGCGATTTCCTGGTCGTCGCCGGTGACCAGAACCAGCCGGTCGATTCCGGTGGCCCGCAATTTCGAGATCGTCCCGGCCGCATCCGAGCGAATCGGGTCCGCCATCTCGATCGCTCCGGCCAGTTCGCCGTCGACCGCGACCGAGATCACGGCGACGCCGGCTTCGGCTTCGGTCAGCCGTCGGGTGAGCGCCGGCGAGGGAGGGATGCCGACCTCATCGACCAGCCAGGCCAGTCGCCCCAGCACCACGTCGTGTCCGTCCACCCGTCCCGCTATCCCTTCGCCGGGATCCTCAGCGGTTTCCCGGGGAAGGGCGAGTTCGATCCCTCTCTCACGAGCTGCCGTCACCAGTGACTCGGCGAGGACATGCGGCGAGGCCTGATCCAGCGAGGCGGCGAAGAAGAGCAGTCGATCCGGATCGAGATCGCCCAGCGGGACCAGACGTGAGATCGTCGGCTCGCCGATCGTGAGGGTTCCGGTCTTGTCCAGGAGTACGGTTTCGGTGCTCCCGAGCGCCTCGATCGCTCCGCCACCCTTGACGATGATCCCCCGCTTTGCGGCTCGGGATACGCCGGAGATGATCGCGATCGGCGTGGCCAGGATCAACGGACACGGTGTCGCGACCACCAGGACCGCCAGCGCCCGCACTTCGTCGCCGGACAGCACCCAGGCCCCACCGGCGACCACCAGCGTGACCGGGAGGAAGATGATCGCGAAGCGGTCGGCCAGCCGGACCATGGGAGCCCGTTCCTGCTCGGCACTGCGAACGAGCCTGACGATGCCGGCGTAGGTGCTTTCCTCCGCGCTGCGCTCGGCGACCACGTCGACCGGGCGCCCTACATTGACCGCACCACTGCGGAGGATTGAGCCCTTCTCCGCTGAAGTGGGCATCGACTCACCGGTGATCGCCGACTGGTCGAGACTGGTCGAGCCCTCGACGATGCTGCAGTCCACCGGAACGACCTCGCCGCTTCGGATCATCAGGCGGTCGCCGGGGATCACGCTGCCGGCCGCGACCTGCTCCAGTTCGCCGTTCCGGTAGCGGTGGGCGACGCTCGGTGCGTTGGAGAGCAGCGCACGGAGCTCCCGTTTTGCCCGGCCGGCGGCATAGGTCTCGAGCGCGTTGCCACCGGAGAGCATCACCCCGACTACTGCCCCGGCCAGGTATTCGCCCATCGCCAGGGCGGCGGCCATGGCCAGCAGCGCGATTGCGTCGACTCCCGGGTCGCGGTTCCACAGGCTCTTGGCCACGCCGATCGTCAGCGGTATCAGGACAACCGCGATCACGATTGCCCAGAGCCGCTCTGCAGAACTGTCGTCGCCAGAAAGCGACAGGGCCACGCCCGCGAGGGTTGCGACCGTGGTCAGCGCCGCGAGCAGGCCGTCACCGCCGAGTCGGCCGTAGAGCCGCTCGAAGGGGGTCACCGTGCTCATCGTGGCGAAGCTACCAGACGGTCAGATCAGAGTGCTGTCGCCGGATCGACGGCTGCCGAAGAGCTGCCGACATCCAGCCTCATCGAGTTCAGCGCGTCGAGGAACTCGCGCTCGACCCGGCGGATCGTATGTGCTGTCCAGGAGGCCGAAAGCAGTGCGGGGACCGAGCGGGCGACCACCGCGAGCCGGCCGCCCGGACCGGGCCAGGCCGAATGCCCCGTACTCAGGGCACAGCCCCGGTAGTGGAGGTCCGTGAACAGCAGCATCAGCACGGCGGCGATGCGGACCGGCGCGGTACCGCCCAGGCCGAGTCCTTCGAACAGGCGTCGGTAGGCCGGTGCCCGGCCGAGCGCCATTGCCAGGTACTCCTCGCGAACCTCCCGGATGACCGCGCGCGAACCCGATTCATAACCCGATGTGCCGAGCCACGGCTTCAGGGCGGGGTGGTAGGAAACACCGCGTTCGAGATCCCGCTCGATGTCCCGGCTCACGTTGGCGAGCTGGATCATCTCGCTGACCAGCAGGGCGTCCTCGCGGGCACCGCCCGGGATATCCGGGCCGGCGACCTGACCGAGCGTGAACAGAGCGGGGTAGCCGATCACGTTGCGGCAGTAGAGGGCGAGCTGCTCCTGGTCTGCCAGCACTCCTCCCTGGCTGGAGAAGACTTCGGTCGACCAGGCCATTCCCTCGGCCATCGATCTGACCAGATCGCCGATCTGCGCTTGCGATGTGGGGTCTAGGGTCTCGAAGACGGAGTCGACCATCTGGCAGCGCTCTATCAGCAGGCGGTAGACCAGGTCGCGTCTGTCGCGGGCCAACGGAGCCGGTATCGGCGACGGGGCCTTCATCGGCGACGATGAGAAGCGCTCGGCGAAACGCCTGAGCCCGTCGACACAGGCCGGAGGGTCGGGGATCAGGTCCTCATAGGTATCGAGCATCCGGCAGTAGAGATAGGCGACAGCGGCGGCCCGGGCCTGCTCCTCCGGCAGGACGACGATGCTCGCCGCGAAGCTGCGCGCGGCGTGGGGGAGGACCCGCCAGACGAAGCGCTCGGGATCGCTCTCCAGCGTCAGCGCCTGGAGGTCCGGCCGTCGCCGGTCCACCGTCAGGCCGCGCAGAAGCTGCATCGGCCCGATCGTTCGAGTGCCTCTCCTCACCCGACCAAGTTAGCAATGCGAGCCGGCGGTATCTACCCGATTCCCGGCCCGGTCTCCTGCGAAATGCCGGCCGGCCCGAGTTGTTACTCTCGCCGCCGTGTCCAGGCCAGCAGAATCAGACCCGCCGGGGGAGGCGAAGGTCGCGCGTTCCTCGCGGGCGACGCGGGTCGACGGCAGCGCGATCGATGGCGCTGCGATCGTCGCAACCGGGCTGAACAAGAACTTCGGCGATGTCGAGGCATTGAGCGATGTGGACCTCGAAGTCGGGACCGGAACGGTGCTCGGCCTGCTCGGGCCGAACGGGGCCGGTAAGACGACCGCGGTCCGGGTTCTGGCGACCTTGCTCAAGCCTGATTCCGGTAGCGCCACCGTCGCCGGTTTCGACGTGCTCAGGGAGGGGAATGCGCTTCGGGAGAACATCGGCCTCGCCGGCCAGTACGCCGCAGTCGATGAGAACCTGACCGGTGCCGAGAACCTGACCATGGTCGGCCGGCTCTACGGCATGAACAGGGCTGGGGCCCGCCGACGCGCCGCCGAACTGCTCGATCGCTTCGATCTGAGCGATGCCGGCGATCGTGCTGCGAAGACCTACTCGGGTGGCATGCGCCGCCGCCTCGACCTCGCGGCCGCGCTGGTCGCCAAACCGCCGGTGATCTTTCTGGACGAGCCGACGACCGGACTCGACCCGCGCAGCCGGCTCGCGCTATGGGAGACGATCGAAGGGCTGGTCTCCGACGGCACCACCGTCCTGCTGACCACTCAGTACCTCGACGAAGCCGATCGGCTGGCCGACCGAATCGCCGTCATCGATCACGGCCGGGTGATCGCCGACGGCACGCCGGACGAGCTGAAGGACAGGATCGGCGGCGAGCGCCTCGAGGTGACCCTCGCCGACTACGGGCGTGCCGCTGAGGCCGCCTCGATCCTGAGCGGGTTGAGTGAAGACGAGCCGGTCGTCGAGCACGACGCGGTCAAACTGACCGTACGCGAACGCAAGGGCGCGATCGTCGAAGCGGTCCAGATGCTGAGCGAGGCCGACATCGGCATCGACGACCTCGGGCTGCGCCGGCCCAGCATGGACGACGTCTTCCTCAGTCTGACCGGCCACGCCGTCGAAGCCGACGAAGACGATGAGGCGGGGCCAGGATGAAGCGGCTGTTGGTCGACACGCTTGTGATCACCGAACGCAACCTGATCCGGCTGCCGCGCTCGCCCGACCTGCTGCTCGCTTTCACCGTCCAGCCGATCATGTTCGTCCTGCTCTTCGTCTACGTGTTCGGCGGTGCCATAAGCACTCCCGGGTTCACCTACGTCGACTTCCTGATCCCCGGAATCATCGTCCAGAACATCGCTTTCGGTGGCTTTGTCACGGCGATCGGACTCAATGAAGATCTGAGCAAGGGGCTGATCGACCGCTTCCGCTCCCTGCCCATGGCCCGTCCGGCGGTTCTCGCCGGCCGGACCCTTGCCGACGTTGTGACCAACCTGCTCTCGGTGATCGTGCTCCTGATCACCGGTTTCATCATCGGTTTCAGCTTCGGCACCGGTATCGGTGAGATCCTCGCCGGTCTGCTGCTCCTGATGTTCTTCGGCTATGCCTTCTCCTGGGTATTCGCGTTGCTCGGCCTGATGGTCTCCTCGCCCGAGTCGGCCAACTCACTCGGTTTCATCGCGGTTTTCCCGTTGACGTTCATCTCGTCGGCATTCGTCCCGGTCGACTCGATGCCGGCCGCACTCCAGTGGTTCGCCGACATCAACCCGTTTACGTTCATGGTCGACGCGATGCGGTCACTCTGGCTCGGCTCGCCGGCCGGCAACAGCATCTGGGGCGCCGTTGCCTGGACGGTCGCGATCCTCGTCATCTTCGCTCCGCTCGCTGTAGGCCGTTACCGCAGCGCCGCCGGTACCTGATCTTTCGTCCGTGCTGCCGGGGCGGCGGATCGGCCTGAGCGACGCCCTTCGGTCGTCCTCCGCCCGGGGCGGGCCGTCCGGCTATGGGCAGGCGGGTCACCGCCGGCAGCGGGTCCTGCTCAGCGAGAGACGAGGATCGTCGCGTTCACAGGCACCTCTGCCTTGAGGTTCAGTACGCCCGTGGCGTGGTCGTAGGTCCATCCCCGGGCGCTCCGGCCGTTGATCTTGACCCCGGTCGGGACGAAGGGTCGTTTCAATACTTTCATCGAAGCGTCGAGGTCGAGTGAGAACGGCCGGTCGACCGGCATCCCCCCGTTGAACTTCAATCGCCAGCCGCGCCGGTTCTCGGAGGAAGCCATGCTGCCGGTGTCGTAGAGGCCCCGTGACGAATCGCCCCGGGGCAGGGCGATCAGGTGAAGGCTGCTGCGGTTGTCATCGAGGCCGGTATGTGCTGCCGGGCTGTAACCGGCGAGGGTCTCGGTATCCGGAGGAAGCATGGGCAGCAGCGCTCCCGCGCGGATCATCAGCGGGATCTCCTCGAGCGGGGCGCTGACTTCGACCGGGCGGCCCCCGCGGATCGTCCGGGCGCTGCCGAGGTCGAAGGAGCCTTCCGCGTCGCCGTACGTGACCGCATCGTTGAAGTCGACCCAGTGCCCCCGTGGCAGATAAACGCTGCGTTCGGTGCGTCCCGGCCCCAGGACCGGTGCGACCAGCAGGTCCGGTCCGAACATGTATTCGTACTCCTGTTTCGTCGCCCGCCGGTCAGAGGGGTCGGTCAACGCGAGGTGGCGCATGATCGGCATGCCCGTCCGGCGATATGCCCTGTCAGCAGAGACCAGATACGGGTAGATCTGGGTCCTGAGCTTGGCGTAGCGCCGCCAGAGCGGCAGCGTCGGCTGCTCGAAGATCTGTGGACGCAGGCTCATCGGCTGGCGCCCGATCCCCTCGCCCTTCGAGCGCATTACGCCGGAGAACGCGCCGAACTGGATCCAGCGGGCGAGCAGTTCCGGATCGAGCCGGTCGTCGGACAGCGAGAAGAAGCCACCGATGTCCGAACCCCAGAGGGAGACTCCGGACAGGCCCATGGTCAGGGCCTGGCGAACCGAAGAAGTCAGTCCGTCGAACCCCCAGCCGACGCTCGGGTCGCCTCCCCAGACGATCTGGGAATGTTTCGCGGCTCCGGTCCAGCCGGAGCGGGTGAACCGGATCACGGGACGGTCCTTGGAGCGCACATACTCCATGCCGGCCCGGTGGTACATGACCGGGTAGTAGTTGTGAAGGCGGCGGCCGTCCATACCGCTGGCAGCCACGGAATCGGGTGGAGCGTACTCGCCGTAGTCCTCCATCCAGCCGTCGTAGCCTGCGCCGTAGGCACGATCGAGGATCGAGCCGTAGATCCCGGCGGCGTCCGGATCGGAGAAGTCGAGCATGCCGAGCCGGGTCGTGCCGCTGCCGGCGAAGGCGTCGAAGAGGTATGGATCGCCATTTTCCCGCTTCAGGAAAGCACCGGCGGCGACCGCGGCGTCGAAGGGTCCGGTGTAAGAAGCGCAGATCGCTTCGCGGGTATAGGTAACCGCGGCGAGTCCGCGATCGTGGAGCGCCGTCGTCCGGGCCGCCTCTTCGGCTTCGCTGCCCAGGTCGGAGCCGCAGGGCATGTAGCGCATGTGGGTCTCTACCGCCGAGATCGGAGCGTCGGCGTCGCGAAGGGTGTCGACGAAGTCGAGTTCAGCCGGCTGCGTATTGCCGTGACCGGTCTGGAACCACGGGCCGAAGAGCCACGGGGCTGCCGGTTTCGGCTGGCGGCCGATTGCCGAGGTCATCCGGCGCAGGGCCTCGGCGGGCGTACCTCCACCGAAGAAGCGGACTCGCAGCTCGTCGGTATCGGCCTGAACCGTCCACGAGCCCTTGCCCTTCGAATCGAGGTCGAAGCGGCTGGTCTCGAGATTGTCGACCAGGACGCCGTAACCCTCGGTCGACAGCAGCCATGGCATCGGGAAGTAGGTGGCATCCGAACGCCGACGCAGACCCCAGGGAGGTACCGAGATGGCTATCAGCGGGTACTCCGAAGTCTGGTAGGGGCCTTCGCCGACGTAGTTCTCGATCCTGTTGCCGCGCTGGTCGACGTGGTCGGAGCGTTCGCCGAAGCCGAGCAGGCGCTCCCCCGGTTCGGCCAGCATTCCGAACCTGACCACCTCGACTGCCGGCCCCTGACCCGCGATCCGGATGACGTAGCGGAAAGCCCGGCCGCGGATCCGCCTGCCGGAAAAGGCGATCTGGCGGCCCTGCGGATCGTCGGTCGCGATCCGCACGCGGCCCCGCTCGCGGTCGCCGTTCATCGATATGACGCGCTTGCCGGTGAACCACTTTCCCCCGGAGCGGAATGCGAACAGGCCCGCCGCGGTACGCCCCTGCTTCACAGAGGCCGATGCCGAAGCCGAAGCGCCTGCGGTCAGGCCGAACGGGCCCATCGGTGCGCCCGATCGGCGGGTCTCCGCGTTCACGGAAGCGGGCAGCGCGACCAGCGCGATCACCACTGACAGCAACGCAACCCCTGAAGGTATCCCCGGCCTGACCATCGCCGGGCATCATAAACCCGTATCCGGGTGCCCACCCGCATCGAAGTCCGATCCCGGCGGGGGGAGGCTCAGTCCTCATTATGCTGCGGGCATGGAACCAGCCGAGAGTACCGCCGACCCGACCAGCGTGGTTCGACCCGGAGCGCCGGGCGACGGGCTGATCTTCAACCCGGGCACCTGGACCGCGCCGTATCTCGACCCTGCGGACGAGGCGAGGCTCAAGGCGCTGATCGAGTGGTTCGAAGACCGCGGCAAACAGACACTGAAAGATCACGACCGCGACCATGTCTGGTACTCGGACTTCCTCGAGAAGCAGGCGGAACTTGGCATTTTCGAGACCTTCCTCACCCCGCGGCGCGACAGCGGGGGAGAGGACTCCCGCCGCTGGGACACGCAGCGGATCTGCGTCTTCAACGAGATATCGGCTTTCTACGGCCTGGCCTACTGGTATACGTGGCAGGTCACGATCCTCGGCCTCGGTCCGATCTTCCAGTCCGGCAACGAGGTCGCACGTGGTCGGGCCGCGGAACTGCTCGGCGACGGGGCGATCTTCGCCTTCGGCCTCTCCGAGCGCGAGCACGGAGCCGACGTCTATTCGACCGACATGGTGCTGACCCCGCGCGAAGAGGGTGACGGCTGGACCGCGACCGGTGGCAAGTACTACATCGGCAACGGCAACAAGGCGGGCATGGTTTCGGTCTTCGGCCGGATCGACGGCATCGAAGGGCCGGAGGCATACGTCTTCTTCGCCGCCGACTCGCAGCACCCGAACTACAACCTGGTCCGGAATGTAGTCAACTCGCAGAGCTACGTCTCGCAGTTCGAGCTCGAGCGGTATCCGGTCGAGTCCGGCGACATCCTCCACTCCGGGCCGGCCGCTTTCGACGCAGCGCTGAATACGGTCAACATCGGCAAGTTCAACCTGGGCTTCGCATCGATCGGGATCTGCGAGCACGCCTTCTGGGAAGCGATAACGCACGCCGACGCGAGGGTTCTCTATGGAATGAAGGTGACCGACTTCCCCCATGTGAGTCAGGCCTTCACCGACGCTTTCGCCCGGCTGGCGGCGATGAAGCTCTTCGCTCAAAGGTCGATCGACTACTTCCGCACCGCTTCGCTCGAAGACCGCCGCTACCTGCTGTTCAACCCGCTGACCAAGATGAAGGTCACGACCGAAGGCGAGCGCGTGGTCGACCTGCTCTGGGACGTGATCGCCGCCAAGGGATTCGAATGCGACATGTGGTTCGAGATGGCCGCCCGCGACATCCGCGCCCTTCCCAAACTGGAAGGGACCGTCCACGTCAACATGGCTCTGGTGCTCAAGTTCATGGGTTCCTATCTGTTCCACCCCGACCCGGATCTGGAAGCGCCGCCGAGGATGCTCGAACCCGGTGACGACGGGTTCCTCTTCCGGCAGGGTCCGGCCCGCGGCCTTTCGAAGATCCGTTTCGCGGCCTGGCAGGACGCCTTCGAGCCGTTTGCCGGAGTGCCGAACGTGGCGCTGTTCGCCGGGATGGCCGAATCGCTGAAGCAGCTGCTGGTCGATGCCCCTCCCGACGAAGCCCAGCAGAAGGATCTCGACTACCTGCTGACTCTGGGAGAGCTGTTCACACTGGTTCCTTACGGCCAGCTGATCTGCGAACAGGCGGCTCTGACCGGTCTGCCCCTCGATACGCTCGATCAGATCTTCGACGTCCTGGTCCGTGATTTTTCTTCGTATGCGGCCGAGCTGCATGGCAAGGCTTCGGCCACCGAGGACCAGCAGGCATGGGCGAAGGACGCGATCACCAAGCCGGCCGTCGACGAGGATCGCTTCAACGCCGTCTGGGAAAAGACCCGCGCTCTGGCCGGCGGCTACGAGATGCGCCCGTAGAGCAGGGCCTCGACGGACTTCCCGCCGACCCGGTCACCGCGTCCGGCCGGCCGCGGTGCCTGCCTGCCGTGGGCCTTCAGGCAGGCTGGAGCGCCTGCCTGGCGCGGCGGACCAGGTCGACCGTAGCGGCACGAAGCCCGCCGGGCGAGTTGATCCGTTCCGTGAAGCTGACCCGGGTCGCCTTCGGTCCATCCGGTGTCTCCAGCTGCAGGTCGAGTCCGTAGCGGTCTGCCCGCTCGCAGCGGGCTTCGCTCGCGTCGGGGTACTCGCCGAAGGCCCTGGCCATCGTCAACAGTGCGTCGGGGTGATCCTCGTTGAGGTGGTTGACGGCGTCGAGGGCGTGGGGTTCGACCGGATCGGGTGCGGCCGCGGCGTAGGCGGAAGCGGAGGCGGAGTCCATGCGGCCGTAGCCGCCGACCCAGCGTACCCGCTCGACCTCGAGGATCCAGAACGAGAAGTCGGTGAAGTCCGCATACATCGCGGCCGAAGGCACTGCCTCGAGGTGAGCTTCGCGCGCGGACTGCCCGTCGGGATGCTCATCCGAACGCCGGACCCGCCCTGCGAGCGTCACCCGCCCGCCGGCCAGGACCTCACCGGAGTGATTCGGGTCGGCGACCATCAGCGATGCCTGCCGGTCCCTTTCAAGGTTGCGGGCGTGCTCGGCCAGGGTCGACAGGCAGAGGACCGGGGCGCCGTCATCCATGACCCCGAAGGTGACCAGCGATGCCCACGGAGCTCCGTCGTCGCTCAGTGTCGCAAGGGTGCCGGAGGTGGTGGAAGCGACCAGCGTCCTCGCCTCCTCGGAGGCGGACCGGCGGTTGCCGTTGCGGGCGACGGGTGCGACGCCGGGCACGTCCACTTCGCTCGGGAGATCGTGGGGGCCCACTACTGCGGCAGCGTCTGGATCGGTCTGCTTCTTGGTCTGGCCGGGCAACGGGCCTCTCTTTCGGACGGGACTGTTTGCTGGTCGTGCGAACGGTTAGGCTACCCTATTCCCGACGGCTGTGAGGGGAATTGAACCCGTCAGGTATGAATGCCCTTCAGCCGTGTTAGCACCACAGACAACCCGAAATTCCTTTACCCCTCGAAGGAGTCACGCCGCGACCATGAATTCCCCAGCCGAGACCAGAACCCAGCCACAGAGCCGTCTCACGGCTCTTTCGATGATCTTCCTCCTCGCCTCTGTCGTGGCTCTTCTGGTCTTCGCTCCTCTCGCTGCGGCCGGCAAGCCGCCCGGACGTGTGGTCGCACTGACCCCGTTCGCCGCGAATACGATGGCCAACCTGGGGGTCAAGCCGATCGCTGTAGGACAGACTCTCGGTGGCGACCGGCGGCTGGCCCCCGTCCTCAACCGGACTCCCAAACTGACCCTGACCCATCCCAACGGCCCGAACCTCGAACAGCTGGCCAGGCTCCGGCCCAGCCTGGTCTTCACTTCCTACCAGTGGAGCAAAGGAAGCCGGGCGATGCGGCAGCTCGGTATCAGGGTGATCAAGGCCGAGCCGACCACGATCGGCCAGGTCTACAGGCAGACCAGGAAGATCGCCCGGATCATGAAGCGCAAGGCCAAGGGCGACAGCCTGGTTCGTCAGATGAAGAACCAGGCCCGCAAGAACACCAGGGGGATCAAGTCCCGCCCCAAGGTGATGCTGATCCTCGGGGTCGGCCGCACCCCGTTCACCTTTCTTTCGAACAGCTGGGGAGGCCAGATCATGCGCTCGGCCGGTGGCCGGCTGGTGACCGGCGGGGCAACCGGCAGCGGCGGCTTCGCCCGGATCTCCGACGAGGTGGTAGTCGCCGAGAATCCGGACGTGATCGTCGCGGTGCCCCATGCGAACACCGAAGACATTCCGGCGATGATCGATTACATCAAGACGAATCCCGCCTGGGAGCTGACCGACGCCGCGCAGAACGATCGGGTCTATGTGTCGACCGACAACTCCCTGCTCCAGGCGGGGACCGACATCGGCAAGACGATCCGCAAGGTGCGTGCGCAGTACCTGCGCAATCGCTGATCCGCGGCCGGACTGAATACCCTCTCCGGTCGTGAGCATCAGGCGAAGCGCGGTCGGATTCACCCTGCTGGCGGCCCTGGCCGTCTCGATCGTCGCTTCGCTGGCCTACGGTGCGGTTGACATCCCCTTCGGGAGCGTGATCGACATCCTGCTCGGCAAGGGCGCTTCCGGTCCGGACACGCAGATCGTCGAGACCCTGCGGCTGCCGCGGACGGTCGAAGCGATCATCGTCGGAGCCGCACTCGGCGTGGCAGGGGCGCTGCTCCAGGGCGCCCTTGCGAATCCTCTGGCATCGCCCGATGTGATCGGTGTCACCGGAGGCGCCGGTTTCGGTGCGGTCCTGATCATCATCCTCTACCCCGACAGCATCGCCCTGCTTCCGGTCGGAGCGCTGGTCTTCGGATTGATCGCCGCCGGCATGGTCTTCGTCATCGGCTTCACCGGGCCGACCGGGGGAGGCATCGGCCGGGTGATCCTGGCCGGTATAGCGATCGCTTCGCTGTTCGCCGCAGGAACGGCGGCGCTGATGGCTGCCTATCCGGATCGCGTTCCTTCGGCGATCTTCTTTCTCGTCGGTGGCCTGACTTCGACCGGCTGGGAAACGCTGAAGCAGGTCTGGCCGTACTTCACTTTCGGTTTCGTGCTGGCGATCTTCATGATTCGTCCTCTCGACCGGTTGTTGCTGGGTGACGATGTCGCTTCCTCGCTCGGATCGAAGCCGCGCACGATCAGACTGCTCGCCTCGCTGGCGGCGGCGGTGCTGGCCTCGGCTGCGGCCGCAGTGGCGGGGCTGCTCGCTTTCCTCGGCCTGGTCGTTCCTCACGTGGTGCGGCTCGCCGGCGGGACCAACAATCACACCTTCGTCGTGCCGGTTTCGGCAGTGGGGGGAGCCGCACTGCTGGTTGCCGCCGACACCCTCGCCAGGGTCGTCCGGGCGCCGATCGAGATGCCGGTCGGACCTTTCCTGGTCGTACTCGGCGTACCGCTCTTCCTCTGGCTGTTGAGGAAGGCCGTCTGATGATGCCGGTCCGGCGCGACTTCGTCTTCGATCCGGATGCTCCGCTGCTGGAGGCCCGCGACGTGAAGGTGACGATCGGTGGCACCGAGATCCTCAGCGGTGCCGACCTCACACTCGAGGCGGGTGAGCTCCTGGCGATCATCGGGCCCAACGGCGCCGGAAAGTCGACCTTCGCCCGTGCGCTCTGCGGTCTGCGCCGGCCGACCTCCGGCATGGTGCGCTGGTCCGGGGTAAAGCTCTCCCGGCTCAAGGGGCGCGACCTCGCCCGCTTGAGGGCTTTCGTCCCACAGCGCGCCCAGGTCCCGAACGGAGTCACGGTCGCAGATGCGGTGCGGATCGGGCGCTCTGCCCACCTCAAACCCCTCCAGGGATTTTCCGCCGAAGATCACGAGGCGATCGAGTCATCACTCGTGCGTGCCCGGATGAAGGGCTTCGAGGACCGGCTGCTCAGCACGCTTTCGGGCGGGGAGATGCAGCGGGTTCAGGTGGCGGTCGGACTCGCTCAGGGTGCGCCGGTACTCGTCGCCGACGAACCGACCGCCCAGTTGGACCTCGGGGCGACGGCTGCGGTATCCAAGCTGCTGCGTCGTCTGGTCGCCGACGGTCTCGGCGTGCTGCTGATCGTGCATGACCTGGCGCTGGCCGCTGCGGTGGCAGATCGCATTGTCGTCATGTCGGAGGGCAGGACCATCGCAACCGGAGACCCCCTTGACGTGCTGACGAGCCAGTTGATCAGCGATGTCTGGGGCGTCGAGGCTGAGCTGGTCCGTCACCAGGGTCGTTCGGGCCTTCACGTCGAGTGGCTCGAAGGCGGCCCCACCGGCGGGAACTGACCGGAATTGGCCCGATCCCCGGCTTGCTAGTGTGAGCCGGGTTGGGCTTGCCGGACGCCGATCCAGCGCCAGCGAAACAGCCAGGAGAAACCCCGACATGCCAACGGTCCCAAGTCAACATGAGGCCCGCCTCGACAATCTGTCCCGCCGGGTAGTCGGCATGCTGCTGCAGACAGTCGCAACGGCGGCCCTGCTTTCGATTCTCTCCGGATCCGCGTCGGCGGCGGACACGGCGACGGGGACGGCCAGCTTCACCGTGGGAACAGGGAAAACCGGCAAGGTCCTCGACCGCTACAACGCGAAAGTCTCGGCGACCAGGCCGGCGAAGCGCAGCCGGAACGGCGGACTCGTTCAAATCGACGCACCGGTCTCCTCGGCCCGGATCGCCCGGACCAGCGTGGTCCGCCTGCGCGGCGGCATCCGGTTCTCACGTGGCAGGCGACAGGTCGTATTCAGGAAGATGGAGCTGAGCGTGACCTCGCGCAGGACAGTTGTCACAGCCCGTGTGGGCAAACTGAAGAAGCGATTGTTCACCGCCGCCGGCAAGCCGGTGATCGGGCCGGACGGGGAGAAGCTGAGCCTTTCGGGGGCGAAGCTTTCCGTCACCCGGGAAGCAACCGTGCTGATCCGGAAGAAGCTTCGGCTGAAGAGCCTGCCCGCGGGCGATTTCGGCAGGGCTTTCCTCGATCTCAGGCTGACCGGGGGTGAAGCGGTGCTCGATCCGTACTTCGGACAGTGCGGCCTCGCTGCCGTCGACAAGGGCATCGGCTTCGTACCGTCTGCGGCGCCTCTTCCTGATCTGACCGGGCCGCAGGCCACCGCAGGCGAACCGGTCACCTGGGCTTTCAGGAACAGCCTCAATGCCTACGTCAACGGGCTCGGCCGCATCGAAGGCCTGGACGGAGCGAGTGTCAACCGATCGCCTGCGGCACGCCCTCAGGAGCCGCCGACCGGCTTCACCTTCGGGTTCTCCGCGGGAAGCCTCGCCAGGAACGGCCCCGGAGTGGCCGATGATCAGGCTGTGCTCAACGGAACCGGCACGATCGTCTACTGCGCCGCTTTTCATGGATTCCGCATCGCGATATCGAATCCGGCCATCGTTATCGACGGGGCGTCGTCAAGGGTGATCGCCGATGTCGACACCAACATCCTCGGTAACTGGACACCGGCACAGAGGGTGGACCTGGCCGAGCTTGACATTTCTTCGGCAACCGCCACCGAACCCGGCGCGAGTTCTGTCAAATGGGCCGGTATTCCTGCAACCCTCAGTCAGAGCGGCTCCGATGCGCTCCGGCTCTGCGAGCTGAGCTTCTTCGGCGCTCCGCCGGCCTGTCTGTATCGAGCCGGTGAGGCGCTTGAGAGCCTGACGGTAGTCGCCGATACCGGTGCCGGATAAAGCTCCCGCAGGACGAGGTCACCGGGCGGTGACCAGATCGGAGAGGGGCCGATCGCAACTAAGGCACTTCCCGGGGTGTTTACCAGTCAGCGGCGTCCGGAATCCGGGGCGCAAGACCAATCCGGTCCGGCCCGTGTGCGGTCCGGCGAAAAGCAGTCCGAACGGTGGACGCCGACGGGAATTTGCGCGGTCCCGGGTTTGCTACCGTGAATTGACTTTAGGCTTACCTGACTCCCCCAGACATAACTCCCCCAGACATAAGTCCGAAACAAAAGGAGAACCCCTCGAAATGCAGTCCGGCTTCAACAGTCTGAACTCCCTACGTCCGAGCGCCTTGCCCGGATACCTTTCCTGTCTCTTCCTTGCTCTCGCGGTCGTCGCGGTCGTCGCGATTCCCGCCGGGTCTGCCTCTGCTGCAGAAGCCCAGGGCACCTTCTCGATGACTCTCGGCTACGGAAAGTCGGGTAAGACCCTCAAGCGGGCCGGAGTCAAGATTTCGGCCGTCTCGGCCTCCCAGCAGAAGCGGCTGAAGGGCAAGCGGGTCCGGATCACTGCCCCCCTGAAGTCGGTCAAGGGCGACGCCGGGGTTTTTGTGCTTCGCTCCGGCATCAAGTTCTCCAAGGGCAAGCGCAATCTGGTCGCCAGGCAACTGCGTGTCAAGAACGCCGGGTCCTCCAGCCGTGTCAACGCGAACGTGCGGGGGAAATGGATCAGCCTTTTCGTTGCTGACGGCGAACCGGTCACGGACCCGGTCGCACGAACGTTCAAGATCGACCGCGCGACGCTCAGGTTGACCAGGCAGTCCGCGAAGCAGATCCGGACGAAGTTGCGCACCGGAAAGATCCCGGTAGGGGAAGTGGGCAACCTGGGGGCCTCCGTAAACCTGGCCTTCGAGGATCCCTACTCCGAAATCTGTGGCGTGCCGGCCAACACGCTCACCGTCGGGACGGTGCCGCCGGCCGGCCCCCTTCCCGTCCTGAGCGGAGCCTCCGCCACTGTCGGAGAGCCGATCTCATGGGGTATCAAGAAGAGCTTGAACGGATACGTCAACGGGATCGGTGCCATCCATGGCGTCGACGGAGCGACTGTCAACCGGGTGCCTATGGCTCCCCCGCAAGTGCCGCCGACCGACTTCACGTTCCAGTTTTCCAAGGGCGAACTCGCTGAGAACGGAGCCGGGACCGGTGACGATCAGGCCATTCTCAACGGGACCGGAACGGTCGTCTACTGCAACGAACCTCACGGTTTCCGGATCGCAGTCTCGAACCCGGCCGTCGTGATCGACGGTACGTCGTCCAGGCTCGTCGCCGATGTCGATACCAACACCAGCGGCGACTGGATGCCGACCCAGAGAGTGGATCTCGCCGACCTCGACCTTTCTTCGTCGACGGTCACGGTCCCCGGGCCGGGCTCCGTCAAGTGGGCCGGAATATCGGCGACTCTGAGCCAGAATGGCTCCGATGCCCTGCGGCTCTGCGAAGTAAACGTGCCCGGTGCTCCCCCGTTCTGTCTCTACCCTGCCGGCACCGCGTTGGATGACTTGACTGTCACCGCCAGCACCGGATAGGGGGCCACGCGTGGTGGGTGCCAGACCCGGTGCTGTTGTGCCGGCCCGACGGCTTTTGGCCGGCGGGCTGGCACTCGCAGTCCTGGCGGCGGTTGCCCTGTCTGCGTCCGGCGGCGGGGTTTCTGTCGCGTCGGCATCTTCCCTGGAGCCGTGCCCGAAGCCCCCTCCGGCCCCGCGCTTCGATGGCGAAGGCGTGCTGGTGACCGCAACCGGGGTGAAGAAGCTGCTGGGGAAGCGCGGTGTGAGGCAGAAACTGCTCTCGCCGGCCAACTCCTTCACCGGTCGACCTACTTATCCCCTCGGCAACGCCTCCCTCGGGAAGAAGGTCTCGAAGGTCTCTCTCAGCGGTGGCCTCCGGCTCAACTCGCGAAGGGGGTCGCGGATCCGGATCTCCAGCATGAAACTGGTCGTCAGGAAAAACAGCCGACCGGTCGTCAGCGCCATGGTGGCAGGGAGAAGGGTTCGCCTGTTCAGGATCGGGGGCGCAAGGGCCAGGGTCAACCTCGGATCAGGCGTGCTGAGCCTTCGTGGCGGTTCGGCGAGGCTTTCTGCTTCGGCGTCGAAGCTGATTCGCAGAAGGCTCGGACTGCGCGGAGCCGAGCGGCTTTCGACAGGCAGGCAGTGGGGGCGGATCTCGGTCTACGCCGCACGGAACAACGAAATCAAGGAACCCGAGGCTGAAGTCCCGGTCGAACCACCCTTCCTCGGGAGACCGAACGATTCTTCCGACATCACCTCGGCAAGCGTGAAGTGGCGTGTGCGTGAGTCGTTCATCAGATACGTGGCCGTCGGCTCCGGAACGTCGGTGGCCGGTGGGGCGACCGCTGATCCGCCCGAAGCGATCGGCGGAGCCACACCGCTCGCCTACTCGTTCAACTTCCCGTTTTCCGATGGCTGGATATCTCCGGACCAGGATCAGGCAGCGATCCACGGAACGGGTAAGGTCGGCTTCCGTTACTGCAGCAATACGATCAACTTCACGGTTGCGGACCCCGAGATCGAACTGAATGGAGACTCTGACTCGAGACTGATCTTCCGGGTTGACGGGACAGACGGGACGGCCTTCCCGGATTCGCGGGCTGTCATGGTCCAGCTGATCCCGAGCCGTGCCACCAGCCGGACCACCGAAGGAAATACGACCACTTACACCGACATCCCCGGCTACATCCCGCAGGCGGCGACAGGCATCTTCGCCGACTTCTACCCTCCCTTCCCCGGGAGCGCCGACGCGCCGGGTGCCGAACTCTCCCGCTTCGGATCACTGACCGTGAGCTTCACCGCCGGATGAGCGTCGCCGCCGAGAAGTGCGGACGCAAAGTGGACAGGTTGCGCGTCCGGAGGTCGGCGGCTTCATCGATCGTCCTGCTTTTCACCATTTCGGCGATCGGGATTCTTGCCACGCCGGCTCTGGCCAAGGACGGACAGGTGACGGTCAGGGCGGCCGGCACGACGAACGCCTCGGTCACGGTCAGGCTGAGCGAGCTCGGCGACAACGACATAAACAACCGCACCTACGAGCTCCGGTCAGGGCCGGTGACGATCAGCGGGCATTCGCTGCTTCAGGTGATGAACGCCGCCGACGCGGAGTCGCAGGAGATCGACGTGGCCACCATCCCCTCGATCACACTCGACCGCCCCGGCGGGGGCCGGATTACGATCTCCGGCGATGACCTGCGGGATCCCGCCGCCTTCCCCGACGGACCGCCTGTGTTCTACGAGGACAACGGAGCGACCGTCCTGGTGATGCCCGGGAGCAGCGTCGGTTCGACCGGCGTCCGCTACCGGTTCACCTTCGCCCCGGCAGGAGTTTCAGTGGGCTCGAGCGCCAGCTATACGATCAGTCTTTCGGCCTCGAAGACGAAGGTCAAAGTCGGCCAGAAAGTCAGCTTCGCCGCGAAGGTGACCGGTCAGGAGAAGGGGGAGACGCTCACTTACGCCTGGAGTTTCGGCGACGGAAAGAGCCTCACCACAAAAGCCGGAAAAGCGGGCCACACCTTCGGCCGGAAGGGGGGCTACTCGGTGATCCTGGATGTGACCGGTGCCTCGGGTAACGGTCAGTCCGGAATCCTGATCGAGGTCGGTGAGGCCAGGAGGGAGGCGGACGACGACAGGAAGCCGGACGAAACGAACCCGCCCGGCAACGGGGGTACCGGCGAAACAGCCGATACCGGCGGCGCGGGATACGGGTACGGCACCGGTGGCTACGGCCCAGGGACCGGCAGCGGTCTCCCGGGCGGTTTCACGGCGCCGGCAGAGCCTGCACCGTCTGTGCCGGCGCCGAAACCCGATCCGGAACCGAAAGAACGCCGACCGGTCGACGATGGCCTGACCGAGGTCCGGGGCCGGCTCGTCGATCCGGTGGCCGGGACCACCGAGGTCGTGCCCGGCGACCCCCAGGTGGTCGAAAGCGCCGACCCGGTCGCACCCGGAAGCGAGCAGGGTGGTCTCGGTATTCCGGGTGAAGCCTGGGCAATGGCCGGGGTGGGTCTGCTGCTCGGCCTCGGCGGCTTCGCCGAGCTCCGCGTTTTCTCCCGCCTCTACTGACGCCCGACAGGCATCGGGCTGCGGGCACCCTGTCGCCGACGCGCCCACAGGGATGCCGGCGGACGGCGGGACCGCTCGATAGCGGCCCGGGCAACCCGCCCGAGCCTGCCGTCTCGAGCTACTTGAGGGTTACCTGGGAGCCACCCGTGATCGAATCGCTGCCGTCGGGGAAGCGGACCCACGCCTTGTTGGTGCCGTCGTAGTCGGGGGCCCAGAGGATCAGGGTGGCTTCGCCGCGCCCCTTGACCTCACAGGCACCTGTCCCTTCTTCGTCGAGCCCACGCCAGATCCGGACGAACGGGTTCGTCTCCCATTCGGCGCCGATCGTGCTCGGCTCCTTGTGCCCGGGGTGGATCCGGGTTTCCGGGGGGAGGGCCATCACCTTTTCCATGATCGAGTGCTTCAGGTCCTCGAAGCCGGTGGCGCCCGGCGCCATCGTGCCGGCGACCGTGCCCTTGAAGATCAGGTCGGCGGTGATCAGGTCGGTGTCGTCGATCAGGAAGGCGAGGTGACCACCGGCGTGGCCGGGGGTGAAAAGAGCCTTGATCCGGAGGTTCCCCGTCTCGATCACGTCGCCGTCGCCGAGCAGCCGGTCGACCTCGAAATCGACCTTGCCGGCGGTGATCTCGTGGGCGAGGATCGGGACGTTCCGCTCCTTTGCCAGCTCTCCGAGTCCGACCACGTGGTCCCAGTGGTCGTGGGTCAGCAGGATGTGCGTGAGCTCCGTGCCCTCGCGGTCCGCCCGTTCGAGCAGGGGCTCGATCACCCCGTTGCCGTCGACCAGGACGCCTTTGCCCCCGGGCTCGTCCACCACCAGGTAGGAGTTTGAAAGCCAGTCGGACTGTTCTACGCGCTGAAGGATCATCGGAAGCCTTTCGTCGGGAATCGGTCGGATCGTAAGTCAGTTGAAGTGGATCACGCTGCGGATGCCGTCCTGGGCCTTCATCAGCTCGAAGCCGCGGTTGACTTCGTCAAGCGTGAGGTCGTGTGAGATGAACGGATCGACGTTTATCTCGCCGGCCATGTAGCGGTCGATCAACCCGGGAACCTGATCGCGGCCTTTGACTCCGCCGAATGAAGACCCGGCGATCCGTCGGCCGGTAATCAGAAGACGCGGGACGATTTCCAGCGTTTCGCCTTTTCCGGCCACGCCGGCGATCGTGCAGAGGCCCCAGCCCATCCGGGCGGTTTCGACGGCCTGTTCCATCACCTGGACCAGCCCGGTCGCTTCGAAGGTGAAATCGGCACCGAAGCCGTCGGTCATCTCGATGATGCGTTCGACCGTATTCCCGTCGCCGGCGATCAGGTCGGTCGCTCCCTGCTCCCGGGCCATCTCGAGTCGTTCCGCGGACAGGTCGACACAGACGATCCGGCCGGCATTCTGAAGCCGGCAGCCGGCCACTGCCCCCAGACCGACCATGCCGGCACCGAATACGACGCAGGTCGAGCCTTCGGTGACCCTGGCCGTGTACATAGCCGCGCCGAGCCCGGTCGAAAGCCCGCAGGCGAAGAGGCAGGCCCGGTCGAGGGGGGCTTCAGGGTCGATCCCGGCCAGGGCGATCTCCGGCATCACCGTGTACTCGGCGAAGGTGGATGTGCCCATGAAGTGCCGTATCGGCTCGCCGTCGCGTGAAAGGCGGGTGGTGCCGTCGGGCAGGTGACCTTTGCCCTGCTCCTCGCGGATCTTCAGACAGAGGTTGGTGCGGGGGTCGAGGCAGTGGATGCACTCGCGGCATTGAGGTGAGAACAGCGTGACCACGTGGTCGCCTGGTCTCACTGAAGAGACGCCGTCTCCGACCGATTCGACCACCCCCGCACCCTCGTGGCCGAGCACGGTCGGAACGTAACCGGACGGATCGGCGCCGGAGGCGGTGTAGAGATCCGTATGGCAGACTCCGCAAGCTTCCAGCCGGACCAGGACCTCTCCCGCGGCAGGCTCCTGCAGGTCGACCTCCTGAACCGAGAGAGGCCTTCCGAACTCCTCGAGAACCGCCGCCCGCATCTTCATGCGTCGATCCTAGAGCAGAAAGAAGGCCCGGTCAGCCGGGTCGGCGGCTCCGCTTGGCTTCGTACATGGCGAGGTCGGCTTCCCGCAGGACCGCCTGTGCACTGGCCGTGTCGGCAGTCATGCCGGCACTGCCCACGCTCGTCGAACAGCGCAGGTCGAGGCTCCCGGGTTCGAACTTCACATGGTCGAAATGGTCCATCAGCTCATTCGAGATCTCGGTCGCCCGCGCGGGGCCGACGCTGTCAAGCAGCAGCACGAACTCGTCGCCTCCGATCCGGCCTGCAAGGTCGGTTGAGCGGACCCGGGCAGTCAGCTCTCCTGCGATGAACTTGAGCAGCCTGTCCCCGACCTCGTGGCCGTAGCTGTCGTTGACCTGTTTGAAGCCGTCGATGTCGAGCAGCAGGAGAGAGGCCCGGGTGTCGTTCGTCCGGCACTTTTCGGCGAGACCCTCGAGCGCCGTTTCGAACTGGCGCCGGTTGGCGAGTCCGGTCAGCGGGTCCCTGCCGGCCTCGCTCCGCAGGTCGACCTCGATCTGTTTGCGGTCGGAGATGTTGGTTACCTGGGCGATCACGTATGGCGACTCGCCGGTGGTGCTCGTCACCAGAGAAGCGGCCACCAGGAGCCAGATCGTCTCGCCGTTCTTGCGGATGAACCGTTTTTCCATCGAGTAGTTCTCGAACCCTCCACTCAGGGCGCGATTGGCGAGGTCGACCTGATCCTGGAAATCGTCCGGGTGGGCGATGTCGGTGACCCTCATCGTGGTCAGCTCCTCCGCCGAATAGCCGGTCAACTCGCACATCGCCGGGTTGACGCGCAGAAAACTGCCGTCGAGTGCGATCAGTGCCACGCCGTTCGGCGCGCTCGTGAATACGGTCTGGAAGAGCTTTCTCGCTTCGGCCAGTTCACGCTCCGCG
>JAUQWL010000248.1 GCA_030835185.1 Solirubrobacterales bacterium | reverse complement strand
TCGTAGACCTCGGAGAGACCCTGCCTGGATTCCGTCCTGGCCTCCCGGGCGCGGGCCGCCTGGATTCGGGAAGCGAGCTCGTGGGGGCGTAGGAGCAGCTTCACGTACTCCCGTTCGGTCTGGCTGAAGAAACCGGTGGCGATCATCGCGAGCGGAACCAGGGCGATCAGGAGCAGACGGATCGCGAGCGCGCCGATGCCATCGTCGGGAACGAAGAGAAGGCCGATCGCGATCATCGCTCCGGCCGAGCCGACCACCTTGAGCAGGCGGCCCCACTCATACGGCACCGGGAAGAGGCGCTGCGTGAAAACGTACATCAGGACCAGCACCACGCCGTAGGAGACGATCAGCGAGACGCCCGCTCCGACGATCCCCCAGATCGGGACGAGCAGCAGGTTGAGTCCGATGTTGGCGCCGACCCCGGCCAGGGTCGCCGGAAAGTTGAACTCGGTCCGGCCGGTCCGGCCGAGCACCACGAGCAACACCATGTAGAGGGCGTAGAGGGCGGTGCCGGCAGCAACCGGGCCGACCGCCTCCTGGGCGTCGAAATACTCCGGAGCGGCGAAGATGCGGACGATCCACGGCGCGGTCAGCCAGATCGAAGTGACCACGCCGGCCATGATCACGACGAACCAGGTAACCACGGCCGAGTAGGCGCGCCGGGCCTCTTCGTCGTCGGTGATCGAGTAGGCCAGCGGCGGAAAAGCAAGCTGGAAGCCGCGGACCAGCACATTGACCGACTGCGAGACCTTCACCGCCAGCGAGTAGAGCCCTGCCTCGGCCAGGCCGAGTGAGCGGGCGATGATGATCCGGTCGACGAAGCTGAGCGAGTAGAGCGAGAGCTCGGCCGGCATGGTCGGCAGGCCGAAACGCATCATGCGGCGAAAGAGCGGCACGTCCGGAACCAGCGACAGCCGCCTGCGGTGGTACAGGATCAGTCCGATGACGATCGTGATCCCGGTCCCGTAGCTGCCGAGCAACAGCCCGATGGCGCCGAGGTCCAGTGGGACCACGAGCACGATCGTGACCGGGATCGTCAGTGCCACTGAGAGCATCGTGACGAAGAAGAAAGCCCGGGCCCGCTCATCGAGGCGGAACAGGGTGAGCAGGTATTCGGAGAGAGTGAGTACCCAGAGGCCGGCGATCGCCACCCGCGCCAGTTCCGCGTCGGCGGTGCCGAGCAGCGCAACCGAGATCGGCTCGGCGAACGGCATCAGGACGACCACCGCGATCGTCCCGGCCCAGAAAAGCGAAGCGAAGGACGTGGCTACCACCTTCCCGGCGTCTTCGTCGGTCCTGTAATAGAAACGCAGCAGGGCTTCGATCACCCCGAGGCGGATCACGATGCTGATCGCGACGACCGCGGCGAACATCACCTCGGCGGCGCCATAGTCGGCCGGCGTGAGGAAACGCGTGTAGAGCGGAAGCAGCGCGACGGCGATCAGCTTCGAGATGATGCTGGCCGCTGTGTAGGCGGCGCCGGTGCTCGCTAGGCGGCGGAGGTAGCCCGACATGGGAAGGCGAGGCTATAGCCGACGGCGATCAGGACCCAGGTGACCGGGTCGTCGAGATAGCCGGCATAGGTCAGCGTGTGGACCAGGACGGCGACATATGCGGCTAGGATGGCCGCTCGCGCTGCCGGGGGCGGTCCTCGATCGGGATCGCCGGACGCGCCGTTCGTCTTCGCTCCGAGTCCGGGCATGACCTGCCGCATTCCGGCAGCGAGCGCAAACAGAGAGGAGACGATCAGCGCGAAGTACACCGCGAGGCCGACCAGGCCCTGCTCCGCCGCGACGGTGATCGGTTCGGTGTGGGATTCGGTCACCGGCGCGTCCGGCCCGGCGACCTGCTCCCGGAAGGAGAGCGAAAAGGAACCCGATCCGTAACCGGCCAGGGGCTTGTCGCCGAAGAGCTCGATGCCACCGGAAACCAGGTCCGCCCTTCCGCCGGTCTGCGGGTTGAGCCGGTCGAGGTCGAGCTTCACAAGGCCCCCGGCGAAGACCGCGAAGAGCAACGCCAGCAGAGCCAGGGCCCCGATCCCGCTCAGAACGAGTTTCAGGCTCCAGCGCAGTGCGATCAGAGTCGCCAATCCGGCGAGGAGTGCGACGAAACTCGACTGGGAGAAAGTCGTGATCAGGGCGAGCCAAAGGATTCCCGAGACTGTGGCAAGCGCGACAGCCTCCCGGACCCGGCCGGCCCAGATCAGCGCCGCGGCGACCACCGTGATCGCCAGCGCCAGGTAACGCCCGTAGACGTTGGGGTCCCAGAAGAGCGAGTTGACCCGGAAGTAGACGTGGAAGTCGTTCGAACGGATCACCACTTCGTTCCAGAGCAGCTCACGGAGCTGGTATTCGACCAGGCCGACAATCGCCCAGACCAGGGCCAGGCCGATCACGGTGTAGAGCGCCGTTCGCAGGGTTCTCCGATTCCATTCGACGTCGAGCATCAGGACGAAGACCAGAGCGAACGGGACCAGGAAGAAGCAGAAGTTGAGCAGCCCCTGAGAGCGGTCGTCGGAGTAGAAGAGACCGAGCGCGTAGAGCAGGACCGACACTGCCAGCAGCGGCTTGAGCCAGGAGGCGGCTCCGCCCGGACCGCTCGATGTGGCGGCTTCCCGAGTGAGCTGCTGACCCGCCCCGGAAGATCGGCCTTCCGCTGACGCGGCTGTGGCGCGAGGGCGCCACTGCCTGTACACGCCGTGTATCACGCCCGCCGCCAGTACCAGGTAGAGCGGCAGCAGCAGGTTCGCCTCTTCGCCTCCGACGGCCAGCGGGATCCGGAAGGGCAGGGCGATCAGGATCAGGACCGGCAACAGCACCGGTTGCCGGTCCAGCAACGCCGCCAGACCGGCGACCACGGCGCCGACGCCCGCCAGCGCGACGATCAGCAGGCCGGGCGAGTTGCGCAGCTCGGCCACCTGGGTGGCTTCCCACTGGTTACCCGCGATCAGCGCCGGGGCGAGCACGAGGGCGAGCACCATCGCCACCGAGCGGCGGCTACCCGGACGGTCGAGAATCGCCACCGCCACACAGACGGCAGCAAGAACGGCTGTGAACGACTCGATCAACCGCTGTCTCCGGACCGGTCGCCCGAGCCGGACGACGGACCGGTCGGATCGGACTCGGCCGCGCGCCCCGCATCGGCCTCTTCGACCCCCGGGCCACCGGATCTCTCGCCTCCACAGGCGGAGTCGGTGCGAGGGAAACGGTGCAGGCGGATCTTTCCGGGAAGGTAGAGGATCCGGTCGAGGCCCTTCATGGTCACCCTGACCCTGAAGGCGCCGGTCTGTGGCACGTTGCCGTTGTCCTTGCGGCCGTCCCAGGTCAATTGGTGTTCCCGATAGCGCTTGAAGAAGCGGTCGGTGGCCAGACGACGGATCAGGGTTTCGCCGCGGCCGATGATGTCGACGTCGGCCAGGTCCGACCTGGTCGTGCGGAATCCGATCAGCATGCTGTCCCGGCGGCAGTCTCCGTTGGGAGTGAACACCGTGCGCTTGGGGTCGTTTTCCCTGGCGCCGGCAGCGCGGTAGACAACCCGGTCGATAACCAGAGGTTCGCGTTTGAGCCGCTGAGAAAGCCCGAAGGCGCCGACGGTCAGCACGAAGAGCAGTCCGATCGTGATCGGGGCGAGCCAGCGAAATCGCCCGGGGAGCTCCGGACCGGCCACTAGCCGCCCGAAGGCAGCGCGGAGTGATTGACCCCGATCACGGCTGTGACCATCGATCCGGAGGTCAGGTCGGCCACCTCGTTGGTGATCAGGCCGGTTTCGCTGACCCCGATCGACCGCGCCACCTGTTTGGCCGCTGCTTCATTGCCCTGTGTGTACATGACGACGCTTTCCTCGAAAGTCGAGGTGGCATCACCGGTTGCGCCGACCTTGAATCCGGCCGCTTCGAGTGCGGCCGCATACTCTGCGGCAAGACCCGTCTCCGTGCCACCGGTACCGTTCAGCACGTCGGCCCGGATATCGGCCGGCTTCAAGGCCCCGCCGCCGCCATCGTTGCCGCCACCCTTTGTGGTCTTGCCGGCTTTGGTCGGTGCGTCTTCGCCGCCGAGCAGTGTCGTCCCCGCATACGCGGCTCCGGCACCGACAACCAGGACCAGGGCGATGATCGCCATCGTCCTGCCGGGTCGGCCGAGCCGGTCCCAGAAGCCGCCGCTTCCGTCACCCCCGCGCTGGAGGCGCCGCTCTTCCCGCTCGGCCAGGACCTTGAGCTCCTGCGAGCGCTCTTCAGCGACGATCTCGCTGACTTCACGAATTTCTGCGTCCCGCTCCGGTGCGCCTCCGGCCCACTCCCGCAGGCGCCGAAGGTCGCGGCCCTGCGAAAAGAGCAGCACCGAGACCACCAGGAAGCCGAGCATGGCGAGCATGCCCGCATACGGGCCGACTGTTTCGATCACTGTCTTCAAGGTCTTGCCACCAAGGTCACTGGTCTCCCACTGCAAACTGTGAGGCCGTCGCAGCCGATCGCAGCATGTTAGAGCCAGACGGCGACACGCTGCGGAAAGACCGGAACCCGATCAGGGGATCCGGGCGGTTTCGACTCCTGGCGAATTGACGATGCTGACCACGGTCTCGGCGAGATGGGACTCGTCGCCGGTCCGCACCACCTGCTCGAGCCGGTCCAGCGTGCTCTCGACCCAGGCTGCCTCGATCGGCTCATCCCGGACCGCCCGCATTATTCGTTTGGAAGCGGTCGGCTGCGGCCGCTCGTCCTCACCGAACAGTTCCTCGTGGATCTTTTCGCCCGGGCGGGTTCCGGTTATCTCTATCGCAATGTCCTTCTCCGGTTCGAAACCGGCCAGCTTGATCATGTTCTCTGCCAGGTCGACGATCTTCACCGGGTCTCCCATGTCGAGTACGAAGACGTCATCACGGCTGTTGCCCGTATCGCCGGCGCGAATCACCAGTTGGACCGCTTCCGGAATCGTCATGAAGAATCGGGTCATGTCCGGGTGGGTGACGGTTACCGGACCACCCTTTTCGATCTGGCGACGGAAGATCGGCACCACACTGCCGGAGGATCCGAGCACGTTGCCGAACCTCACGCTTACGAAGCGGGTCTCGGGATGACGCCCACCGGCCGAGCAGACGGCCCACTCGGCCAGGGCTTTCGAAGCGCCCATCACGGTCTTCGGTGTCACAGCCTTGTCGGTCGAGATCAGGACGAAACGGCCGGCACCTGCTGCGGCGGCGGTTTCGGCGGTGATCCTGGTGGCAATCGCGTTGTTGCGGATCGCCTCCAGGGGGTTGCTCTCCATCAACGGCACGTGCTTGTAGGCGGCGGCATGAAACACGACCGTCGGCCGGAAGCGCTGCATCACCTCGAACATGCGCTCGACTTCCTTGCAGTCGGCCAGTACCGCCTCCACGCGGCTGAAATGGCGTTCCGCAACCAGCTCCCGTTCGATCTGGAACAGGTTGTCCTCGGCGTGGTCGAGCATCACCAGCAGGCGGGGGTTGACCCGGGCAATCTGACGGCAGAGTTCCGAGCCGATCGAGCCGCCTGCACCGGTGACCAGGACCACCTGGTCTTCGAGGTAGGCGCCGACCCTTTCGAGCTCGACCACCACCGGCTCCCGGCCGAGTACGTCCTCGACCTGAACCTCGCGCAGTTGCTGACTGAGCTGGACACCGCCGCGCAGAAGCTCGAAGACAGTCGGCAGGGTGCGTACCGGAATCTGGCGGTCGCGGCAGGCGGCGACGACTTTGGCCCTCAGGGTGCCGGGCGCCGACGGGATCGCGATCACGACCTGATCGGGTTCGGTTTCGTCGAGGATGACGTCGATCTCGTCGGTCGTGCCCAGCACGGTGATTCCCTCGATGCGCATGCCGCGCATACCGGTGTTATCGTCGACGAAACCGATCGCGGTTTCGCCCAGGTTCGGGTTCAGTCGCAGTTCGCGCACGACCATCTGCCCGCCTGAGCCCGCGCCGACGACGAGCACCTCGCGGCCACGGGCGATCCGGCTCCCGCGTTCCGGCCGTTCCTTGAAAAGCCTGGTGGCCAGGCGGGCACCGGCGATCAGCATCATCGTCAGCAGGAAATCTGTCATCGCTACCGACCGTGGCAGCGTGTCGGCGAACGGCTGCGCAACGGTGAAGGTGACGATCAGCAGGAGGCTGGAGATCGTCACCGCCTGGACGATCCGCAGGATGTCGCG
>JAUQWL010000041.1 GCA_030835185.1 Solirubrobacterales bacterium | reverse complement strand
TCTGATTACCTCGGGTTCGGTCGAATCGACCTGGATCGGTGCCGGCTGCGTCAGGGAGATCCGCTTCACGACCTCCCGCATCTGCTCGTCCTCGTCGGCGCGCTCGACCAGGGCGACGCACACGTCGAGCACGTGGGCGCCCCCGGTGACCTGATCCTCGGCGACCTGGTTGAGGGTGTCGTAGTCATCGGCCAGAAGCAGTTCCTTGGCGCGGCGCGAGCCCTGGGAGTTGACCCGCTCACCGACCAGTGTGGGGCGGGGCTCCTGGACCAGCTGGGTAGCGGTCATCATCGAGGAAACCATGATCTCGCCCGGCTCGGGGCGGGGGCCGGGCTTCAGGCCCTTCACCCGGTCGGCGATCGCCTGCACGTGCTCGGGGGTGGTGCCGCAGCAGCCGCCGACCACACCGACGCCGTGCTTTTCGACGAACTCGCCGAGCGCTTCAGCCAGCGGGCCGGGCTTCTCGGGGAAGATCGTCTCGCCTTCGGGGCCCTGGAGCGGCAGTCCGGCGTTGGGTATGCAGTGGACGGGCACGGTCGAATTTGCACCGAGGTAGCGGATCGCGTCGCGCATGTCCTCGGGTCCGGTCGAGCAGTTGAGGCCGAGCACGTCGACCCGGAGCGCCTCGAGCGTGGTCAGCATCGCCGAGATGTCGGTGCCGAGCAGCATCTTGCCGCCGTTCGGGAGCAGCGACACCGAAACCTGGATCGGCACGCTGCGGCCGACCTGGGCGAATGCCTCCCGGGCGCCGAAGATCGCCGCCTTGGCTTCGAGGATGTCCTGGACCGTCTCGATCATGATCAGGTCGGCTCCGCCGGTCACCAGGCCCGCGGCCTGCTCGGTGAAGACCTCGACCAGTTCGGGGAAACGGATCTGCCCGAGGGTCGGGTCATCCGAGGCGGGCAGGTACCCGGTCGGGCCGATCGAGCCTGCGACGAAGCGTTCCGGCCCGGCGGCGTGCCGGGCGATCTCGGCGGCTTTCGTATTGATTTCGACGGTGTGCTCGGCCAGGCCCCATTCGTCGAGCTTGATCCGCGATGCCTGGAAAGTGTCGGTCTCGACGACTTCCGCGCCCGCTTCGAGCATCGACTCATGAACACCCTCGATTACGTCGGGGCGGTTCAGGACGAGTGCCTCGTGACACTTGCCGGCGAGGCCGCCGTAGTCCTCCTGCGTGAGGTCGAACTCTTCCAGGGTCGCGCCCATGCCGCCGTCGAAGACGACGATGCGGTCGGCGATTGCGTCGAGATAGCTGCTCCGGGGCATTCGCTTAGGCTACCGGGACGCTTTCCCGGCGCAGCCGCCGGGCAGGGCGGTCGGCCGGGCGAGAGCCGTCTGCCCCCGGCGGAAGCGCCAAATAGACTCAGGGCATGCCCACCTATGTGGCCCTGCTCCGGGCAGTCAACGTCGGCGGCACCGGCAAGTTGCCGATGTCCGAACTGAAGCTGATGGGCGAGGAGGCCGGGTTCGAGCGGGTCCGGACCTACATAGCCAGCGGAAACGTCGTATTCCGCAGCGGCGACGATGCCGACAGGGTCCGCTCGATTCTCGAGAAGCGGCTGGAGGGTTACGCCGGCGCAAAGGTCGACGTCCTGGTCAGGACCGCGAGGGAGATGGCCGACCTGGTCGATGCCAACCCCTGTCCGGACGAACCGGGAAACCGGGTGGCGGTGATGTTCCTCGACCGCAAGCCGCCCGTGGACCTCTCTGGCAGCGTCAAAGGGGTCGCGGACGAACGCTTTCAGGGTGCCGCAATGGAGGTATTCATCCACTTCCCCGACGGACTGGGCCAGTCGAAGCTGTCCTTCGATCTCGGAATCGCGACGACGAGGAACATGAACACTGTGAGGAAGCTGGCCGAGATGGCCGCGGACGCCTGAGCCGACCGGGGTGGCCGCCGCGGGCCGAAAGGATACGGACCGGGGTACGGTCGATTTCGGCCGGGCCGCTCACCGGGCTCCTGCCGGTCGAAGCCGCGCATCACAGAACCGTAGTCCCTGGGCGTGAAGGCGGGTGTCTAGACTTGGGAGCCGTTTTGGCGATCGACGAACTTCTTTTCTCAATTTCGGAAGCGCTGCTCTGGCCGGTGCTGGTCGCGGCCGTGTTCGGCCTGGCCTGGGCGATCGTCGAAACCGGCATCCTTCTGGCCGAGATCTGGCGTCGTCGCTGGCGTTCGATTTCGGCGCTCGAAGGAGCGGTCGAGCGGGCCGGCGCCGGACTGGCCCGGGGGGATGCCTTCGGTGCGATCTCCGAGCTCTCCCTCGTCTCCTGGAACCGGCCGATGCAGGAGACGATGGAGGCGATCGTCACCCAGCGCCCGCTTCCGGATGCCGAGACCCGGATCGCCAAACGCATGGCCGATTACGACTACCGTTCGCTGCGACGCCTCGAGCGAACCAGGATCCTGGTCCGGTTCGGCCCGGCTCTCGGGCTGATGGGCACGCTGATCCCGCTGTCACCCGCCCTCGCCGGACTGGCCGACGGCAACGTCACCGAGCTGACCGACAACCTGAGGATCGCCTTCGGTGTGACGGTGGTCGGCCTGCTGACCGGCGCGATTGCCTTTTCGGTGTCGCTCGTCCGCGATCGGATCTACGCCCAGGACTTCTCCGACGTCGAGTTCGCAGCCGCCTCCCTGGCCCCGGATCGTTCGCTCCCCGGCATCGTGCCTTCCTCTACCGAACACGGCGGCAGCACCGTGGTCGCGATGGGCAACCCGTGAAGCGGGCGGGCATGAAGGTCACTGCGCGGGCCCGCAGCCGCGAAGACCGCGCCGGGGACCCGCTCGACGGGCTGGTCAACCTGTTCGACATCGGCATCGTGCTCTCGGTCGCCTTCCTGCTGGCCGCGCTTTCTTCACTCGACCTGACCTCGGTCATCACCGAGCGCAACGAATCCCTTCAGAACAGCGCCGAGGTGCCGGCCGACTCGGTGCTGACCGATCCCGGGGACGAGGTCGAGACGATCGACATCGAGCCCGGTCAGGAGGTCGTGGGCCGTGGCGAGCCGGTCGGGACCCTCTACCGGCTCGAAGACGGGCGCACGATTGTGGTCAGGCCCGGTACGACCGGTGCCACAGGGGCCACCGGGACGACCGGGACGACCGGCGGCACAGCACCCTGACGCGCAGGTCCCCGCGCGGCGCTACAGGCCGAGGCGGCGCCTGATCCCGCGGGCGTTGACGAAGCGGGTCAGTCTCTCGACCGCCTGGCGACGATCGGGGGTATAGGGGTACCAGAAGGGCTCGGGCAGGCCCTGGAAGCGGGCCGAGACGATCGCTTTCGAGCGGCAGTACTTGCGGATGCCGTACTTGCCGTTGCGGTAGCCGATTCCGGACTCTTTCCAGCCGCCGAGCGGGATTCCGGGAACCATCGAGTTGGTCAGTACGTCGTTGACGTTGGCTCCGCCGCACTCGATCCTGCGCGCGACCTGCTCGGCCTTCCGCTTCGGCCCGAAGACGGTGGCCGACAGGCCGTAGCGGGAGTCGTTTGCGAGGCGGACCGCCTCTTCGGAGTCTTTGACCTTCATCACACCGACCACCGGGCCGAAAGTCTCGTCGCGCATCAGCCTCATCGAGTGATCGACGTCGACCAGGACGGTCGGCTGGTAGTAGTCACCCGGTCGGTCCACGTGGCGTCCGCCGACCAGCGCCCGGGCACCGTGTTCGATCGCTTCGGAAACCTGGCCGGCAACGATCGCGATCTGGTTGGGCGATGTCATCGCGCCGACATCGGAGCCGATCTCCGGGCCGTCGGGACCCTGGCGCAATTCGGCGACGGACTCACCCAGCTTTTCGACGAAGCTGTCGTAAACCGGCTCCTCGACGTAGATCCGCTCGACCGACATGCAGATCTGGCCGGAATTCATCATTCCGCCCCATGTCGCCGCCTTTGCAGCACGCTCGATGTCGGCGCCTTCCAGGACCACCATGGGGTCCTTGCCACCCAGCTCGAGGCTGACCGGAGTCAGGGTATCGGCGGCGCGGGCCATTACCAGCTTGCCGGTCCGGTCGGATCCGGTGAAGCCGATGAAGTCGGCTTCGTCGATCAGGGCCGAAGCGGTGTCGGCCGTGCCCTGCACGACTGCCATCACGTCCGGACCGCCGATCTCCTCACGCCAGGCATCGACGACTTCCGTCAGTGCGAGCGGGGTGAACTCCGACGGCTTCATGACCACCGCGGCACCGGCGATCAGGGCCGGGATCGCGTCGCCGAGCGAGAGCACCAGGGGGAAGTTCCAGGGACTGATCAGACCGACCACCGGATACGGCCGATACTGGATGCGGAGCTTGCGACTGGCGGTCAGCAGCGAGTGTCCGCGGACCTTCTCCTCTTTCAGGAAAGAAGCTCCTTTGCCCGAGTAGAAGTTGATCTGGTCGGCGAGGTAGAAGGCCTCGTTGGCCGCCTCGGCCCTGACCTTGCCGGTCTCTGCCTGCATGATGTCGGTGACCCGGTCGGCGTTGTCGAGCAGCCAGTCGCGGAGCAGCCCCATCCAGCGGCTGCGCCCCCGGACGCCCAGCGCCTCCCAGTCGGGCTGGTTGGCGCGCACTCGCCCCACCTCCCGTTTCACCGCGTCGGGGGAGTCCACCTCGACGATCGAGACCGTATCGCCGGTGGCCGGATTGCGGACGGCAAAAGGCTTCAGGTCCGTGTCGTCTATGTCGGATTCAACCTTGCTCAACTGTTCTCCTCGTTTCTGGCCGGCGCTTTCCAGGCTTCGCTTTCGACTTCTGTTCCGCCCCGCCCCGGCCTTTGTCCTTCGCCGATACCGTTGAGCGGGGAGCGGAGTTGCGGAGTCGGAGGAATCGTAGCGCCGAGAGGCTTTCGCTCGGTGATCCAGGTTGTCGCAGGGGTGGCCGTCTGAATCCTCCCTGCGTTCCGGACGTGGCCGGTCCGACCGGCGCAAACAGCAGGAGCGACCGGAGCCGTCCCCGGACGGCGACCGGCCTGGTCCCGGATGGCGACCGGCCTGCGACCGGCCTGCGGGTCACTTCTGCCTGAACCGGTAAACCGGACCGGTGAGCGAACTCGCGTAGACCGAGCCGGCGGCGTTGGTCGCGAAAGAGGAGATCTGGTTGCCGGTGAGGCCGGATATCCGGGTCGACCGGACTCTCCCGGTTCGCGGTTTGAAGCTGCGGATCGCGCCGTTGCAGAAGTCGTTGAAGATGTAGCGGCCCCGAAGCGCGGGCAGTTTGCGGTCTTCGACCACGACGCCGCCGATCACCGAGCAGTACCCGGAGGAATGGGGCAGGACCAGCGCCGGTTTGCGGGTGCCGTTCAGGAATGGCGGCTGGTACTTGCTGTATCCCTCGTAGGCGTTCCAGCCGAAGTTGGCCCCCCGGGCCGCGCCCACGGTGAGGTAGTTGATTTCTTCGAAGTCGCTTTGGCCGACGTCGGCGATCGCCATCTTCGGCTTCCTGCCAGTCAGGTCGAAGGACCAGCGGAACGGGTTGCGCAGTCCGTAGGAGTAGATCTCGTCGCGCCCCGGCCGACCGACGAACGGGTTCGACTTCGGCACCGTGTACGGTCTCCTGCCGCTTCGCCGCGGGTCGATCCGGATCATCTTGCCGAGCAGCGAGCTGAGGTTCTGGGCGTTGCCTTCGGTGTCCCCGCCTCCGCCCCCGTCACCGGTGCCGAAGTACATGCTCCTGCCGAGGAAGTGGATCTGCCCACCGTTGTGGTTGGAGTTCGATCGGTGGGGAACGGCGATCACCGGACGCCGGGTGTTGACCCGGGCCCGGACCGCGGTGCGGCGCCTGTATTCGTCGACCCTGATGTCCCCGGTGTGGTCGGTGTAGTAGACGTAGAACAGCTTCGACTCGCGGTAATCCGGGGGAAAGCCGACCGAAAGCAACCCCCGCTCGCTGCCGGAAAGCACCCGCGACTTGATGTTGAGGAACGGTCTCGCGAGCTTGCGGCCACGCCGTATCGTGCGGACCACGCCCTCCTGCTCGACTACGAACATCAGGTGGGGAAAGCCCGGGGCGGCCTTGACTTCGACCGGCTGGTTGAAGTCCGCCACCCTCGCCAGGCGAAGCCTGCGCGCCGAACTCGAGGCATCGTCCGGACCCTGGTCGGTGGCCGGCTGCTTCGAGGCACCGGTACCGGTGCCGGCGGTGTCGCCGGCGCAGGCGGCGGCAGGGAAGCTCAATGCAAAGAGCGGAAGCAGGCAGGCGAGCAGAAACCGTCTCGGTCGCAGGCGCCCTGCACCGCCTGCACCGTCACCCTGCACACCCACGAGAACCTTTCAGTCAGTTCGCTTCCTGCAGCTCGACCTCGAGCTGCTCCTGCGGTGTCAATGGTACGACATCGCCCTTCTTGTCGACCTTGGTCAGCACCGCGCGATCGGTAATGCGGACCGGCAGGACTCCGGCCGGAACTTCGCCCGCGGCGTCGACCGCAGTCGTATCGACTCCGAGCCCGGCATCGATCTTGTAGGTGAGCCCGTAGACGCCGGGTTCGACCGCCGTGACCCGCCACACCATGTTCGCGGTCTCGCCGGGGGGCAGTTCCTGGAAGTTGAAGGTCCGGCGGTTGGCGGTCGCGGCACCGCCCCTTCCGGTCGTTCCGGCGAGCTTCGGGTAGCCGGACTCCATCACCCAGACCGGTCGCTGGGCCTGGGCGAGTTCGGGCTGCGGATCACGGATGGCGAAGGCGAGAGTCGAGTCACGGCGGGGCAGGTCGATCGTCGCCACTACGGCCGGGACCGTCTCGTCGCCGGTATTCCTTACAGCGATCTTCAGATCGTAAGTCCGGGCGACGAACTGTCGGGGTTCGAATCGGGCCCGGACCACGTCCATCCGGTACTCGCCGGCGGCCTCGTTGGAGAACTGGTCTCCGACCTCTCCCTTGCCACCGCAGCCGCTGATACCGGCTGTCGTCACGGCCACGAGCAAAGCGGTACCGAGCAGTCCCCTGAGATGTCGGCTCTTCTCCCGCAAGGCGGGCTGAACATACCACGCGTGTGCCGACCCTCACAGATGCCGGGCGATCCCCTAGACTCACGCCCACGGCGGAAGAGGCGCAGGTCCGGATCCGACAACCGCCCGGGAGAGATGGTCAGAGCAGCCGCAAACAGGGCTTTCGAGCCTGCCAAGAGCTTCTTCACCGAGATCGGCGAGATGGTTCTTCTCACCGGCCGGACGGTCGCTTCTGCGCTCCGGGCACCATACCCCTACGGAAACGAGTTCATCGGGCAGTTCCTGTTCGCGCTCCAGCTCTGCTGGTTCCCGATGCTGATCTCGACGGTTGCCTTCGGCTTCGGCGCGCCCGGCCTCCAGGCCGCGAACTTCCTCTCGCTCTTCGGAGCACTCGACCGCCTCGGCGGTTTTTTCGTGCTGGCCTCGATCCGCGAGTTCGCCCCGTTCGTGACCGCGGTCGTGGTCGCCGGCGTGGCCGGAACCGCGATCACTGCGGACCTCGGTGCCCGCAAGATCCGTGAGGAACTCGATGCCCTCCAGGTACTCGGCGTGGACCCGATCAAGAACCTCGTCGTGCCGCGCTTTCTCTCGCTGATGATCCTCACCGGCCTGCTCAACATTTTCGCGCTGCTCTTCGGGATCTTCGGGGGTGTCTGCGCGATGCTTCTCTATCGCCAGCCGCTGGGTGGTTTCTTCGGGACGCTGTTCTCCAATGCCTCGACCACCGAACTCTTCTTCTCGATGACCAAGACGACCCTGTTCGGCGCGATCATCGCGATCGTCTGCTGCTACAAGGGCATGACCGCCACCGGCGGTGCAGCCGGTGTCGGCCGGGCCGTCAACGAAGCAGTGGTGATCTCGCTGCTCGGTGTCTTCGCCTTCAACTACGTCTTCACCCAGGCGATGCTCGCGACCAACCCCGAACTCCAGACGATCAAGTGATGGGCACCGGCTGGCTGACAGTTCCCCGCAACTGGATCGAGTCGATGGGCGAGATCTCCCGGTTCTGCTTCATGGTCATCGGGCAGGTCCTGAACGGTCGGGTGACCCGCTATTTCGGCGAGGCGCTCAACCAGGCCGGCATCCTGATCCTCGGCTCGACCGCGGTCATCTTCGGGCTGGTCTTCACGATCGGTCTGACCTGCGGTATCGAGGGTGCCTACTTCAACCGTTCGGTCGGAGCGCCGGCCTATGCCGGCGTTTTCGCCGCCTGGTGCGACCTGCGCGAGGCGATCCCCTACGCCTTCGGATACATGCTGTCGGCCAAGGTCGGTACCGGCATCGTCGCCGAGCTCGGGGCGATGCGGATCTCGGACGAGATCGACGCACTCGAGGTCATGGGCGTGCCGCCGGTGACCTTCCTCGCCGCCACCCGCCTGCTGGGTGCCTGGATGACCCTGCCATTCATGTACATGGCGGCGATCGGCGTCGGCTACATCGCCTCCTACATCGCTGTCGTCGAGCAGATCGGGGACGTCTCCTCCGGTGGCTACCTGCTGATCTTCTGGATGTTCCAGAACCCTCCCGACGTTCTGTTCTCGATGATCAAGGCGATGACCATGGCGACCGTGATCGTGCTCGTCGGCTGTTACTACGGCTATACGGCCTCGGGTGGACCGGTGGGGGTGGGTACGGCTACGGCGAAGTCGATGGTGCTCAACATTGTGCTGGTGCATATCATCGGTATGTTGGGAACGCTGGTTTTCTGGGGAGCGAATCCGAGGGCCCCGATAGGAGGATGAGAGCTTGAGTACCGACAACCCGAAGGATGGTGCCGGAAACGGGGCCGAGGAGATCGAGTCGCCCGAGGTCGAGGAGGCTGTCGAAAAGGTCGGTCCCGCCTCCGAGCTCGCCGGGGCGATCGAGGCCGAAGACGAAGTCGACGCCTCCGGCGCGGATCCCGAACCCGGCAACGGCGCGACCGGGACCGCGGCGGATCAGGAGCCGGACTCGCGCGTCGCCGTATCCGGGGAGCCCGAGCCCGAAGATCCGTTTATCGCCGGTGACGGAGCGGTTCTCGGTCGCGACTTCCTCCTGCCCGGAGTGGACCCGGGGGACACCGACCCCTACAAGTGGCATACGGGGGCCAAGATCGAGGCCGGCGGCACAGCCGCGATCGAGGTCAAGGACCTGGTCAAGCAGTTCGGCCGCACCCGCATCCTCAACGGACTGAACCTCGACCTGCCGGACGATCAGATCTCGATGGTGCTCGGCCCGTCCGGCACCGGCAAGAGCGTGCTGATCAAGCACATCGTCGGACTGCTCTACCCCGACTCCGGCGACGTGCTCGTCAAGGGCCAGTCGGTCCCGGACCTGAGTGACGACGACCTCTTCGAAATGCGCAAGAAGTTCGGCCTGCTCTTCCAGGACGGTGCCCTCTTCGGCTCGATGAACATCTTCGACAACGTCGCCTTCCCGTTGCGCCAGCACACCGATCGCGGTGAGGACGAGATCGAGCACGTGGTCACCCGCCGCCTGCGCGAGGTCGGGCTCGGCGAGGCCCACTACAAGATGCCGAATGAGCTCTCGGGCGGCATGCGCAAGCGGGCCGGCTTCGCCCGGGCCCTGGTTCTCGACCCCGAAATCGTCATGTTCGACGAGCCCGACTCGGGCCTGGACCCGGTGCGCACGGCGCTGCTCTGCGAGCTGATCCGCGAGGTCCACGCCGAGAACGGCGGCTGCTACCTGGTGATCAGCCACGATCTCGGCACGGCGCGTCGCATCGCCGACTTCATAGCCGTGCTGTGGAAGGGCCGGATCGTCGAGAGCGGCCCGAAAGACGAACTCTTCGAATCCGAAAACGAGTTCGTTCACCAGTTCCTCCGGGCTGACGTGACCGGTCCGCTCGCGATGGATTGAGCCTGGCGGCTCTCTACGGGGCGGCCGCCGCAGCGGTTGCACGCCGGCCGTGGCCGGTGCTGGCCCTGTTGACGGTCCTCGCGGCGGCCTCTGCGGTCGGGCTCTCCGGCATGAAGGTGCAGCCGGTCACCGACGCCTTCTTCGACCGCGGCACCGATGGCTTCGGGGCGACCGAGCGGGCCGAGAAGACCTTCGGCACCGATCCGGTGGTGGTGCTCGCCCGGGGCGATCTCGAGGAGATCGTCTCGGCGGAGAACCTCGAGAACCTCAGCGTGCTCGAGACCTGCCTGGCCGGGGAGATCAGTCGGGGTCGCGGCGAGCTGTTCAAGTCCTGCGAGCGCCTTTCGGAGCTCGACCCGGTTCAGGTGCTGACCGGTCCGGCAACCTTCCTCGGTCGGGCGACGGCCGGCATCAGCGCGCTCTACGAGCAGCAGATCAAACGGCTGGAGAACCTCCCGGACGGCCCGCGCGCCCAGGAAGAACGCCAGCAGATCCTCCAGTTCGCCACCCGGATCATCTCCCGCTACGGACTGATCTCCCCGCCGACGCTCGACGACCCGGACTTCGTCAATCGCGTCGTCTTCGGAACCGGCGTCCGTCCCACGCAGCCGAAGCCGAGGCTCTCTTACCTCTTTCCGAACGCACAGAGCGCTCAGGTTCTGCTGCGGCTCCGATCCGACCTCAGCGACACCGAGCGCCGTGAGACGATCGATCTGATCCGCACCGTCGCCGAAGACGAGGACACCCGTCTCAGCACCGGTCCGTACGTCGTCTCGGGATCGCCGGTGGTATTCGAAGGGCTCGGCGACTCGATTCAGATCGGTGTGGCGATCCTCGCTGTGGCGGCGTTGATCCTGATGTCGATCGCGCTGTCACTCGTATTCGGGTCCACCTGGCGGCTGCTCCCCCTGCTGATGGCGCTCAGCTCGGTACTGGTCGCGGCCGGGTTGCTTCGCCTGCTCGGCGGCCAGCTCTCGCTGGCGGCTCTCGGTGCGGCCCCGATCCTGATCGGTCTCTCGGTCGATTACGCCGTACAGATCCAGGCCCGCTTCGACGAGATGGACGGCAACGTCGACGGGCCAGTTGCGGCGAAGATCGCCGGACGGCTGGGCATGCCGATGATCGCCACCGCCTGCCTGGCCACAGCCTTCGGCTTTGCCTCGCTCGGTTTCTCGCAGTTCCCGCTGGTCGCCGAGTTCGGACTGCTGCTCGGTGGCGGTGTGCTGGTCTGTCTCCTGGTCACCTTCCTGTTCGGCTTCGCCGCGCTGTCGCTGCGGGGACCGGGTCGCGGCGGCGAGGTGCGCGTGGGTCGATTCGGGCCGGTCGAAGCTCTCCGCCACGGGGGCAAGTCCGCGATGGCGCTCTCGATCCTCGCACCGGCCCGCCTGCTGGCTGTCAGCGTGCTGATCGCCGCCTGTGGCTGGGCGGTGAGCACTCAGTCGAGCCCGGCCACAGAGATCAGCGAGCTCCTGCCCAGCCGGAATTCGGCGGTGGCCGACCTCGGCCGGCTCGACGAAGCGACCGGCTCCTCCGGTGAGATCGACCTGATCGTCCGTGCCGACGACGTGACCGATCCGGAGGTCGTCGGCTGGATCGATCGGGTGAGGAACGAGATTCTGGTCGACTCCGGCTACCAGCGTGGTGAAAAGGTCTCCTGCGAGGGCGCCGAACTCTGCCCCGGACCGTCCATCCCCGACTTCGTTCCCGACGGAGGGCGCGGGCTGAGCGGAACGCAGATCCGGGAAGTGCTGCGGACGCTTCCGCCGAACGAGCGTGAGGCGATCATCGCCGGCGGGCTCGGCCCGGAGGGATCGCCGACCGAGACCAAGATCCCGTTCATCGTCAGGTCCGGCTCTGTCGACGGCCAGTCCGAGGCGATCGGGATGATCCGCGACGCGGTCGAGTCCCCGGACGGCGGAGCCGGACCGCCACCGGGGGTGAGCGCCGAACTCGCCGGCCTGCCGGTGGTGGTGACCGAGTCGGTCGACGCACTGGCTGCGTCGCGATACCTGTTGATCCTGATTGCGCTGGTTTCGATTGCCGCTGTCCTCCTGGCGGTCTACCGTTCGCCGAGGCGGGTCGTGGTGCCACTGGTGCCGATCATTGTCGCCGGGGGCTGGTCGTCGCTGACGGTGACTACGCTCGACATCCCCCTGAACCCGCTTTCGGCGATCCTCTCGGTCATGGTGATCGCGATCGCCACCGAGTTCAGCGTCATCCTCGCGGCGCGTTACTACCAGGACCGCTCCGGCGGTCTGGCTCCGGCGGCGGCCCTGCGCAACTCGTACGGTCGGACAGGTATGGCGATCGCCGCATCCGGCATCACCGCCATCGCAGGTTTTGCCGCTCTCGTCACCAGCGACGTCGGGATCCTGCGCGAGTTCGGTCTGATCGCTGTCCTCGATCTCGGGGTGGCCCTGCTCGGAGTGGCACTGGTACTGCCGGCGGTGCTCACCTGGATGGAGCGACGGTGAGCGGGCCGGTCGATCCGCGGGGTGCGAACCGCGAGGACGGGCCGGACCCCGGGGACGATTCAGGGCGCGAAAGGGATTCGGACCGCGATCGTGAGATCGACGACCTGCTGAGCGGCCGCAGCGGGGAGAGCGACGAACCGGCCGCGGCAGGGCGGGCCGGAGACGAGGTCGAAGGCCGGGCCGCCGGCGCGCCCGGCTTGTCGCAGGGCGGCCGAAGCGAGCGTGGCCGACGGTCCCGTGCCGGTGGCGCCCCGGACGCGGCCGTCAGCCGGGGCGAGAGCCGCCGGGTCGAGTACCCGGGCGACAACCCTTCCGAAGGCCCGGCCGGGGACCCGCAGCCGTACGGCGCGGAACGGGCATCGAATCGAATCAGGATCCCGTTCAATTACGGAGCCCTGGTCGGTCTCGTCTTCGCCTTGATCGTCGCCGCCGCCGTGGTCAACCTGCTGACCAGCCAGGAGTCCGGCACGGTCGGGATCGGCGATGTCGGAATCGGTGAGAAGGTCGCGCCGTTCGCGGTGCCGATCGCCACATCCAGCCTGGAAGGGGACGCGAACATCGATCCGGACGAAGCCTGCGACGTACCGGGGGAAGACGTCCTGCGGATCTGCGACTACTTCGACCGGCCGATGGTGATCTCTTTCTGGTTCACCACCGCAGCCTCGGCCTGCATCGACCAGCAGGACGTTTTCGAAACGGTCGCCGAGCGCTTCAAAGGCCGGGTAGGCATGGTCTCGATCAATGTCCGCGACGACCGCGGGCGGGTGCGGGATCTCATCGAGGAGCGGGGATGGAAGGTCACGGTCGGTCACGACACCGACGGCGCGGTCTCGAACATCTACCGGGTGGGTGGCTGCCCCACCTTTCTCTTCGTCGCTCGGGGCGGGGTCCTGGAGCGGGCCGAAGTCGGTCGCACCACGGTTGCGAAGCTGAGCTCGCAGGTACGCTCCCTTGCCGATGGCCAGTAAGCCGAAGAAGAAGTCCAGGAGGCCCAGGCGACCGCCGCCGTCGCGCGAGCCGCAGATGGAGGACAGGCCCGGACCCCGCCGCGACGAGAGGCCGGAAGCCCCCTGGGGATCGTTCCCGCTGACCCAGATCACCGTGCTCACTGGGTTGGTGCTGATCCTGATCGGATTCATCTCCGGCGGGATGACGACACTCGTGGTCGGGCTGCTGCTCGGGTCGGCCGGCGGTCTCGAGCTTTCGATCCGCGAGCATTTCGCCGGCTACCGCTCGCACACGACCCTGCTGGCCGGCGTCATCTTCATGGTCGCGACCGGGATCACGTACTTCCTGGCCGGCTGGGTGCTCTGGCTCTGTCTGGTGATCGGCCTGGCGCTTTTCGGACTCTCGTTCGCCCTGATGCGCAAAGCCTTCCAGAAGGCCAGCGGCGGACTCAGCTTCAGGATCCGCTGAGAGCCTTCAAGGTCGGTGTCGACGCAGTTGGCCGGCTGCGTTCCGCACCCGGCGGGCCCGGCGGCCATACCCGGGTGCGGCGGGCCGGGTCGTCGCACTCAGGCGCGGCGCGCCCGGCGGTCGCACTCAGGACTGGCAGTCGCGCCCGGCGGTCGCACTCAGGACTGGCAGCCGGGCCCGGGACGGGACCGGCCGGTTGAGGGACCGGCCCCGAACTTCTGAAGTGCTCCGTCCCCCTCTTCAGTGGGGACGGAGCTGGCTGACCAGGAGCATGCGCTGACGCTCGGTCAAAGTCTCGAGCCTCTTGTTCTCGTTCAGGCCGACTGAAGACAACAGCTTGCGGGTGCGCGTGCGGCCCCAGCGCGACTGGCTGCGCAGCAGCTCGGAAAGCGTCATCGTGCTCGCCTCCCAGGGACACTCGGCGATGACCCGCGTCACCGGTACTTCGCCGCTCGCGATTGATCGTTTGAGCCCGGCCCGGGCCAGGCGTACCCGGTTGGCTCGCTCCAGCGCCTGAAGGTGCTGGGGGACTGATTCCTCTGAGACGGGCGCTGGGCTGACGGTTGCTTCCACTGGCGATCCTCCCTCGGACGGGTTGTATTCATGACTGGTCTGCGACATCGGACTCTCGAAGGTCTGGCGACCATTCCGGTTCCCACGTCACCCGGACAAGACTCACGACTCAGGTGACGACAACCAACCTATTCAAATCGCCTCGAAGCGTCAACGTGGATCAGCTCGGAAACTCGCAAGTAGCAGTAATTATTTTCAATCCCGTCCGGCGAAACCGGATCGCTGCTTCGCGATACCCGGGTCATGCGTCGCCGTCTGGCGAAGGCAGGTCGTCGAACTGTCCGGCGGTCTCTTCGATGATCCCGAGAGCGCGGTCGAGGTGGGTCTTCTCATGGGTCGCCATCAGGCTCGTCCGCAGCAGCGCCCCACCGTGAGGCACGGCCGGATGGATCGCCACGTTGGTGTAGACGCCCTCTTCGAAGAGGGCCTTCCAGATCAGGATCGCCTTCCAGTCGTCGCCGATCACCACCGGTACCACCGGGGTCGTCGCCACCGAGCCGTCGGGCATGTGGCCGGGCTCGATCACCTTCAGGCCGATCGACTTGAGGCCCTCCCGCAGGTATTCGGAATTGTCGAGCAGTTTCGCGTAGAGCCCGGGTCCTTCGCTCCGGCAGATCTTCACCGCCTCGAGTGCCGCGCCGACCGCGGCCGGTACCCCCGATGCGCTGAAAATGAAAGAGCGCGAGGTGATCTTCAGGTACTCGATCACGTCGGCTGAGCCGGCGATGAAGCCGCCGCAGGAGGCGAGGCTCTTCGAGAACGTGCCCATCCGCAGGTCCACCCTGTCCTCCAGGCCGAAAAGCTCGGTCGCCCCGGCTCCGCGTTCGCCGAGCACGCCGACGCCATGGGCTTCGTCGACCATCAGCCGCGCACCGTAATGACGGGCCAGTTCGGCCACCCGTGGCAGGTCGGGCAGGTCGCCCTCCATCGAGTAGACCCCGTCGACCACGACCAGAATGCCGCCCCCGTCGTTCTGGGCCCGCTGGAGCATCTTTTCCAGCTTCTCGGTCTGGTTGTGGCGGAAGGGGCGCAGTTTGGCACCGGAGAGCTTGCAGCC
>JAUQWL010000247.1 GCA_030835185.1 Solirubrobacterales bacterium | reverse complement strand
GTCGCTGCAGAACATCGAGCACATCCGCTCGGAGAACTTCCGCTTCGTGAACCACGACATCACCGAACAGGTGAACGTCGATGGCGCTGTCGACTTCGTCTACCACCTCGCCTCTCCGGCCAGTCCGATCGACTACGCCCGACTGCCGCTGCACACTCTCAAGGTCGGTGCCCAGGGCACCTGGCACATGCTCGGCGTGGCCAAGTTCAAACGCGCCCGCTTCCTGCTGGCTTCGACCTCCGAGGTTTACGGCGACCCGCAGGTCCACCCCCAGGAAGAGAGCTACTGGGGCCACGTCAACCCGATCGGCCCGCGCGGCGTCTATGACGAAGCCAAGCGCTATGCCGAAGCGCTGACGATGGCCTACCACCGCCAGCAGGGCGTCGACACATCGATCGTCAGGATCTTCAACACCTACGGATCGAGGATGCGCGCCCACGACGGCCGGGCGATCCCGACCTTCCTGCGCCAGGCGATGCAGGACCAGCCGCTGACCGTCTTCGGTGACGGCAGCCAGACCCGCTCCTTCTGTTTCGTCGATGACCTGGTGAGAGGCCTGGTCGCGCTGGCCGAGTCGGGCGAGCATCTGCCGGTCAACATCGGCAATCCGGACGAATACACACTGCTTCAGCTCGCCAACGCGGTGATCGAGGCGTCGGCCTCGAACTCGTCGATCGTCTTCGAGCCGCTTCCAGTCGACGACCCCCAGGTCCGTCAGCCGGACATCACCCGGGCCCGGGAAGTTCTCGGTTGGGAGCCGCAGATGTCGCTGAACGACGGCCTGCGCAAGACGATCGATCAGTCCAGCCGCGACGATCTGATCGGGGCCGGCTCCTGAAGGAGCTCTCCGTCCTGATCACGGGGGCGAGCGGCTTCGTCGGTCGCGCCGTGGCAAAGGAGTTCGAGTCGGCAGGCCACCGGGTCACCGGCACCTCCAGATCGGGCGAAAGCCCCCTCATTGCGCTCGACCTGGACGAACCGGGCCGGATCGAGCAGGTGCTCGAGACCGTGCGGCCCGATTCGCTCGTTCACCTGGCCGGCCTCCAGTCGATCCCGGAATCGTGGCGGGACCCTGCCCGTGCCTTCCACGCCAATACCGGTGGCACCGCGGCGTTGCTCAGGGCGATCGAGCACTCGGCCCCGGACGTCCACCTGGTGCTCGCCTCCACCGCCGCGGTCTACGGCGAGCCCCGAGCAGCCGTGCAGGACCACGGCGCGGTCGGCCACCCGGCGCCGTTCGACGAAAGCGACCCGGTTCGCCCCGGCTCTCCGTACGCCGCTTCCAAGGCCGCGGCCGAGGTGCTCGCCGGCGAGCTCGACGCCCGGCTGGGCCTGCAGGTTACGATCGCCCGGCTGTTCAACCAGATCGGAGCCGATCAGCCCTGCTCGCAGAATCCGGCCGGGTTCGCCGCGCGGATCGCCGAGGCCGAAATGGCCGGTGAGAGTGCCGTCACCCTGGAGGTCGGTAACCCGGGTGCCCGGCGGGACTACACCGACACCCGCGACACCGCCCGTGCGCTGCGCCTTACCGTGGAGGGAAGCGTCACCGGCACGCTGAACGTCTGTTCGGGCGAAACCCGCCCTCTGAAGCAGTTGATCGAACGCCTCTCGAAGGCGAGTACGGTCGAGGTCAGGATGGATCGCCGGCCGGGGCGGGCCAACCGCAACGATCCCGCGGTCCTCGCCGGCACCCCCGCCCGGCTCAAGGCCGCAACCGGCTGGGAGCCGGAAGTCCCACTGGACGAAAGCCTGACAGGGTTGCTCGGAGCCCGGCGTGAAGCGTTGCGCAAAGGACTGCGAACCGGTTGAAGCATAACCGGGGAGCGCCGTCAGCCCGAACAGAGACTTTCAGGAACCCGAATGGACACGACCGCAACTTTCCGCTATCAATACTGTCTCCTAAGCACGTGATGGAAATCACAGTAGTTCTGTAACCACCACCTTTTTCAGAGAGATCGAGGAGGGGGAGGGAAATGTCGTACGAACCTCAAGGAGAAGTGATGACCGCATCAACAGCCAGTTCCCGGGGAGCGTTTGGCCACAGGGCCAAGATGCTGATCCTGGGCGCGATGCTCGCCTGTCTGGGCGTCTTCGCATTCAGCGGGCCGGCCAAGGCCGCCCCGGCATCGATGAACCTGACCAACGGACAACTCAATCTCGGTTTCGCCTTCAAGGGCGCTGAGGTTCTGCCGGCTCCGCCGGCTGTCCAGCTCGACGATCCGCCGGCCCCGGCCACTCCGCTCCCGGACCTCTGGAAAGCAGGGGCAACCGCCTCGATGCCAGACGGGACCGGTACCGCACCCAACGGCCCGACCTCGTTCAAGCCGGCTGGCTGCATCACTCCGGTGACCTTCGGTCTGTACGCGGCTACGGTGGTGAGCGGGACGGGGCCCCCGGCCCCTGGCAGTTTTGTCATGGATCCGAGGCCAAGCGGAGACCCATTTGGGGGTCTTTGGGTAAACCCGCTTGCGAATGCTGGTCCGGATTCTGATCCGGCCGGTGGGCGTGACCTGAAAGCTGGAGCGATCGTCCCGGCGGGAGAGACGATCGGTGCCATTACCGGTCCATACCCGGCTACGGACGTCAAATGGGTTCCGTATTCGGTAGGCGGACTTCCTCCGGCTCCTCCGACTGCCCCGGGAACGAAGCTGGTACCAAATCCTGATTACAGCGTGGCGTGTGCGGAAGGAAACCCTGCGTCCGCGACGGTCGATGCTGACGTCGACGCGGCAGGCAATGTGAAGATCCCCGCTGACGGCTTCAGGTTCCCGATCATGGTGGTTCCGAACCCGCTGGACAACAGCCCGGTTCCGATCACGCTGGCAGCGACCGGCGACATCACCGGCACCTCCGACCCGGCCACAGGCGCTCTCAGCCTGACCGGTCCGATCGAGGCACGGGTTCTGGTCGGTCTGGCCTCCAACCCGCTGGGCGAGTACTGCGCGGTTCCGCTTGAGGGACTGACGCTCTCGACCACCAGCAACGCCGATTTCCCGGGCGTTCCGTTCACCTCGGGAATCGACGGACAGGGTGCCCTGACCGGCACCTACAACATCACCCAGAACTCGACCTCGGTTGGTGGCGCTGACTGTGGCACCGTCGACCAGGTGAGCAAGGGTGCGGGCAGTATCTGGCTCTCCAGCGGAATCGCGGA
>JAUQWL010000246.1 GCA_030835185.1 Solirubrobacterales bacterium | reverse complement strand
GCGCCTGCCCCACGCCTTTGCCTCGATCATCACCGTGCCACGGGCGTTGCGTCCGGCCGTCACCTTGAAGGTCTTGGTCACGGTCCAGCCGGGCAGAATCTGGTGGATCTTCAGCCGTCGCGGCACCTTGACCTTCTTCTTTGACGAGGTCAGAAATACCTTGATCCCGCGAGCGATTTCACGGCCCTTGTTGGTCACCTGGACCTGCATGTTGAGGTAACCGTCGCGGTACATCCAGCCCTGGTGCGGGATCAGCTTGACCTTGGTGATCTCTACGGGAGCACCGGCCTCGCCACCGCCCCTGTAGCTACCGTCACCCCTGTAGCTCCCGCCGCTGACTCCGTTATCGCCGTCCCCGTTGCCGCCGTCCCCGTTGCCGCTGTCTCCGCTGCCGTTGTCCCCGGGTTCCGTGTCAGCACCGACCTGGGTCCTTTGCATGCGGTTGTTGCCGAAATCGGCGACGCAGGGAATGCCCGAACCATCGATCGCTACGCCGGAGCCGGATCCGGCGGCAACCGAAGCAGATCCGCTGCAAGAGATCGAAGTACCCCAGCCGCCGGCCTGCGCCACCGAAGCAAAACCGATCGAGGAGGCGGCGAAGAGCACCAGCCCGGCCACCGCAGCAGCGCGCCGATACGCAGCGCTCTTCCCGGCAGCCTTGAAATTACCGAGCACGAAAAATCCCCGATCGCCTCAAGTTCGTGAAACCCGTGCAATGACGACGCAAAGCCACCGTCCCCCCGGAACGCACCGGGACGCGACAGGTCCTCCAGCGGAGCTGTATCCCGGCCATCCCGGCGCCGACGGACCGACCTGAGTCGGTTGCCACGGCCAGGCATTCTCCAGCAGTCACCGAGCGGGTCGCTTGGGAGAAAGACGGAATAGAAACCGGCAATCGACAGTCAGGTCCGATCAGACCAGTTCGAGGAAGACCATTTCGGTCGAATCGGACTTGCGCGGGCCGATCTTGATGATCCGGGTATATCCACCGGGCCGTTCGGCGTAACGGGGTGCGATCTCGTCGAACAGCTTGTGGACCGCGAACTTGTCCTGACGAAGGGCGGAAAGTGCCTGGCGCCGGGCGTGGAGGTCTCCGCGCTTGGCCAGGGTTATCAGCTTCTCGATCTCCGGCTTGGCCGCCTTGGCCTTCGCCTGGCTGGTCTTGATGCGCTCGTGCTCGATCAGCTCCTTCGAGAGGTTGCACATCAGCGCCTTGCGGTGGGCTGAGTCGCGACCGAGCTTGTTTCTCTTCATTCCGTGGCGCATCGTTCTCTCCTCGTATCAGTGCAGGACTTCAGTCCTGGCGAAGCTCGTATCCGCGGCCGCTCAGGTTCTCGATCACTTCATCGATCGACTTCTGGCCAAAGTTCGGAATGGCGCCCAGTTCGGATTCAGACTTCTGGAGCAGCTCGCCGATGGTCTCGATCCCCGCCCGCTTGAGGCAGTTGAAGGAACGCACGCTCAGTTCGAGTTCATCGATCAGGATGTCGCTGTCACCGCCAGTGGCAACCGGGGCGTCGACCGCCGCCTCGAACTCGACCGGCTCACGGGCCGTAAGCTCCTCGACCCGATCCGGGTCGCTGAAGATCGCCAGGCTCTTGATCAGGATCTCGGAAGCCTCGCGCAGAGCAGTGCTCGGCTCGATCGAGCCGTCGGTCTCGAGCTCGAGCGTCAGCTTGTCGAAGTCGGTGCGCTGCCCGACACGGGCAGCCTCGACCACGTAGGAGGCGCGGCGGATCGGCGAGAAGATCGAGTCGATCGGGATGACGCCGATCGGCTGGTCGTCGTCCTTGTTCTCCTCGGCCGGGCGGTAGCCGCGGCCACGGCCGATGGTCACGTACATCTCGAGGCGGGTCTTTTTCTCGAGGGTGGCGATCGGCGCATCCGGATTGAGGATCTCGACGCCGGCCGGGAGGTCGATGTCGGCGGCGGTGACGTCACCGGGACCGGTCACGACGACCGGGGCTTCGACCGCGTCGGCCTCGGTGTGCATGCGCACGACCAGGTCCTTGAGGTTGAGGATGATGTCGGTCACGTCTTCCTTGACGCCGGCGATGCTCGAGAACTCATGCGAAACGCCTTCGATGCGGACGCTGGTGATCGCAGCGCCGCTCAGCGACGAGAGCAGCACACGGCGCAAGCTGGAGCCGAATGTGTAGCCGAAGCCCTTGTCGAGGGGCTCGATCGTGAACGATCCTTTGTTCTCGTCTACCTGCTCGGAGCTGATGCTCGGTACCTGGAAATCTGTGCTCATGTAGTCCTTGGTCTATTCGGGGTGGCGGTCGAAAATGCTTGGTGGCGGCCGGGGGTCAGACGCGGCGGCGCTTGCGCGGACGGCAGCCGTTGTGAGCCTGGGGCGTCACATCTTTGACGCTGGTCACGTCGAGTCCTGCGGCCTGAAGCGAGCGGACGGCGGTGTCCTTGCCGGAGCCGGCGCCCTTGGCGAAGACCTGGACCTTCTGGAGGCCGTTCTCGATGCCTTTCTTGGCTGCCGCGTCTGCGGTCACCTGGGCGGCAAAGGGCGTTGACTTGCGCGAACCCTTGAATCCGGCGCTACCGGCCGACTCCCAGGCAATGACGTTGCCTTCGAGATCGGTAAGGGTGACGATCGTATTGTTGAACGAAGTCTTGATGTGAGCCTGCCCGACGGCGATGTTCTTGCGAACCTTGCGTCGGGTACGGGCCTTTGCGGGTTTCTTTGCAGCCATCTGGATTTTCCTTACTTGCCGCCCGGCGGCTTCTTCTTGCCGGTGACGCTCATCCGGCGCGGTCCTTTGCGGCCCCGTGCGTTTGTCTTGGTCCTCTGTCCCCTCACCGGGAGTCCTCGCCTGTGGCGGAGTCCGCGGTATGAGCCGATCTCCATGAGGCGCTTGACGTTCTGCGACCGCTCACGCCGGAGGTCACCCTCGACGTCGAGGTTCTCGATCGCCTCGCGCAGTTTGATGACCTCTTCTTCGGTCAGGTCCTTGACTTGCGTGTCAGGGTCGACCCCGACCTCCGTGCACAGGTCCTGTGCCGTCGACTGGCCGATCCCGAAGACGTAGGTCAGACCGATTTCGGCCCTCTTGTTCAGCGGGATGTTCACCCCGGCGATACGCGCCATCTACTACCCCTGCCTCTGCTTGTGTCGCGGGTTCTCGCAGATCACCATCACCCGGCCGCGCCGGCGGATGACCTTGCACTTCTCACACATCGGTTTTACCGAGGCTCGGACCTTCATCGTCCCTTGGTTCCTTTTGGAAGAGATCTTCCGCCTGCCCCATTAAACGGGCAGCGGACGTGAAAACAGGCCCATCAGGCCGAGAGCGAACAATAGCAAGATAGTCCGCAGATGGTAACCGGGCGCAGACCAGACCTCCAGAGCCCGGCCCTCCCTGGCCTCGCGCAATCTCCCGATATCGGACAGATCCTGCATTCGGCCGGCGGGTTTCTTCCTCGGGATCGAGGTTCGTAGCCGTACCGGCTGCGATTTTCAGGACTGATCCCACGGATTCAGGATGAGAGGCCCGTCATCGGTGGCGGCGACGGTGTATTCGAAGTGGGCGGCCATCGAGCCGTCGCCGGAGTACACCGACCAACCGTCCTCGCCGGTGAACACATCCGGTCCGCCGACGTTGACCATCGGCTCGATCGCGAAGACCATGCCCGTTTCGATCTCGGGTCCACGGCCCGGCGTTCCGTAATTGGGGATCTGCGGCTCCTCGTGCATGTTCTGGCCGATCCCGTGACCGACCAGCGAACGGATGATCGAAAAGCCGGCTGCTTCGACGTGGCTCTGCACGGCGTTCGAGACGTCGCCGACCCGCTTGCCGGGAACCATCTGCTCCGCGGCGAGGTCGAGTGCCTCCTTGGTCACCTCGAGCAGCCGTGCAGTGGTCGGATCGATTTCCCCGACCGGGAGCGTGCTGGCTCCGTCTGCCACCCAGCCGTCGAGCGTCACCCCGACGTCGATCGAGAGGATGTCGCCCTTCCTGAGCTCGCAGGGCCCCGGGATACCGTGGACCACCATCGAGTTCGGGGAGGTGCAGATCGAGCCCGGAAAACCGCGGAATCCCTTGAAAGTCGGTACTCCGCCCTGGGACCGGATGAACTTCTCTGCAGCATGGTCGAGTTCGGCTGTGGTCACCCCGGCCCGGACCATGCCGGTGAGCATCTTCATGCAGCGGGCGTGGACGGCGCCGGCGGCAGCCATCTTCTCTATCTGCGCAGCGGTCTTACGAATGATCATGCAGGAAGAAACCGGACCGCGGGATTCACGAACCCTCTTCGAGGCTGAACGTGGAGATCAGCGAGCGCACCGACTCGCCGACCCGGTCCGGGTCCTGGCTGCCGTCCACCCGGTTGAGCAGGGCCTGCTTCCTGTAAAAGTCGACGAGCGGAGCCGTTTTCTCGTGGTACTGGACCAGCCTGTGACGCACGACCTCCGGCTCGTCGTCGTCGCGGACGATCAGCTCGGAGCCGTCGATGTCGCAGACGCCCTCGGTGGCCGGCGGGTTGAAGTCGACGTGGTACACGTGACCCGCATCGACGCAGACCCTGCGCCCGGACAGGCGGTGGACGATTTCTTCGTCGGAGACGTCGATCAGCACCACCGCGGTCAGCTGCCGGCCGAGCTCACTCAGCTTCCGGTCGAGCGCCTCAGCTTGGGGAACGGTCCGTGGGAAGCCATCGAGAATGAAGCCGTGGTCGGCCTCACCGCTCTCGAGCCGCTCGGCGATCACCCCGATGATCACGTCGTCCGGCACCAGGTCGCCGCGGTCCATGTACTCCTTTGCGGCCTTGCCGATCTCGGTCTGGTCACGGACCGCAGCACGCAGGATGTCACCGGTCGCGTAGTAGGGCAGCTCAAGATCCTCCTGAAGCCGCTCACCCTGCGTGCCTTTGCCGCCGCCGGGGGGACCGAGAAGGATCAGGTTGAGATTGCGATTGGGCATGGGTTTCCCTCGCCCCTAGCGGAGGAAGCCCTCATAATTGCGCATCATCAGCTGGGCCTCGAGCTGTTTGACCGTGTCGAGCGCGACGCCGACGACGATCAGGATCGAGGTGCCACCGAAGAAGAACCCTCCGCCGACCTGGTTGAACAGGATCGTCGGGAAGGCGGCCACGGCGCCGAGGTAGAGCGCCCCGGGGAAGGTCAGACGCGAGAGCACCCGGTCGAGATATTCGGCCGTGGGCCTGCCCGGCCGCACCCCGGGGATGAAGCCGCCGTACTTCTTGAGGTTGTCGGCCTGGTCCACCGGGTTGAAGGTGACGGCCGTATAGAAGTAGGTGAAGATGATGATGAAGAAGACCTCTCCGACGACGTAGGCCCACTGGTCGGGCGCGAGGAAGGCTGCGAAGTCGAGTGCGGCCGGAGTGTTGATCAGCTGGCCGATGGTCGGCGGCAACGCCATGATCGAAGCGGCGAAGATCACCGGGATGACGCCGGCCATGTTGACCCTGAGCGGCAGGTAGGTCGAGCCGCCCGAGGTCATCTTGCGGCCGACCACGCGCTTTGCATACTGCACCGGGATTCGTCGCTGGCCTTCCTGGACGAAGACGATCGCGACGATCACGCCGAGGATGATGAATGGCAGCAGCACGACAAAGACCTGGTCGGGGTTGTTCCACCAGCTCTGGATGCCCGGCAGGACGCCGGAGACGATCGAGGCCATGATCAGCAGCGAGATGCCGTTACCGATGCCGCGCTGGGTGATCAGCTCGCCCATCCACATCAGCAGCACCGTGGCTGATGTCAGGCAGATCACGATCAGGAAGATATTCGGTGCGGTGAGGCTCTTGATGACGCTCTCGCCGCCCGCGGGGGCGAGCGAGTTGAAGAGGAAGACGTAGGCGAATGACTGCATCGCCGCCAGGCCGACCGTCAGGTACCGCGTGTACTGGGTGATTTTCTGCTGGCCGACTTCGCCTTCCTTCTGGAGACGCTCCAGCGAAGGCAGCACCACGGTCATCAGCTGCAGGATGATCGAGGCGGTGATGTAGGGCATGATGCCCAGCGCGAAAAGCGAGAGGCGCGAGAGGCTGCCGCCGGAGAAGAGGTTCAGGAAGCCAAGGATGTCGGACCCGGTGAGCGAGTCCTCGAGGCTGTTGATCGCGTCGACGTTGACTCCCGGTACCGGGATGTAGGCACCCAGGCGGTACAGCGCCAGGATTCCAGCGACGAAGAGGAGCTTCCTGCGGATCTCCGGGACGGAGAATGCCTTCGCGACGGTCGCCAGCATCAGGCTTCGATCAGCTCACAGCTTCCGCCGGCGGCTTCGATCTTCTCCCTGGCAGTGGAACTGAATCCGTGTGCCTTGACGGTCAGGGCCTTGCTGATTTCACCCTTGGCGAGAACCTTGACCGGAAACGAACGGGTGGCGAGTCCGGCAGCCTTCAGGCTCTCCGGCGTCACCTCTGCCCCGGCCTCGAAGCGCTCTTCGAGATCGCCGAGGTTGACCGGCTGGGTGGAGGTCCGGAAGTTCTCGAACGGCATCGACTTCTTCATGTTCGGCCCGCGCAGCTTGCGCATCCGCCGGTGGATCGGGTTCTGACCACCCTCGCGGGCGGCGTCGCGGGTGTTGCCGGAGCGCTGACCCTGACCGCCGTGGCCGCGGCCGGACGTCTTGCCGGTGCCCGATCCCTGACCACGACCGATCCGCTTGCGCGGACGGCGCGAGCCGGGCTTGGGGCTCAAATTGTGAAGGCCGATCTCGTCGGCGCGGCTTTCCTGCTTCTTGGCCATCAGATCTCCTTGACTTCGACCAGGTGGTTCACGACCTTGATCTGGCCGCGCAGCTGGGGGGAATCCTCAAGCTCGACCGTGCGGCCGCGCCTGTCCAGGCCGAGAGCCCGGAGCGTGCCCATCTGGTGCGGGTTACGGTGAATGCTGGAACGGACCTGGGTGATCGCGAGCCTGGTCATCACGCCTTCTCCCCGTCCGCCGCCTCTGCCTTCTCGCGGTCTTCGGCTGCTTCTTCCGCGGACTGGACTTCCTCAGCGGCTTCGGTCACCTCCGGTCCGAGCTGCTCTTCAGCCTTCACCTCGGCCTCGACTTCGCTCGAGGCGACGGTCGAAAGGTCTTCGGCGACCACCCCACCCTGGGAGGCCAGATCCTGAGCGGCTTTGGCCTCCAGCGCGCGGATGTCAGCCGGCGTCGCCTCATCGGCGGCGGGGGCTCCGGTCTCGGGGGCTGCGTCAGCAGCCGGTGTTGCTTCAGCCTCGGCAGCTTCAGCCGCCGGGGCGGTTTCGCCTGCTTCAGCGGCGGCGTCGGCGGCTTCTTCGACCGCAGCCGTGCTGGCCGCGTCCTCTTCGCCTCCGCCGTCCGAATCGGGAGTTTCTTCGTGATGAATGCCGAGCACCTCGGAGATCGAGAGTCCACGCAATTCGGCAACCTCTTCCGGGCGGCGCAGACGGACGATTCCGTCCATGGTCGCCTTGACCAGGTTGATCGGATTCTGGGTACCGATGCTCTTGGTGAGGATGTCCTTGACCCCTCCGAGCTCCAGCACGGCGCGCACGCCGCCACCGGCGATTACGCCGGTGCCGGGGCTGGCCGGGCGCAGGACGACATGCCCGGCACCGAACCGTCCGATGATCTTGTGCGTGATCGTATCGTTGTACTTCGGTATCCGAACCAGGTTCTTGCGGGCGTTTTCAACCGCCTTCTGGATGGCAAGCGGGACCTCCCGGGCCTTGCCGTATCCGATACCGACCACAGAGTCTTCATCGCCGACGGCGACCAGGGCGGTGAAAGAGAAACGACGACCGCCCTTGACCACCTTGGCCACGCGGTTGATCTCGATCACGCGTTCCTGAAGGTCCAACCCCTTGGGGTTGACCATCTCGACGCGAGCTGTATCCATTCCCTTCATATCAGCCGTTCACCGTAGCGAAGTTCATTAGAACTCCAGCCCACCCTCTCTCGCTCCCTCGGCGAGGGCCTTGACCCTGCCGTGGTAGCGGTAACCGCTTCGGTCGAACACACAGCGTTCGACTCCTGCCTTCTTTGCACGTTCGGCCAGCAGTTCGCCGGCCTTCTTGGCCTGTTCAGTCCTGCCCAGCTCACGGAGTTCGGGCTCGATCCAGTTGGCCGCAGCCACTGTCCTGCCGTCGACGTCGTCGATCAGCTGCGCGAAAACACCCTTGTTGGAGCGGTATACGGAAAGACGGGGGCGATCCGCAGTGCCCGAAACCTTCGAACGCACGCGGTGGCGGCGGCGCTGACGGCGCTGACGGTTCGTTGTGACGGTCATACGCGCTTACCGACCTTCCTTGCGACATGCTCGTCGCGGTAACGGATGCCCTTGCCTTTGTAGGGCTCCGGTGGACGGCTCTTGCGGATGTTCGCCGCGATCTGGCCGACCAGTTGCTTGTCGATGCCGCGCACGACGACCTCGGTCGGCTGGGGCACCTCGAACTCGATGCCTTCCGGGGCCTCGATCGACACCGGATGCGAGAAACCGAGCGCAAGCTCGAGTCCCTTGCCCCTGGCGGCAGCGCGGTAGCCGACACCCTGGATGTCCAGGCGCTTCTCGTAACCGTCGGTGACTCCGACGACCATGTTGGCGACCAGGCTGCGGGTGAGTCCGTGAAGGGCCCTGTGAGGACCGCGGTCGGTCGGGCGCTCGACGGTGATCACACCGTCGTCCGCTTTGACCGTCATCTCATGCGAGATCACCTGGGTGAGTTCGCCCTTGGGACCCTTGACCTTGACCAGGCCGGGCTTGATGTCGATCTCGACGCCTCCGGGGAGGTCGATGGGTTTCTTTCCGATTCGGCTCATGATGTTTCAGTCGTCCTGGCGTCCGGATTACCAGACGTAGGCGACGACCTCCCCTCCGACTCCGGTCTTCTTGGCGTCGTGGCCGGTCATCACGCCGTGTGAGGTGGTGACGATCGCCGTGCCGGTACCACCCTGGACCCTTGGGACCGAGGCGTGGTTGACGTAGCGACGACGGCCGGGACGCGAGACCCGTTCGATGCCGGTGATGACAGGCTGATGATCCTTGGTGTACTTGAGGCGCACCTTGATCTTTTCGCCCACGTCCGCGGGCTCCTTCTCGAAGCCGGTGATGTAGCCCTGCTCGGTCAGGATGCGGGAAATCTCGAGCTTGAGCTTGGAGCTGGGGACCTCGACGGTCGCCAGGCCGGAGCTCAGCCCGTTGCGGATACGGGTCAGGTAATCGGAGATCGGGTCAGTGATCATGATCTACCAGCTGGACTTCGTCATGCCGGGGATGTAGCCCTCGTGTGCGGCCTCGCGCAGACAGATCCGGCAGATGCCGAACTTGCGGTAGTAAGCGCGCGGGCGGCCACAGCGGCGGCACCGGTTGTATTCGCGGGTCTTGTACTTCGCCGGACGCTGCTGGCGAACCTTCTGGGATGTCTTGGCCATCTGGGCCTAGCCCTCCTGCTCTTCTTGGTCAGTGGCTGCTTCATCACCGTCTGCGACCGGGCGGCCTTCCTTCGCGAAAGGCATTCCCAGGCCGAGCAACAGCTCGAAGGCCTCGGCGTCCGTCGGAGCGGACGTGGTGATCGTTATGTCGAGACCGTGGGTCTCATCGACCGTGTCGTAGTCGATCTCGGGAAAAATCAGCTGCTCTTTGACGCCCATGGAGTAGTTTCCCCGACCGTCGAATGAGGTGGCCTTGAGGCCGCGGAAGTCCCGGATGCGCGGGATCGCAATCGAGATGAGCCGGTCCAGGAACTCCCACATGCGCGCACCGCGCAGGGTTACCGAGACACCGACCGGCATTCCCTCCCGTACCTTGAACTGGGCGACGGACTTCTTCGCCATCCGCGGGTTCGGGTACTGGCCGGCGATCAACGCCAGCTCTCCGGCAGCCTTTTCGCGGCGCTTGGTATCCATGTGCGAACCGAGGCCCATGTTCAGGGTGATCTTCTTCATGCGGGGTGCACGCATCGGGGACGAGTAGCCGAACTTCTCGATCAGCCCGGGCAAGACCTCTTCACGGTAGGCATCCCGGAGCCGGGGCGGCGGAACTGCCTGTTCAGTTGTCGTAGCTGCTTCCATGATTCCTAGATTGCCTCGTTGGTTCGCTTCGAAAAGCGCTGGCGCTTGCCGTCGTCGGTGGTCCGGATACCGACCCGGGTGGGCCGGTTGTCGGTGGGGTCGACCAGCATCACGTTGGAGACGTGGACCGGCCCCTCCATCTCGATGATCCCGCCGTCCTTGCCGGGGCCCTGTCCGCTCGGAGACGGCTGGGCCCGCTGGTGACGCTTGACCATGTTGAGGTCTTCAACATAGACGGTCTGCTTCTTCGGGTCGGTCCTGAGCACGCGTCCCTGCTTGCCGGAATCCTTGCCGGAAATGATCTGTACCTGGTCGTCGCTGCGAATCCTCATCGTCAAAGCACCTCCGGGGCCAGCGAAATGATCTTCATGAAGTCGCGTTCGCGAAGCTCGCGGGCAACCGGTCCGAAGATCCGGGTTCCGCGCGGGTTCCTGGCGTCGTCGATCAGCACGGCGGCGTTCTCGTCGAAGGCGATATAGGTGCCGTCGGCACGGCCGATCTCTTTGCGGGTGCGCACTATCACGGCCTCGACGACTTCGCCCTTGCGCACGTTGCCCTGCGAGCTGGCAGCCTTGACCGTCGCTGTGATCACGTCGCCGATCGAGCCGTACCTGCGATGAGACCCGCCCTTGATCCGGATGCAGAGAAGCTCGCGGGCGCCGGAGTTGTCGGCGACACGCAGTCTTGATTCCTGCTGAATCATGCTCTACCTGGCCTTTTCCACGATCTCGACCAGGCGCCAGTGCTTGGTCTTGGAAAGCTTGCGGGTTTCGACCACTCGGACCACGTCGCCCTCACCGGCTTCGTTGCTCTCGTCGTGGACGTGGATCTTGTGGCGCTGGCGCACGATCTTCTCGTAGACCGGATGCCGCCTGGCGCTGTCGATCTGGACGGTGATCGTCTTGTCGCCCTTGTCCGAAGTGACCACTCCCTGGCGCTCCTTCGGCTTGCCGGTGCGGCTCTTCTCGGCAGGCGGCGTGCCCTCTCCGGTTCCGGGTTTGGCCTTGGCCTTGGCCTCGGCGCGACGCTTGCGACGGGCGCGGGCCTTGGCCGCACGGGCCTTCTCGCGCTCCTGTTCACGCTGCTCCGGGGTCTTCTCGGGATCCGGGGCTCCCGACTCGCGAGACTTGAGGAGGCGACGGCGCTCTTTCCAAGGGAGGTCGTCGAGCGGATCGGGCCCGGACGAATCGGGCGCAGCGGCTTCGGCGACAGGGGTCTCGGCGGCCGAAGCATCGGCTGCCTCATCGGCCGGGGCCTCTTCGGGTGCGGACTTTTCGGCCGGAGTCTCCTCCACAGCCGGGGCCGCTTCTTCAGTTGTTTCTTCTTTTTCTTCTTCTGACATCAGTTCTGCCTGACTAGTTGGAGCTCTGTTCGCGCTCGAGGTCTATGTTGCGCTGACCGGCGATGGTCAGCAGTCGCGCCACATCGCGCTTGGCCTGCTTCAGGCCGGCGGTGTTCTCGAGTTCGCCGGTGGCATGACGGAGGCGGAGGTTGAAGGCTTCCTCGCGTGCTTCCTTCAACCTCTCGACGAGCTCGATGTCGTGCATGTTCTGGATCTCGCTGGACCTCATTCGCCCACTCCTTCCCGCTGGACGAACCTGGTCTTCAGTGGCAGCTTGTGACCGGCCACGCGCATCGCCTCGCGGGCGAGCTCTTCGTCGACACCGGAAAGCTCGAACATGACGCGCCCCGGCTTGACCACGGCGACCCAGGCCTCCGGGTTGCCCTTGCCCGAACCCATACGGGTCTCGGCCGGCTTCTTGGTGATCGGCTTGTCCGGGAAGATGTTGATCCAGACCTTGCCACCCCGCTTGATCTTTCTGGTCATCGCGACTCGGGCAGCCTCGATCTGGCGGTTGGTGACCCAGCCGCGTTCGAGCGACTTGAGGCCGTACTCGCCGAAAGTGACTGCGGTTCCGCCCTTGGCGTTGCCCCTGCGGCGACCCCTCATGACCTTGCGGTGCTTTACCCGCTTGGGCATCAGCATCAGCGACGACCTCCCCCACCGCGGTTGTCCCCACCGCGACGGCGGTTGTCCTGCGGAGGTTCGGGCTCGGTCAGCTTGGCCGACTCGAATCCTTCGGGCATGATCTCGCCCTTGTTGATCCAGCACTTGACGCCGATCCGGCCGGTGCCGGTCCTGGCCTCGACGAATCCGTAGTCGATGTCGGCGCGCATGGTGTGGAGCGGTACACGGCCGTCGGAATAGCCTTCGGTGCGGGCCATTTCGGCACCGCCCAGGCGACCGGAAATCTGGACTTTGACGCCCTTGGCGCCGGAGCGCATGGCAGAGGTCAGGGCGCGCTTCATCGCTCGGCGGAAAGCGACGCGGTTCTGAAGCTGCTCGGCAATCGACTGGGCGACCAGGGTCGCGTCGAGCTCGGGGCGCTTGACCTCGCGGATATTGACCTTGACCGGGGTGCCGGTGATCTTGTGGAGATCCTTGCGCAGAGCGTCGACCTCGCTGCCGGACTTGCCGATGACGATGCCGGGCCGGGCGGTGTGGATATCGACGGACACCTCGCCACGGCGCTGGATCGTGATGTCGGACAGGCCGGCGTGGGCCAGCTTGGTCTCGATGTGGTCACGAATCGCCAGATCCTGCATGAGCAGGTCGGAAAAGTCTTTCTCGGCGAACCAGTTCGACTTCCAGTCATGGATGTAGCCGACTCGGAAGCCTCCGGGATGGATCTTCTGTCCCATTGCTCTTCTATTCCTCGTCTTCCGGCGTCAGGGCCACGGAGATGTGGCAGGTTCTCTTGTTGATCGGGGTGGCCCGTCCCATCGCGCGCGGCCGAAAGCGCTTCAGGGTCGGTCCTTCATCGACCCGGATCTCGTGGACGAACATCTCGTCGCCGATCAGGTCGTGGTTGGCCTCGGCGTTTGCGGCGGCGGACTCGATCACCTTGGCAATCTCATCGGCAGCCGAACGGGGCGAAAACTGGAGCAGTGAGCGAGCGTCGTCGATGTGCTTGCCGCGAACCTGGTCGGCAACGAGCCTGACCTTGCGCGGCGAGACACGCACATACCTGGCCGAGGCCCGTACCAGCACAGGAGCTTCTGTGGACTTGGTCCCGGCCACGATCAGTCCTTGCCGCCGGTGTGGGAACGGAAGGTACGGGTCGGAGCGAATTCGCCCAGTTTGTGACCGACCATAGACTCAGAGATGAAGACCGGCACGTGCTTGCGACCGTCGTGTACGGCGATCGTATGACCGACCATCTCGGGGAAGACGACAGAGCGGCGTGACCAGGTCTTGATCATCTGTTTGTTTCCGGCTTCGTTCATCGCGTTGATCCGGCTCATCAGCCGCTCTTCGACAAACGGGCCCTTTTTCGTAGATCTGCCCATGGTCTATCTGCCCTTCTTCTTGCCGCGGCGTCGGCCACGCGCGATATAGCGATCGGAAGCCTTGCCCTTCTTGCGGGTGCGGTAGCCGAGCGTCGGCTTGCCCCACGGGGTCACAGGGTGCCCGCCGGGGGTCTTGTGGGCCTCGCCACCGCCGTGCGGGTGGTCCACCGGGTTCATGGCGATTCCGCGCGTCTGAGGCCGTTTGCCCTTGTGGCGGTTGCGTCCGGCCTTGCCGATCTTGACGTTCTGATGCTCGGAGTTGGAAAGGCTCCCTACCGTGGCCCGGCACTCGGCCCGGATCAGTCGCATCTCGGAGGACGGCAGGCGCAGCGTGACCATCTCCCCTTCCTTGGCGACCAGCTGGATAGCTGTTCCGGCCGAGCGGCCGAGCTTGCCGCCCTGGCCGGGCTTCATCTCGACGTTGTGGACGATCGTGCCGACCGGCATCTCGCCGAGCGCCAGGCAGTTGCCCGGACGGATGTCAGAGCCGGGACCGGACTGGACATTGTCGCCGACCTTGATCGCCGACGGGGCCAGTATGTAGCTCTTGAGGCCGTCCGCATAATGGAGCAGCGCGATGTAAGAGCTGCGGTTCGGGTCGTACTCGACGGTGGCGACCTTTGCCGGGATGCCGTCCTTGACCCGCTTGAAGTCGATCTTCCGGTAACGCCGCTTGGCTCCTCCGCCGCGGTGACGGGAAGTGATGCGTCCGTTGACGTTGCGGCCGCCGGACTTGGTCAGGCCTTCGGTCAGCTTGCGTTCCGGCTCGGTGGCGGTGATCTGCTCGCGCATCTGATAGGTGGCGAAGCGACGCCCCGGACTGGTCGGTTTTGTCTTTCTGATTGCCATAAGTTTCTTTCTAGCCCTCTACCGCTGCGCCTTCGAACAGCTCGATCGTCTCACCGGGCGCGAGTTCCACGATCGCTTTCTTCCAGGAACGGCTGCGGCCGGTGCTGAGTCCGCGACGCTTCGGCTTGGAACGGACCTTCGAGGTCCGGACCTTGACCACTTCGACGCCGAACGCCTTCTCGACGGCGTCTTTGATCTCGAACTTATGCGCGCGATCGTCCACCCGGAAGGTGTACTTGCCGGCGGCGATAAGGGCGTAGGTCTTCTCTGAGATGACCGGTCGGACGATGACGCTGCGCGGATCCATCACCCACCGTCCTTTCCGTCAACAGTTCCGGAGGCATCTGCGCCCTTGGTTCCGGCTTCGGTTTTCGGAGCTTCGGCGGTGCCGGCCCGCTGGGCCAGGACATCGAGTGCTCCTTCGGAGATCACGATCGAGGCGGCACCGATCACGTCGACCACGCCTACGGCTCCGACCTCCATGACGTCCACTCGAGGGATGTTGCGGAAACTCTTGAGCAGCCCGGTTTCGTCTCCGAGGATGACGATCAGGGTAGAGCGCCTGGCACCCCACTTCTGAAGGGCCTCGGCGGCTGACTTGGTCGACGGCGTCTCGAAATCGGTGGCCTTGACAATGGCCACGCTGCCACGCTCGGCATGGACCGAGAGGGCCGAGCGCATCGCCTTGCGGCGGGCCTTGCGGTTGACCTTGACGGTGTAGTGACGTGGCTTGGGACCGAACGCAGCGCCGCCGCCGTAACGGTTGGGCACGCTCAGAGCGCCGACCCGGGCACGACCGGTGCCCTTCTGGCGCCAGGCCTTGGCAGTCGTCATCGAGACTTCGCCGCGGGTCAGGGTCGACGCCGTGCCCCGGCGGCGCGAGTTCGCGTCAGCCCTGGCGGCCTCGTGGACCAGCGACTGGTGGAAATCCTCGCCGAACAGATCGGCGGGAACATCGGCCTTGGTGGTCTTGCCCAGGAAGGGAGCCTTTGTCGACTTCGAGCTAGCCATCGTTGCGGATCTCCACGATTGAATTTCTGGAACCGGGTACGGAGCCCTTGATCATCAACAGGTTGCGTCCAGCATCGATACCGGCGATCTCAAGACCCGTCTGGGTGGCTCGCTTGTTGCCCATCTGACCGGGAAGGCGCATGCCCTTGAAGACGCGGGCCGGGTAGGCACTGGCGCCGATCGATCCCGGGGCGCGCACGTTGTGAGAGCCGTGGGAGACGGGACCGCGACTGAAGTTGTGGCGCTTGATCGTTCCCTGGAAGCCCTTGCCGATGGAGATGCCGGAGACCTTGACCTTCTGGCCGGCCTCGAAGTTCTCCACGGTGACCTGCTGACCGAGCGTGGGTTCGGCGCCGTCGCCCTCTTCGCCGCCGTCGATGGACGCGTCGCGGAATTCGACGAGCACGCGCATCGGCGGTGCGTCGGACTTCGCCAGGTGGCCCTCTTCGGCCTTGCTGAGCTTGCCCTTCTTGACCTCGTCGAAAGCAAGCTGGATGGCCGAGTAGCCATCGCGGTCGGGCTTGCGGATCGCGGTCACCGGACAGGGTCCGGCTTCGATCACGGTAACGGGGACGACTTCGCCGTCATCCCTGAAGATCTGGGTCATTCCGAGTTTCTTGCCGAGAATCGCTGACATGGGTTCCTAGAGGCGGATCTCGATGTCCACGCCGGCCGGGAGCGAGTCCAGGCGCTGGAGCGAATCGACGGTCTTGGGGGTGGGCTGCATGATGTCGATCAGCCGCTTGTGGGTCCGGATCTCGAAATGCTCACGAGAGTCCTTGTCCTTGAAGGGCGAGCGGATCACGCAGTAGATGTTGCGCTCGGTCGGCAGCGGCACGGGTCCGGAGACCGAAGCACCGGTGCGCTCGGCAGTATCGACGATCTCCCGCGCAGCGCGGTCGATGGCGTCGTGATCGTAGGCCTTGAGCCTGATCCTGATTTTCTGTGCGGCGATTGCGGCCACTTCTGGTCTCTTCTTGCTTTCTCGTTCTGTGGGCGTGAACCGGCGTAGAACCAGCACCCGCTGATGTCAAGGTCCCCCGCCGCCTGCGCCCTTCCCGGAAACCCGGTCCTGGCGTGGTTCGACTATCTGGGGTACTTCAAAGGTCGTATCCGTTACTCGTGCTGCGCTGCCGCCCGGGGCGACAGTCGGGGCGGGACCTTGCGGTACCCACCCCTGGTCAAACTGCCGTTACTCGATGATCTCCGAGACGACACCGGAGCCGACGGTGCGTCCACCCTCACGGATGGCAAAACGCAGGCCCTGGTCCATGGCGATCGGCTGAATCAGCTCGATTTCCATCTCGATGTTGTCACCCGGCATGACCATCTCCGTGCCCTCGGGCAGGTTGGCGACGCCGGTTACGTCCGTGGTCCGGAAGTAGAACTGCGGCCGGTAGCCCGAGAAGAACGGGGTGTGACGTCCGCCCTCGTCCTTCTTGAGCACGTAGACCTCGGCCTTGAACCTGGTGTGCGGCGTGATCGAACCGGGCTTGCAGAGAACCTGGCCGCGCTCGATCTCCTCGCGCTTGGTGCCGCGAAGCAGACAGCCGACGTTGTCTCCGGCGCGACCCTCGTCGAGGATCTTGCGGAACATCTCGACGCCGGTGACCGTGGTGGTCGCCGTCTTCTCGTGGATACCGACGATCTCGATCTCGTCGCCGGTGTTGACGATGCCCTGCTCGATGCGGCCGGTTGCGACGGTGCCGCGTCCGGTGATCGAGAAGATGTCTTCGACTGGCATCAGGAAGGGCTTGTCGAGCTCGCGCTCGGGCTCGGGGATGTAGCTGTCCAGTGCCGCACCGAGATCGACTATCCGCTGCTTCATCTCTTCATCGCCGTCGAGCGCCATGGTGGCCGAACCCTGAATGATCGGCGTATTCTCGCCATCGAAGCCGTACTCGTTGAGCAGGTCGCGAACCTCTTCTTCGACCAGCTCCAGGAGCTCGTCGTCGTCGACCTGGTCGACCTTGTTGAGAAAGACCACGACGTGCGGCACGTTGACCTGACGGGCGAGCAGGATGTGCTCACGTGTCTGGGGCATGACGCCATCAGCGGCGGAAACCACGAGGATCGCACCGTCCATCTGGGCAGCACCGGTGATCATGTTCTTGACGTAGTCGGCGTGGCCGGGGCAGTCGACGTGGGCGTAGTGCCGGCCCTCGGTCTCGTACTCGACGTGAGAGGTCGCGATCGTGATTCCGCGCTCCTTCTCCTCCGGAGCGTTGTCGATCTCGGCGAAGCTCTTGGCCTCGGTGTCGCCCTGACCGGAAAGCGTTGTGGTGATCGCGGCCGTCAACGTGGTCTTGCCATGGTCGACGTGACCGATGGTGCCGACGTTTACATGCGGCTTGTCGCGTTCGAACTTCTCCTTGGACATCGCTCTCCTTGGACCTTTCTGTTCTTCTCTGGTTCTTGTTTTCTTGAAGTGTTTTACGTCTGGTGAGACTGCTAATGCTTATGAGTCGGCAGCCTGTTCGCTCCGCCTGAGGCGAACTCGGGAAATATAGCCCTTTGCCCGACTCGAGGCTGTCTGCCTACGCTTCAGCTCCGGCGGGAGTTCCGGAACGGCTCGCCGAGATCTCCTCGGCGATGCTGGAAGGCACCTCTTCGTACTTGTCGAACTGCATCGTGTAGGCCGCCCGCCCCTGGGTCGAAGACCTGAGGTCGGTGGCATATCCGAACATCTCGCTGAGCGGTACGAAAGCCCGAACGGCGAGCGCGTTACCGCGCTGCTCCTGGCCCTGGACCTTGCCGCGGCGCCGGGAGAGGTCGCCGATAACGTCACCGAGGTACTCCTCGGGGGTGGTCACCTCAACCGACATCACCGGTTCGAGCAGGGTCGGGCTGGCCTTGCGGGCACCTTCCTGGAGGGCCATCGATCCGGCGATCTTGAAGGCCATTTCCGAAGAATCGACATCGTGGTAGGAACCATCGATCAGCTCGACCTTGAGGTCGACCAGCGGGTAGCCGGCCTTTACGCCGTTTTCGAGTGCCTCGGTGATGCCCTGCCTGACGGCCGGGATGTATTCGGTCGGGATGACGCCACCCTTGATCTTGCTCTCGAAAACGAAACCGTCCCCGGGGGCCGGCTCGATGTTGATCACCGCATGTCCGTACTGTCCGCGACCGCCGGTCTGGCGTGCGAACTTGGCGTTGACCTTCTCGACCCGCTTGCGGATCGTCTCGCGGTAGGCCACCTGCGGCTTGCCGACGTTTGCCTCGACGTTGAACTCGCGGATCATGCGGTCGACCAGCACCTCGAGGTGCAGCTCGCCCATGCCGTGGATCAGGGTCTGGCCGGTCTCTTCGTCGGACTCGATCTTGAAGGTCGGGTCCTCTTCCGAGAGGCGGGCGAGTGCAGTACCCATCTTTTCCTGGTCCGACTTGGTCTTCGGTTCGATCGCAACCGCGATCACCGTGTCGGGGAAGTCCATGCTCTCGAGCTGAATCGGCGCGTCCGGGGCCGCCAGCGTGTCGCCGGTTCCGGTCTGCTTCAGGCCGACGCCGGCGCAGATGTCACCGGAGTAGACGCGCTCGATCTCCTGACGCGAGTTGGCGTGCATCATCAGCAGGCGGCCGATGCGCTCGGTCTTGCCGGTCGTCACGTTGAGCACGCGTCCGCCAGCCTCGAGGGTTCCGGAATAGACGCGGAAGTAGGTCAGCTTGCCGACGTAGGGATCGGACATCACCTTGAAGGCGAGGGCTGCGAAGGGTCCGTCGTCATCAGCGGGGCGGGTCGCCTCTTCGCGCTCCTCCTCGCCCTTCCTGAGCGGCAGCAGCCCTTCGACCGGCGGCACTTCAACCGGCGACGGCAGCAACGCGACGATCATGTCGAGCAGCGGCTGCACGCCCTTGTTCTTGAAGGAAGATCCGCAGAGGACCGGGGTGACCGTGATCGCCAGGGTCGCGGCCTTGAGCGCGTTCATGATGCGCTCCTCGGAGATTTCCTCCCCCTCGAGGTAGAGCTCCATCAGCTCGTCGTCCTGGTCGGCACACGCTTCGACCATCGAGGCGCGGTACTCCTCGGCCTGCTCCTGCATGTTCTCCGGGATGTCGACGACCTCGAGCTCCTGGCCCATGTCGTCCTTGTAGATGGTCGCCTTCATGGTCACCAGGTCGATGATCCCGGCGAATTCGCCCTCGGAACCGATCGGCAGCTGGATCGGCACGGCATTGGCGCCGAGGCGTTCCTTCATCGTGCGGACCGACATGTAGAAGTCGGCGCCGGTGCGGTCCATCTTGTTGATGTAGGCGATTCGCGGAACCGAGTACTTGTCGGCCTGGCGCCAGACGGTCTCGGACTGCGGCTCGACACCGGCGACCGAGTCGAAGACGGCGACGGCTCCGTCGAGGATCCGCAGCGAGCGCTCGACCTCGACCGTGAAGTCGACGTGACCCGGGGTGTCGATGATGTTGATCCGGTGACCGAGCCACTCACAGGCGGTCGCGGCGGACGTGATCGTGATTCCGCGTTCCTGCTCCTGCTCCATCCAGTCCATCGTGGCGGCGCCGTCGTGGACCTCGCCGATCTTGTGCGAACGGCCGGTGTAGTAGAGGATGCGCTCGGTCGTCGTCGTCTTGCCGGCGTCGATGTGAGCCATGATCCCGATGTTTCGGGTCTTTTCCAGTGGGAAGTCGCGCGCCATTAGTTCTCTCTGCGTCTCGAAGTTTCGGTTGAGGTTCCTGGTCGGGTCGAGGCCGGAGGCCAAAAAAAAGCCCCGCAGCTTGCGAGGCCTACCCGAGCGACGGTCGACTATACCAGAGCGACAGCCGGATATCCGGTCTGTTCCACGGCCGGAGCGACAGCCGGATACCGGTGCCCCCCTGCTTCCCGGGCGACGGCCGAATATCTGGTCTCTTCTCTAGGCTGGCAGACACAGAGTTGCTCCGCGGGAGGGGCCGACGTATGGATCCTGAAAAACCCAAGCCAGACACCCCTCCGGGGGCACCGTCCGAGAGGACTTCCGCCCGTCGCCGGGTAGAAAAGCTGACGGACAGGCGCGAGGGCGAGACGAACCGCCCCGTCGAGAGCGACGCGGGTCCGGCTTCGGGCGACGGCGACTCCCCGCGACTGACTGAGCGCCAGCGAATAGAGGCCCGGGAGCGCCGCCGTCAGAGTCGGCGGGGCCGGGATCGGAGTATCGCGGGCATAAAGGGAGCGACCGGGGCGGATCGTGGAGCATCGGGCAACGCGCTTTCCCGTGGAGTCAGGGCAACCCGGTCGGAAATTCGACGGACCGTGGGCTATGTACTGGGACTGATCGTGACCATGATCGAGCGTCTCGGTCCGGCCGTCCGTTTCGTCGTAGCCGGGCTGATCTCCGGCTTCGCGGCGATCGGACGCGCTCTCGCGGGCACCGGGCGTCTGGTGGCCCGTGGGCTCACGAAGGTCGGAGCCGTACTGCTTTCAATCGACCGGATCGTCACACCGCGCCGGACCCTGTTCGTGGTCGTGGTCGCCGGCGTCGGGGCGCTGGCGGTTTCGCAGTTCATCGACTTCCGGGCCACCGAGATCGGCCGTGCCGGATACGACCCGATACGGGAGATCGCAAACGCACCCCGGACCGACGTCCTCAACCCGATCGGCTCACACTCGATCGCACTGCTCGCATTCGCCGCCCTCGCACTGACCGGATTGGCCGGCTTGCTGCTGACCGGGAAACGGCTCTTCGCCGGTCTTATCGCGCTGTCCGGTGTGGTGACGATTGCGGTGAGCTTGCTGGTCGACCTGCCGAGAGGGCTCGACGTCGCCGAGGCAGAGATCGCCTATTCCGGAGTCGCGGCGGTTCTGCTTTCGGGATTCTGGATCGAACTGGCTGCCGGCCTGGTTCTCGCCACCGGTGGCGCGGAGCTGCTGCTGATATCGGATCGCGCCGGGCGTAGGGTGAGCGGTCGCGAAGAAATGCGACCCCGCGGTCGAGAACGATCAAGGCGTCGCGAGCGCAGCGGGAGACCGGCAGACGCCGGGGGACTCACTTGAGCCCTGGAAAGAGCCGGGACAGGAAACCCGAAAGGTCGACTCCGCGCGCACGTGAAATGGCCGGCGCAACAGACGGCATCTCCCCGGAGGCGGAGACCGAGGTCGGCAAGGCCACCGCCGGTACGGCACGACTGACTGCCACGACGGTTCTCCTCGGTGCGGCGATCGTCGTGCTCTCCCAGGCGGTCACCGGCTACACGCTGGTTGACGAAACCGACTCGGTGATCACTAACGTGACTCTCTTCGATACCCACGGGGTAATCGTCGCCTTTTTCGGCCTGATCGCCGCTGCCGCCCTGGTCTCCACGGTTGCCGGCGGCTCGAGGGCAGCGGCGGCGGTAGTCGTGGCGATGGGAATCGGCGTCGTGCTCGCCTTCCTGTTTATCGACCTGCCCGATGTCGGGGCGACCGGCTTTTTCAATACGCCCGGAGTCGGCAACCTCGACGCCACCGGCAAGGCTTCGGCCGGCCTGTGGATGGAGCTGGTCGGAGGCCTGGTCCTGATCCTCGGGGGAACCGCACTCGTTCGACTCGATGCGGACCAGCTCCGCGCCATCGGCCCGGGCCGCGCCACAACTTGACTTTCGCTCAAATCAAAGGCACCGCCCGGACCCGGATGACGCTGCTCTGGACAGTCCCGGCCCCGGACCGGTGATTGCCCGTCGCGACATTTCGTCCTCGCCTCGCCGATAATTCCCCGCACTGCTCGATCTCCGAGAGGAACGCCACTATGAAACGCCAGCCCGTCCGTCAGAATGCAGCCTCCGTCTTCCGCTCGATTCGCAGCCTGTTACCGGTTCTGCTGGCGGCCGTCGCCCTGGCTTCACTGCCGGTCCTGAGCGCCTGCGCCGGCGACGACGACTCGGACCGGGACGGGGAGACGATCGTCCTCGGCTCGATCTTCTCGACCACCGGTGACAGCGCGGCCTTCGGGCCGCAGCAACTGAAAGCCGCCGAGCTGGCGATCGAACAGATCAACGAGGACGGAGGTGTGGACGGCGCCGATCTGATCCTGGATCAACGCGACGACCGAGGGGACCCGGCGACCTCCGCCCGCTTGATGCGCAAACTGATCGAGGAGGAAGATGTGCTCGCCGTTCTCGGCCCGACCTTTTCCAACTCGTCGGCCGGGGCCCATCCGGTGGCGAACGAACTGAAGACTCCCGTGCTCGCCGTCTCCAACACGGGACCGGGGATCGTCGGCGACTGTCCTTACGCCTGTGAGTACATCTTCCGCGACTCCCTCGGAGAAGCCGAGGCGATCCCCGCAAACATCCGTGAGTATGTCGCGACATCCGACCCGCAGAGAGTCGACATCCTCTACCCGGAAGACGATGCCTTCGGCAGGAGTTCGGCGGCCATCGCGAGAAAGACCTTCAAGTCCGAAGGCGTCCCGATAAGGCAGGGTGTGCGCCTCGGGAAGGACGGACGCGTTGTCAGAACCGGCTTCGGTGAAGACTCGGCGATCATGATCACCGCATCGATCGGCGAGACGGTCGTCGAGTTGATCCGGCAGGTGCGCGACGTCGCGAGATTCAAGGGCGGCATTCTCGGCGGGAACGCTCTCAATTCAGCCACTGCCGCCGAGGCACTCGGGAAGACGGGCAAGGGCGCCCAGAGCGCGGCGGCCTGGTACGCCGGCAACGACTCCGAGGAAAACCGTGAGTTCGTCGAGGAGTACCGTGCGGCATACGGCGAGGAGCCCGACCAGTTCGCCGCTCAGGCCTACACCGGCATCGAGTTGATAGCCGAAGCGGCAGAAGACGCCGACCTCAGCTTCGACGACCTCGCCGCCGACCGCGAACTGATGGTGACCGCCCTGGAGCAGGTCAGGGAAGAAACCCCTCTGGGTGACTTCGCCTTCACCCCCGACCATGACGTGATCCAGCCGATCTGGATCGTGAAGATGGACGGCAGGGGCGGCTATGACCTGGTCAAAGAGGTCCCCGCCCCCACCCGCTGAGCCGATCCGCCCGTAGCGTCAACACAAGCCCGGGCAGGACCCCGGCAAAGCCGGCCCGACGAGCGTCAACTACAAGGCCGCGAGTCTCGGCCGTCACTCCCCACGCGGGTGGTGCACGGGGCTCTCATGGGGGCGCATGGCGAGGACTGGAGCGACGCGGCGAAACGATTTGCCTTCTGCAATGA
>JAUQWL010000245.1 GCA_030835185.1 Solirubrobacterales bacterium | reverse complement strand
CGGTTCAGCCCAGGCCGGGCATTCCTTCTTCGGGGGTCGAGGCCTCTGCGTAAAGGCGCTTCGGGATGCGGCCCGCTTCCTTTGCGGCGCGGCCCCCTTCGACTGCCAGCTTCATCGCCCGGGCCATCAGATCGGGGTCTTCGGCCCGGGAAATCGCCGAAGCGAGCAGGACTCCGTCGCAGCCGAGTTCCATCGCAACCGCGGCGTCGGAAGCGGTGCCGATACCGGCGTCGAGTATGACCGGCACGGCGGCGTTCTCGACGATGATCGAGATGTTGTACGGATTGCGGATGCCGGCGCCGGAACCGATCGGCGATCCGAGCGGCATCACCGCAGCGCATCCGGCGGCTTCCAGCCGCTTGGCCAGAACGGGGTCGTCGGTCGTATAAGGAAGCACCGTGAATCCGTCGCCGGTCAGCTCTTCAGCGGCTTTGAGCAGTTCGGGAGCGTCCGGCAGCAGGGTGCGGTCGTCTCCGATGACTTCGAGCTTGATCCAGTCGGTTTCGAAAGCGTCGCGTGCGAGTTTCGCCGTCTTGACCGCGTCGCGGGCGGTGTAACAACCGGCGGTGTTCGGCAGGACGAAAAGCCCGAGCTGCGAGATCACGTCCATCACCGAACCCCGGGCCGAAGGATCGAGCCGGCGCAGGGCGACGGTGACGATCTCGGTGCCCGAGCTTTCCAGGGCGGAGGACATTGCCTTCAGCGAACGGAAGCCGCCGCTGCCGGCGATCAGCCTCGAACTCCAGCGGCGGCCGCCCAGCTCCCACTCGCCGGAGCCACCCTGGATCGCCGCGACGACTTCAACTTCGTCTCCTTCCCGGACGGGAGTCCGGCTCCACTCAGAACGCGGAACTACTTCGCCGTCCAGGGCGGCAGCCATGCCGCGGCGCTCCGGATCGCCTCCAGCGAACCTGACCACGTCTGACAGATTGAGGGACGCCGGATCGAGCGGTGACGTGATCTCGCGGGACTCACCGTTGAGCTTGATCCTCATCGCTTCTCCGCCCTCTCGGAGAGCCCGTCGGAGCCGTTGTCGGAATCCGGCCGGCTCTCGCCGCCGCGAAAACGAGCCGGCGTCGCTGCGGCCACGGGTCCGTCGGCGCTGTCATCCGGGCCGGCGCCGGACTCGACCATGTCCGCCACCGCGCGAGCCGTCACCGGGGCCAGCAGAATCCCGTTCCGGTAGTGACCGGTGGCGATCAGCAGGCCGGGCATCGAGGCCGGGCCGATCACCGGGAGGTTGTCCGGAGTTCCCGGCCTGAGGCCGGCGGTCGCACCGATGAACTCCATCTCGGCCACATCAGGTAGCAGCCGGTAGGCCTCACGCAGAAGTTCGTGGATGCCACCCGCCGTGACCGTGGTGTCGAAGCCGAGCTCTTCCACGGTCGCGCCGACGATCATTCGACCGTCGCTCCGCGGCGCGATGTAAACCCGTTCGGAGGCAAGGATGCGCCCGCAGGCCGGCTCTGCGGAATCGCCACGCAGCTCGGCTACCTGCCCTTTCACCGGGCGAACCGGGGGACGGTCTGTCTCGGCAAGCCAGGGGGCCCGGCCCGATTCGGCCCCAACCGCGGCTATCACCGTCTTCGCCGCGATCGAGGATCCGTCAGCCAGTTCCACACCACTCGCCCGGCCACTTTCGGTCTGGATGGCGGTGATGGCGATTCCGGTGCGTACGGTCGCCCCCGCTTTCTCCAGAGCCTCGAGCAACGCCGAAGTCAGAGCCCGGGGATCGACCAGACCGTCGCCCGCGGCCAGGACCGAGCCGTTGAGTCCGGGAGCCAGGCCGGGCTCCAACTCGCGGCTCGCCCCGGGACCCAGCCAGCGGGAGTCCAGACCGAGGCGGAGCTGGAGATCCAGCACCCGCTTCAGCCCGCCGGCTTCGTCACGGTCGAGGGCGACGTGGAGGCCTCCCACCTTTCGATAGTCGACCGGCATCCCCGAAGCCGACTCGACCGCCGCCACGAAGTCGGGGTACAGACCGGCCGAGGCGAGGTTCAGCTCGAGCAGGTCCGGCTCGCCGAAATCGAGTTCTCCGACCGGAGCCAGCATCCCCCCGGCGACATGGGTTGCACCTCTGCCGGGAATGCCTGCCTCGATCACGACGACGTCGGCACCGCGCCGCCTCAACTCGAAAGCGATCGAGAGGCCGATCAGCCCGCCACCGACGATCGCCGCGTCGCAGCTTCGCTCGTGGGTGTTCCGGGTCTGGTCGGGGTTCATCTCGGGCCACTCTGTGGACCTGAACCGCTCTTTCCCTGGCGCCGGAATTACCCGGATCAGGTTCAGACGGTCGGCGACCGTCAGCCGCCCTCTCAGCCCCTCGATGGAGCTCCCGCAAGTCCGGGCCGATCCTATCGCATGTCCGGCACAGGTCAATCATGCGTCTGAGTGTCGGGGGCTGGGATACTTGCCTCATGGCTTACGGCACAGCGGAAGGCATCGGGGCGCTCAGGCGCGAGCGGCTGCGCACGGCGCGGCTCTACTTCGTCTGCGACGGGCGACCCGGGGGCGAGGACCCGGAGCCACTGCTGCGCGCGGCACTCGACGGCGGCGTCGATGTCATCCAGTTGCGGGAGAAGTCGGGCGAAAGCCGGCTGATCGACCGGGCCGCCCCGACCTTCAGACGCCTGGCCGATACATACGGCGTCCCGTTCTTCGTCAACGATGACCCCGACCTGGCCGTCCACTGCCGGGCCGACGGAGTTCACATCGGCCAGGACGACATCCCGGTCGAAGAGGCGAGACGGATCATCGGAAACGAGGCCCTGATCGGTCTCTCCACTCATTCGAAGGAACAGATCGACGCCGCGGCCGGGGTCGACCACATCAGCGTCGGCCCGGTCTGGGAGACCCCGACCAAACAGGGGCGTCCGGCCGTGGGCCTCGACCTTGTCACCTACGCCGCGAAAAATGCGACGCTGCCGTTCTTCGCGATCGGCGGGATCGACCCCGACAACGTCGTGGAGGTACTGAACGCCGGCGCACGAAGGATCTGCGTGGTCAGGGCCATTCGCAACGCTGAAGATCCCGCCGCCGTGGCGGCAGACCTGCGGCGTTCGTTCGCATCGGTCGGGGGCGAGGTGGCCCCCGGTGGCTGAACCCGGGCGGCGGCAGACCCCGGGAGGAGAACGAAGTGAATTCTGATCCCGGTCGTGACAGTGCGAACTCCGCTCAGGCAGAGGCCGGTTCCGGAGAGCGCGAGGCGGACAGGATGAAAGCCGGCTACGCCAGAGCCGAAGTCAAGAACCAGGCCGTCAGGGAATCCCTCGAGCCGCTCGAACCCGGCCGGCGTCCGACCGTCGTGACCGTCGGCGCCGTCTTCGCCGCGATAGTGGCCGCGATCTTCTGGGTATCCACCGGTGTCGCCGTACTCACCGGCGCCGAAGTCAACGGCGCGAAACCGAACGTCGCGCAACTTGTACTGACGGCAATGGTCATGAGCGTGATGTTCGTCGGCATGTGGCAGGCACGCTACTGGGCCGTGCTCGGATTCCAGATGCTTCTCGTCCTGCTGATCCTGGCGGCGATCGCGGGGCTGGTCGTGGCCGCCACGCTGATCCAGTTCGTCAGCACGGTAATCCTCACGGTCGGCCTTGGCGTGCTGTTCTGGTTCATGGTCAAGGCGATGGCCCGAATCCAGATG
>JAUQWL010000244.1 GCA_030835185.1 Solirubrobacterales bacterium | reverse complement strand
AGCCGTACCTGGTCGATGAAGGTGGCGAGATGGTCCCCGGCACATCGAAGGGCGATCTCTACTTCAACCGGAATCGACTGACTGCGATGGTCAGGCGCTTCGACTCGATGAAGAAGCTGATCCACATGCATACGATCGGCGACGGGGCGGCTCGCCAGGCACTCAACGCCGCCGCGGCCGCACGAAAGGCGAACGGTTCGAAGCGCCACAGGAACATCACCCTGGCGCACCTGCAGCTGGTCGAGCCGGGCGATTACCCGCGATTCGGCCGGCTCGGTGTCTACGCCGACATGCAGCTCCAGTGGGCGGTCAGCGACTACTGGGTCGAAGACGCCCTGCGGCCGTACATCGGTGAGGAGCGATACGAACGGCTCTACCCGGCCCGCAGTCTGATCAACGCCGGTGCTCCCTTCTCGATGGGAAGCGACTGGCCGGTCGACCCGCTCAATCCGTGGGCCGAGATCACTACCGCGAAGACGCGCAGCGCCCCGTGGGCCGGAGTGCTCGACCGGTCCGAGTCGATCTCGATCGACCGTGCCCTCAGGGCTCACACGATGGGAACGGCCGGACAGCTCGGACTGGCCGGAAAGATCGGATCGATCACCCCCGGCAAGTATGCCGACATGATCGTGGTCGACCGCAATCCGGCCAGGCGCAACCCGGAAGGCGTCTGGAAGACCCGGGTTCTGCGCACGATCGTCGGCGGCAAGACCGTCTACCGGCCCGGCAAACGGGCCGCGGCGATGCTGGCGGAGGCCTCCAGCCGAAGCACCGGAGATTCGGGTCACGACCACGGCCACTGATCCAGCCGCAACGAACCCCGTCCCGTAAGCCCCTCCGTCAGGAAGGCTGCGGCCGGCCGTCGTATGCGGCTGTCAGCAGGCCGGCCAGTTCGGCCAGCATCGGCATGCGGGGATTGGTACGAAGGCTCGGATCGGCGAAGGCGTTCTTGACCAGGTCGGGCAGGGCCGCGTCGAACTCCTCCCGGCCGACTCCGGCCTCGGCCAGCGACTTCGGCATCCCGACCTCGTCGAGCAACTGCTCGACCCGGGTGAAGAAACGCTCGCGCCGCTCGTCCATGTCCTTGCCTCCGAGTCCCATCACCCAGCCCATCTGGGCGTACTTGTCGGGAGCCATGTAGGTCGAATAGCCCGGAGCGGGCATGAATTTGGTCGGAATCGATGCGTTGTAACGCAACACGTGCGGCAGGAAGATCCCGTTGGCCCGGCCGTGCGGGATGCCGAAGGTCGCCCCGACCGAGTGAGCCAGCGCGTGGTTGACTCCGACGAAAGCATTCGAGAAAGCCAGCCCGGCGATCGTCGATGCATTCGACATCGCGGTCCGGGCCTCGAGGTCGCTGCCATCGGCCACGGCCTTGGGCAGTGACTCCATGATCAGGTTGATCGCCTGCATGCAGAAGGCGTCCGTGTAGGCCGAGGCGAAGATCGAGACGCCGGCCTCGAGCGCGTGGGTCAGGGCGTCGACGCCGGTATCGGCGGTGATCGCCGCCGGCATGCTCAGGGTCAGGGTCGGGTCGATCACCGCGATGTCGGGCACCAGCGAATAATCGACCAGGGTCAGCTTGCGTCCCTCGGAGGTGATCACGGCCGCCGGGGAAACCTCGGAACCGGTACCGGACGTGGTCGGGATACCGACCAGCCTCACCGTGTGATCGACCTCGGGGTACTGCGCGACCCGCTTGCGGGCGTCGAGGAAGGGCAGCGACAGCTCCTGGAGGGTCAGCTCCGGGCTCTCGTGGAAGAGCCGCATCGCCTTGGCC
>JAUQWL010000243.1 GCA_030835185.1 Solirubrobacterales bacterium | reverse complement strand
CGGCGAAGACGACGGCGTGGTGGCCGTGCCATATACGAACTTCTACGTTGCCAACGGCGCCCTGATCGTCCCGGTCGGTGGAGTCGACCCGGACATGGATGCCGAGGCGATGAGCCGGATCGGCGAGCTTTTCCCGGGCCGTGAGACGGTCGGCATCGACGGGCGCACCCTGGCGCTCGGAGGCGGCGGCATTCACTGCATAACCCAGCAGGTACCCGAACCGAAGCGAGACGAAGGTTGAGGAGCTGAATTGGACGAGCACGGATTCGAGATAATCGACGCGACCGGACCGCCGCCGGAGTCCTATGCCCGGGTTGACGAGCCTCGTCGCAAGCCGTACAGGGTGGGGGCGGTCCAGCAGGCCTGGAACCCGGATCCCGAGGCTCACCTCGAGGCCCTGGCCGCGGGCATCCGGATCGCCGCCGGTCGCGGTGCCGAGATCGTCTGCCTTCAGGAACTGACGCTCTCTCCCTACTTCGCGGTCACAGAGGATCGGGTCGAAGAAGCGGCAGACTTCGCCGAGGACATCCCCGGCGGCCCGACCACGGCCTTCGCGACCCGGATGGCCTCCGATACCGGCGCCTACGTCCACGCATCCCTGTACGAGCGGGCCGATGACGGAGGCATCGGTTTCAATACGGCGATCTGCGTCGCCCCGGACGGAGAGCTGGTCGCCCGGACCCGCAAGCTCCACATCCCGGTCACGGCCGGTTATTACGAAGACCGTTACTTCCGGCCCGGAGACACCGGATATCCGGTGATCACGGTGGGGGAGGCCAACTTCGGCTTCCCGACGTGCTGGGACCAATGGTTCCCCGAACTCGCGCGTGCGTACTCGCTCGGCGGCGCCGAAGTGATTGTCTATCCGACCGCCATCGGCTCCGAACCCGATCACCCCGATTTCGACACCGAGCCGCTCTGGGAGCGAGTCATCGTCGCCAACGGCATCGCCAACGGCACCTTCATGATTGCGGTCAACCGGATCGGGACCGAGGATCCACTGACCTTCTACGGCTCCTCTTTCATCTCCGATCCTTACGGACGCGTGCTGGCCCAGGCCCCCAGGGACCGCCCGGCGGTGATCGTTGCCGACCTCGACCTCGATCAGCGCAGAGACTGGCTCGACCTGTTTCCCTTCCTCGGCACCAGGCGACCGGACACCTACGGCCCGCTCGCCGAGCAGGCCTGAGATACGGCGCCGGTCGGGGCGCAGTGAAGCGGAGGCTCAGACGGTGCCCTCTTCGGCGAACTTCTTCAGACCCGAAGTGGCGTCGTTGGTGAGCCAGCCTTTGACCTTGTCGCCGACCGGACCCTTCAGCAGCAGTCCGAGCATGCGGCCGGTGTCGGCCTCCAGCGCGTAGATCGCGCGGGTCCGGCCGTCACCGAGGTCCTCCAGGGTCCACGAGCCGGTCATCCACTTCATGTCGCCTTTCTTCTGCTCCCAGGTCATCCCGGTCTCCGGCTGGTAGGCGAACGCGATGCGCGACGTCAAGGTGCGCACCTTGGCATCGGACTCGATCTCGACCAGCTCGGCCCGGCCCTCGGAGTCCGCTTTCAGGACTTCGCACGAGACCATGGACGCCTGCCACTTCGGCGAGTTCTCGAGGTCAGAGATGATTTCGTAGCAGCGTGAGGCCGGCGCATCGACTTCGACGGTGCTTGACGCTTTGAGGATTCCCATGCCGGGATGCTATCCGGCACCGCCGGATGGGGCGCGCGACCCCGGTCGGGTCCGGTTGGCGTATATGTTTGCCCAATGAGCGGGATCCGCCTGAACGGCGTCCACCACATCAGCTGTATCACCGGCAACGCGCCGGGAAACGTCGAGTTCTACTCGGGTCTGCTCGGCATGAGGATGGTCAAGAGGACGGTCAACCAGGACGATCCGTCGGTATACCACCTCTTCTACGGCGACGAGCAGGGCAGCCCCGGCTTCGACCTGACCTTCTTCGAGTACCCCGGCGCAGAGCGGGGCAGGGCGGGTGCCGGCATGGTTCATCGAATCCTCTGGCGACTCCAGTCGAGCGAGGCGCTCGAGTACTGGCGTGAGCGCCTGACCGCGGCCGGCCTCCAGGCACACACCACCCGGGTTGATCCCCGGCTCGAACGAACGGGGATCAGTGCGGAGGCAGGGGGCCTGCACTTCTCCGATCCCGAAGGCCTCGAGCACGAACTCCTGCTCTACGAAGGCGACGAACAGCCCCTGGTGCCGCTCCACAGTCAGGTTCCGCCCGGACATGCGATATCGGGCTTCCATGGTGTGCGGGC
>JAUQWL010000242.1 GCA_030835185.1 Solirubrobacterales bacterium | reverse complement strand
CCCACGGCGGAGGCGGTGATGCGCGGTCTGGTCACCGAGGCCGGTCTCCGGCACGAGATCACGGTCGATTCGGCCGGAACCGGCGGCTGGCACATCGGCAAGCCGCCCGACTCCCGGGCAATCGAGGCCGGTGCCAGGCGTGGCATCGATATCAGCGGCAGCGCCCGGCAGGTGGCCCCTTCGGATCTCGAGAACTTCGATCTGATCGTCGCCATGGACCGCTCCAACCACGCCGATCTGATCGAGCTGGCCGGCAGGGAAGATCCGCATATCCGACTCCTCCGCGAGTTCGGGGGCGACGAGGATCTCGATGTGCCCGATCCGTATTTTGGTGGCGAAGACGGCTTCGACGAGGCGATCGAGCTGATCGACCGCAACTGCCGCGCCCTGCTGGAAGCCGTGCGACCCGATCGAACTCGAGGCACCCGGGGACCGGGTCCGCTCAGGTGAGACCGGCCGGCGGACCCGCTGCCGCCCTGTAACGCTCGATCGCGAGCCGCCGCTCTTCGGCGTGGTCGACGATCGGGGCCGGGTAGTCGCTGCCGATCACGCAGCGGCAGCGCTCCTGCTCCTCGTCGTCCGCCAGCCACGGCCGGACCAGATGCTCGTCGGAGAAATGCTGCAGCTCGGGGACCCAGCGACGCACGTATTCGCCCTTCGGATCGAAACGCTCCTGCTGGGTCATCGGATTGAACATGCGCTGGAAGTAGGGAGCGGGATCGGTGCCGACTGAGGTCACCCATTGCCAGCCGCCGTTGTTGGAGGCCATGTCACCGTCGACCAGCCGCTCCATGAACCACTTCTCACCCTCGCGCCAGTCGAGGTGGAGGTCCTTGGTCAGGAAGGACGCGACGACCATGCGTACCCGGTTGTGCATCCAGCCGTCGCGCAGCAGCTCCCTCATGCCGGCGTCAACCAGCGGATAGCCCGTCCTGCCCTGCTTCCAGGCATCGAGCAGCTTCTCGTCCGAATGCCACTCGAGGGTGCCGCGGTATCGCTCCTGGAACTCGAGCGCAGCCACTTCGGGGAAGTTGCCGAGAACCGAGGCATAGAACTCCCGCCAGGCGAGCTCCCTGCGAAAAACGCGTGGACCCTCACCGTCCCGCAGGCCGAGCTTGATCTCGAGCTCGAGAGGGGACAGGCAGCCCCAGCGTATGTAGGGGGAGAGCCGGGATGACCCACCGGACGGGCTGTTCCGGCTTTCGGCGTATCCGGAGAGCCCGACGTTCAGGTAGGAGCGGGCAGCTTCCCTTGCGGCAGTTTCGCCTGCTTCGAAAGCAGTCCCTGCCGCCTTGCCCTCGAACCCGAGCTCCTCGAGGGAAGGCAGCTCGCCCGGATCGATTCCACCGGGGGTGGTGATCGCGTCGGGTGGATCTTCGAGCTCCCGTCGTTCGACCTCGAGCCAGGTCTTGTAGAAAGGCGAGTAGACGGTATACGGAGTGCCCTTGGCGGAGAGGATCGAACCGGGATCGTCGACGACGTAGGCACCCGGATGGGCGGTGTGGCCGATCCCCGCATCGGCGAGGCTTGTTTCGACCCGCCTGTCGCGCCACAGCGACCAGGGGGATACATCCCGGGTCCAGTGGACGTGGGTTGCGTTGCATGCAGACGCCAGGTCGACCATGAGGGATTCCGGACTGCCTCGCCGCAGGACCAGCTCGGACCCCCGATCCTGCAAGGACTGCCGGAGGTCGCTCAGACATCCGAGCATGAAGCGCACACGGGTGGGGGATACGAACCGTGCTCCGCCCAGAAGCCGTTCGTCGAAGATAAAACAGGGCAGCACGTTTCCCGACCCGGCAGCCTCGGCCAGCGCCGGCAGATCGTGCAGTCGCAGGTCCCGCCTGAACCAGACGATCGACGTTTCTCCGTTTCCCCTCCCTGTCACGGGATGGATTATCCCAGCACCCACTCCGGCTCCCGGCTGCGACGAATCGCCTCACCATCGCCGGCCGCGCTCACGGTAACGGTGCCCGGGATTCTCCTCGCGGCAGCTCCGGCCCGGCCGGCACCGGGTCCGACTCGGGGTGCCTGGGATCGATCTGTCGGGAGCCGGCCGATCAGGATACGGCGCGGCGAGCGCCGGTGAGACCATTACTCCCCCGGGCAGCGCGATCGGCCGGCTTCACCACCGATTCGGGACGGCGGCATTCGTCGTGGAGTTCGGGCCGGCTGCCCTGACGCGGAGGAAGCTTCGTCGTCACGCGCGGGCAGTACTTACGCTCGCCCGACAGTTCCGGCCCGCGATTGCACCCGGCCAAGGCCAAGCGCGCGCTTCTGCGAAGCCAACCTCGCCCTCAGGGTGGCCCGGCGATCAGGCCGTCTTCTCGGGTGTTAGTTTGTCGAGCACAGACGTGTCAGGTAACCCTGAGCTGAACCCCCAAGCCGAATCATTATCGAGGTGCTCTTGCCGGATCCAAGCCACATCGCCGAACAGGAACGTGCGGTTTCGATCGGAACCGTGGACGAAGGAGGCGAACCGACCGGGGTCCTGCTGATCAGCCACGGATCTCGTTCGCCGGCTTGGCGCGGCATGCTGCTCGACGTTCACGCCGACGTCGCCTCAGACCTGCTCGCGGAGCCCGATGTCAGCCAGGTGCGGACCGCATTCATGGAATACACCGAGCCCTCGATCGCCACGCAGCTACGTGCTTTCGATGATGCCGGGGTCAACAGGGTGATCGTCGTACCTCTACTGTTGACGATTAGCGATCACAGCTTCGACGACATTCCGACGATCTGCGGCCTGGCGTCGGACCCCGCCCGAGTGGCCGAGCTCAGCGGGGAAGGAATCGAGATCTACCGTGCCCGCGCCGAGCTCAGCTTCGCACCGTTGCTCGACTTTTCCGATCTGGTCTGCACGAATCTGGCCAGACGCGTTCGTGCGATAGTCGGCCGCAGACCCGAAAGCGACCAATCCTGCGACGGCCTCGTCCTGGTCGGCTACGGCAGTGCCGATTTCGAGGACGAGTGGAATCGGTTCTTCAGCGAAATTCGAACATTCGCCGAAACCGAGCTCGACGTTGCCGCTTCGGCCCACGCCTGGTGCGGGCACCTCGTTCGTTACAACCGCCGACCGACCATCGCAGCGATCGATGAGATGCTGGGGCGGACCGACCGGGTCATCGTCGTTCCGATCTTCGTCGCCTTCGACCCGATGTTCCAGAACAGCATCATCGGCGGCGCGGTCCAGCGGTGCTCTGTGCCGGAACGCGTACTCTACCGCGCCGACGCGATCCTGCCCGAGCCCGAGGTCGGGCGCTGGGCTGTGAAGATCGCCCGAAGCATGGCCCGCAGCGCCGTATAGGCGTAGGGGTGTCTGACGCTCCCAGGTTGCGCTCTGCCGGGTCAGGTTCCCGACTGGAGGGGCTGAGCGCCAGGACGGAGATCTCATGGGAACCGGCGGTGTATTGGACAAACGGCTCAAGCCCCGCTCCCACTCAGTCGTCGAAATGGAGATATCCAGGAAAACGTCCTACGGGTCTTGGAGAAATCAGAGGCACTGCCGCATGTAACACAGGCCGCGCTGCGGTTGAGAATCAACTTCGTTCCCGGTATTTCGGGACCAGTCCACAGTTGCCTGACTGAGGGTGTCCCTCATAAGCGGTTTGGGTTAGACGTGTCGGGCATGGAAGCTACCGTCAGGACAGGCCTGAAGTTCGGCCTGTTTCTTACAGGCAGGTGTATGCTCGCAGTCGTGACCAGGATCCTTCTCGTCAACCCGGCTGCAGGTGGATTGACAGTCGGGCTCAAGAACCTCGCCAAGGTCGAGCCGCTTGGTCTGGAGATCCTGGCTGCTGCCGTTCCCGGGCATGAGGTTGAGATCCTCGACATGGACTTCGATCGCGACGTTCGCGGGGCGCTGGAGCGTTTCCGTCCGGAACTGGTCGGGGTCAGCGCGCAGATCGTGCAGACTTACAACGCCCTCGAGGTCCTGAGGGTTGCCAGGCAGCACGATCCCGGAGTCATGACGCTGGTTGGTGGCCACCACGCGACGCTCTGTCCGCAGGACTTTTCCGCCCCCCAGGTTGATGCTGTGGTACTGGGCGAGGGCGTTGCACCGTTTCGTGAGATCGTCGCCCGATGGGAGGCCGGTGAGCTCGCGGTGTCCGCGGACGGGGTACGGGGGATTGAGCAGATCGCCGGGCTCGCCGTGAAAAAAAACGGTCGCCTCGAGCTCACCTCGCCGCGCCCGATCCCCCCGAATCTTGATCACCAGCCGCTACCGGACCGCTCGTTGACCGCACGGGACCGCCATCGCTACTTCTACCTCCACGAGAGCCCGGTTGCACTGGTTCAGACTTCGATGGGCTGCCCCTTTCCCTGTAGCTTTTGCTCCTGTCAGGTCTTTTCGAGCCGGCATTTCGTGCCTCGCTCGGCGGAGTCTGTCGCGGACGAGCTCGAGGGTCTCGATGAGGATTTCGTGATCTTCGCCGATGACCATTCCTTCACCAACGTCCGGCGGATGGAGTGCCTTCACGACCTGATCGTCGAGAGGGGGATTCGCAAGCGGTTCTTCATGTACAGCCGGGTGGACACCGTCGTGCAGAATCCGGATACGTTCGAACGCTGGGGAAAGATCGGCCTGGAGCTCCTGATGACGGGCCTCGAGGCGGTTGACAACAGGGCCTTGAGCTCGGTCAACAAGCGCACGCAGGTCGAGACCAACGAGCGGGCGCTTGACATCCTCGAGCGGGCCGGCGTGGGCGTGAGTGCGGGGTTCCTGGTTCTTCCCGAGCACACCGAAGATGACTTCCGCAGGATTGATCGTTACGTCAAGGCCAGGCCGAACATCCTCCTTTACGAACTGACCCCGCTGACACCTCTGCCCGGGACCATGCTCCACGCTGAGTATCAGGACAGGCTCGTCACCGATCACCGGGAGGTGTACGACCTGGCCCACTTCGTGGTCCCGACCGAGCTTCCCGCGAACGACATGAACCGTCTGCTTCGCAGGTACTACGGCCGGGCGACGCGACGGGCGATACGCCGGATGAGGTTCTGGCACCCCAGGAACTGGCTGCAGCGCCATGTACCCCGACTGCTGTGGGGGGCGACCCGGGACTGGATAAAGGTCGGACGCGGACACCGGATTCCCCCGGCCGACCCCGAACGTCAAGAGGCAAGGGTTGGCTGAGGTACGGTACTTCGGCTGGTCAGGAGTGACCGTGTCCGATGACGGTCACACCGTCGGCGTCGATCTGTTCGGTGCCGCGGTCGGCTGGGAGAGCCTCCCCGCGGGGTCGATCGTGCTCTGCGCAACCCACGGGCACCCCGAACACTGCGGCTTGTTCGCCGAGCTGCTGCGCAATGCCGATCCCGAGCGGCTGAAGGCGACGCATCTGCTCTCCTCACCGGACGTCGTCGATCCCATTCTCGATCAGAGCCCCCTGCCTGCGGGCAACGCCCACGGCGTGGCCGCCGGGGGTTCGGTTTCGCTCGAGGGGGTGCGGATCTCGACCTTCAGCTGGCAGCATCTGCCGATCCTCCCGCCCGAGAGTCTTGCGGCGAAAGCCGAGTACGCCAAACAGCTGTCCCGACACCCCATCGAAGCGGCGAGGATCGCCTTCTCCGCGCTCCGGCTTCCCATGCAGGCACCGTACCTAGGATTCCACATCACGTTGCCGAGCGGTCTCAAGATCCTCAACTATTCAGAGGGCCTTCACCGCATGACCAACGCATCCGAAGTGACCTCCGTAGCGGAGGCACTGCCGGCCGACGTGGTGATGCTTGCGGTCGAACCGGAAGACACCGAGGCGATCCCGCGCTGGATCGAGATCCTGTCCCCGTCGACAGTGATCATTTACGAAGCACACCGGCCCTGGCGAGAGATGTTCGAGCTGCCCTACGTCGATCTGGCCGACTATGCCGAGACCCTGGGCAAAGACCTTCCGGGGATCCGCGTCGAAGCGCTCATCGAACCCGGCGACCGGGTCGATGTCGTAAAGGCCGGCGGCTGAGGCCCAGCCCCGTCGTGCCCGGCTCCATCGGCGCCGTTCGTGGCCGCAGGCCGGCAGTGGTTGAAGCCCGCTTTCCGGCCTGAGGTTCTCACGACGGGCGTCAATGCGGCTGAGAGGAGTCGAACCTCCACGTCCTTTCGGACACAAGCCCCTCAAGCTTGCGCGTCTACCAATTCCGCCACAGCCGCAGAGGGACGACGATTCTAGGCAATGCGCGGTGGGTCGCGCTTTGCCCCGGCCGAACCGGGCGGGGGTACGGCCCCGCCCGGATCGCAAACCAGCCGGCACGGCGAACCGGGTGATCGCGAGGGCTTCGATCCGGCTGACGCAGGCACATCGGCCGGTCGGGCCGGTTGTCGCCTTGCGAAGATCCGGGTGGGCGAACATACGTCCGCTGTCCCGGCTACTCTACGAACATGAGTTCGCTATACGGGGAATCCGTAGGGAAACGAAGCGTCGGGCCGTCCGGGCCGGTTAAGGAGAGCTGTGGTTGATCTGACCAAGCGGCAGCGTGAGATCTTCGATTTCATCGGCAGGTACGCTGAGAAGACGGGCTATCCGCCTACGGTCAGGGAGATCGGCAAGGCGGTCGGCCTACATTCCTCGTCGACCGTCCACGTGCATCTGGCCAATCTCGAGAAGGCCGGCGTACTGCGTCGCGACCCGAGCAAGCCGAGGGCGATCGAGATCCTGGTCGAGAAGGCCAGGAGTGCCCGCGATGCTGCGGTCGACGCGGTGATGCCCGAAAGCCCGTCCCGTAGCGGGCTGCCTGTGCTCGGACGGATCTCGGCCGGTTCCGGGATGCTGGCCGAGGAGAATATCGAGGATTACGTCGACGTTCCGTCGGTGATCGGCGGCCGCGAAGGTGACTACGTACTCGAGGTCCGAGGCGAGTCGATGAAGAACGCCGGCATCATGGACGGCGATTACGTGGTCGTCCACCCGACTCCGGATGCCGACGACGGCCAGATCGTGGTGGCCATGCTCGATGACGAAGAGGCGACCGTCAAGCGTCTGTTCAAAGAGGACGATCACCTGCGACTGCAGCCCGAGAACGACACGATGGAAGCGATCGTCACCACGGACGCTTCGGTTATCGGCAGAGTGATCGGCGTCTTCCGTACGGTCTGATCCCGCCTGCCCCGGTCGCTGCTGCGGCCACCGGCTCCGTCGACTCCGAGGAGGTACTGACGACCGGTCGCTCCGCCGGGGATGAAGGACCCCCGAGTCCTTTCCGATCGGTCAGAACGGTGGTCGTTCTGTGATTTCCGCCATCCGGCTTGACCTGCGGCTTATACCTGCCGATTATAATGTCTCTTCGTGGGTCGGACGGCTGCGGAGGGAGAGAAATCCCTTCGAGGAAAGTCCGGACACCACAGGGCAGGACGGTGGATCACTCCCACTCGGGGAAACCCGCAGGAAAGTGCCACAGAAATACACGGCCGATGGCGCAGCCACACGTGAGCTGCGAACAGGCAAAGGTGAAAAGGTGCGGTAAGAGCGCACCGGCGTCGCGGTGACGCGGCGGCCAGGTAAACCCCGTCCGGTGCAAGACCAAACAGGATCGTCGACCCGGCCCGGCGAGATCCAGGTAGGTCGCAGGCGAAGCGGACTTCGAGTCCGCTCCCCGCTGGTGTGATCAGCCGGCGAGACAGATAGTCGTTCAAGACAGAATCCGGCTTACAGACCCGCTAAAGGAAAGGCCCCGTTGCGGGGCCTTTCCTATTTATTAGCGGCGTTCAGCTTGCCGCGTGAGCGTTTGCTAATGTTCCGCTCAACCTTCAGCTGAATCTCCGCCACAAGATCGCGGAGAGCGGGGGACCCAGACGGACACGGTCCATGGGGCGAATCTCTGGCATCTGCCAGGTAGCGCTGCTCTTTCAGCGCGAGCCCGACAGCTAACCCCGCAAGCAACGGAAAGAGATATGGAAAACGCTTTTGACCGCCGCGGGCGGAAGACGAAAATGGGAGTGGCTGCAGTATCGGTCATCGTCGCTCTGAGCGCATGGGCACTCCTTCAGACGGTTCAGGATGCATCGGCGGCCAGGGCAGGAAGCGGCGGCGTCACCTCGGACGGGGGACTGAACGTGACCGAGGCGATCGGCAATCCGCGCAAGGCCCCACGTTTCGGAACTCGCATCCTTCGGGAAGGAATGAGCGGCCCCGACGTGCGTGTGCTCAAGGGCATCGTCAGGGCCAAGTCCCTGCTGCGGGGAACCGCCGTCGACCCGCGATTCGACGCCCCGACAACGAGCGCCGTACGTCGTTTTCAACGGACGACCAGAATTCCTTCGAGCGGTATCGTCAACAGGAACACCGCCCGGCGCCTGGTCGGTTCGATGAAGACTTCCGGGGCGTCCTGGTACGGACCGGGCTTCTTCGGCAACAAGACTGCCTGTGGGCAGACTCTTCGCCGTGGCACCCAGGGCGTCGCCCACAAGACTCTTCCTTGCGGCAGCAAGGTTCTGATCGGCTACCGTGGCCGATTCGTCATTACGCAGGTGATCGACAGGGGCCCGTTCGTGCCCGGCCGCGCCTGGGATCTGACCGCGGCCACCAGCCGCTCGCTCGGCTTCGACGGTGTCGGTGACGTGCGTCACGCCGTCGTCAAGCGCCGCTGAGTGCTCGCGCAGGAACTGCGCGGCAGATAGCTTTCAGTCCGGTTGCGATCCGTTCGCCCTTCGGCCGTGTTTGTACGGTGTGATCGGATTTCGATCGGTCGCCCCGCCCAAACTTCGCCCCAGGAGAAGCACCTGATGCTCATGAAAAGTGCCCCGCAACTCAACACATCCAGATCGATCGCAGCAGCCTTTCTCACGACTCTGCTGGTCGCCGGTTTTGCGCTCGTTCTCGGTTCCGGTTCCGACAGCGCCGATGCCGCCAAGTCGAAGTCGACCGTCCTCGGCGGATCGACCACGATGCAGGATCCCCTCTGCCCTGAAAACTGTCAGGTGATTCCTTCGGTCAACGGCATCCAGAAGATGCTTCCGACAGGTGGCTCTCCGTATCGCGCCACCGCCAACGGAAAGATCACCGCCTGGAAGCTTTTCCTCGGCAAGCCCGACAAGGCCGATCGTGCGGCACTCAACGCCCGGTTCGGAAGCCCCCCTCAGGCGGCCATCACGATTCTTCAGCCCATCAAGACCAAGCAGGGCACCAAGTTCCGACTTCAGAGGAAGAGTCCGGTAGAGGGTCTCAACCGGGAACTGGGTGGCATCGCCACCTTCAAGCTTGACAAGCCGTTGCGGATCAAGAAGGGCCAGTACGTCGCCCTGGCCGTCCCGACCTGGGCACCGGCATTTGCCGACGGACTCAAGTCGAGCCAGTACGCCTGGCGTGCCAGCCGCCAGCCGCGCAAGTGCGGCGCCGGTCAGATCGACCAGTCGCGTTCGCAGCTCAAGGTCGGCAGCAAGCGTTTCTACGCCTGTAACTTCAAGGGCAGCCGGCTGCTGTTCACGGCCAAGCTCAAGTTCGACTGAAGCCGGTCCGACGGCACGGGACCGGCGACAGGCCGAGTCCTGACCGACATGGAGCAACAGAAAAGGACATCCCGTACGGGATGTCCTTTTCGTTGAGGAGAGAGGATGTTTCGGGGGAGGATCCAGCCTGGTCAGGCGGCCGCGGGCAGAACTCGCGGCGTCGCCTGGTCCTTGGGCAGGGCGGCCGCAGCTGCCATCAGGCTCTGGAATTCGCCCAGGGCCACATGGGCGAGGGCTTCGAGGATCTGCTCGTCGTCCCAGCCTGCCTCACGCGCCTCTTCGTGAAGGTAGAGCGGCGGGTCGCCATCGGCGTCCAGGGCGGCCTTGAGGTAGACGAGCAGGGCGTTCTCGCGTTCATCGGCTGAAGCGAAGCTCCTTGCTCGCGAGACTTCGTCAAGACCGAGGCCGGCATTCCTGGCGGACTTCGCGTACTGGACGACGCTGTAGCTGTCGCCCCGGTGTTCGGCGACGGCAAGCGCGATCCGGTGGCGCGTGGCCTTCGGGAGGTTCCCCTGCTGTAGTTCGGCCCGCATCCTCGTGTAAGCCCTCAGCACCGCGGGGGAGCCGGCGAGGACGCCGACCAGCTTGTTGACCGAACGCCCACCCACCTGAATGCTCTTGAGGATCGGCGCACTCTGGTCAGGCGCCGTCAATTCGTCGTGGATATGGAATCGGCTGACTTCTGTTTTTACGGTCATGATCGACTCATTTCCAATCTGTTGGCCACGGCATCCCTGTGGTTTAGTTACCGTTTAGGTTGCCATTACTTTACTTTTAGCTAGTTACTTACGACAAGTAAGTTATACCGCTTGAACCGGCGTCTTGCAAGCCGCCTCGCGTATCGTTCGGCTCGACCGGCTGCCGACCGCGGCAGCCCGGAGTACTTCGAGGAGCGAGATGACAGAGAAACCGACAACCGCAGCCGACGTTCATGAGCTGGTCGAGCAGCACGACGTCAGGTTCGTCAGGCTCTGGTTCACCGACATCCTGGGGCAGCTCAAGAGCTTTTCGATAAACGCCTCTGAACTCGGGCGTGCCTTCGATCGCGGTATCGGATTCGACGGGGCCTCACTCACCGGCTTCAACCCGGTGGAGGAGTCCGACATGGTCGCCCGGCCAGACCCTTCGACCTTCTCGCTGATCCCGTGGCGCCCCAATAAAAACGATGCCGTGGCCCGGATGTACTGCGACATCGAGGTTCCCGGCGGACTGCCCTACGAAGGCGATCCCCGGTGGGTTCTCAAACGCGCCGTCGAGCGCGCCGGGTCGATGGGCTTCGAAGACTTCGTCGTCGCTCCGGAAGTCGAGTTCTACTACTTCCGCTCGGCTGAGACGACCGATGGCGTACCCGAGATTCTCGACGAAGGCGGTTACTTCGACCTGACCACGCTGGATGCGGGTTCGGACGTGCGGCGGGAAACCGTTCTCGCTCTGGAACAGATGGGGATTTACGTATCCTCGACCCATCACGAAGCGGGACCGTCCCAGCACGAGCTCGATGTCAGGGCCGGGAGTGCGCTCGGGGCGGCCGACGACATCATGACCAGCCGGATCGTGGTCAAGGAGTACGCGCTCCAGCAGGGCTGGCATGCCACCTTCATGCCCAAGCCACTCGGCGGCGCCAACGGTTCCGGGCTCCACATCCACCAGGCCCTGATCAAAGAGGGCCAGAACACCTTCGGCGATACCGGACGTCCCGGGGAACTGTCGGCGACCGCCAGGTCGTTCATAGCCGGCCAGCTTCGCCACGCTCGCGAGATCGCCCCGCTCTACGCCCAGTGGGTCAACTCGTACAAGCGTCTGGTACCCGGTTTCGAGGCGCCCGTCTACCTCTCATGGTCACGCCGGAACCGCTCTTCCCTGATCCGCGTGCCGCAGCGCCAGGCAAGCGAGGAGGGCGACTCCTGGGCGGAGTTTCGCTGCCCGGACCCCGCCTGCAACCCTTACCTCTGTCTCGCCGGCATGCTTCAGGCCGGGCTCGAAGGGATCGAAAAGGGTTACGAACTGCCCGAACCGATGGAGGAGAACCTCTACCACCTCGGACCCGATGAAATGGCCGCCCGGGGGATCGAGCAGCTTCCATCCACCCTCGGTGAGGCGGTCGAGGTAGCGGCTGACTCGGAGCTCGTGCTGCGCACGCTCGGCGAGCACACCTTCAGGCGCTTCATCGAACTCAAACGGCAGGAGTGGGAGAACTACCGGATCCAGGTGACTCCATACGAGATAGAGACCTTCCTGCCGAGGCTCTGACCGACCGGTTGCGGGGCCGATCGTGCCGGTCGCAGTGCAGCGCGGCGGAGCAGCGCGGCCGAGTGCAGCGCAGGACAGGGGCGTCGCCTGGAGTGGCGTCGGATCAGGTGGCCGGATCGCCGAGTTCGGCTCGCAGTCCGGCCGGATCGCCGACCGGTGCCCGGCAACTGAAGTTGCGGCAGACGTAGGCTGCCGGTTTGCCCTCGAACGAGGTGCGGCCTTTGAGCAGCCCGGGGGAGTCACTGCCTTCCGGCCCGGCGGCGAGTACGAAGCCTGGCCGATACCGGGAGCGGAACGCGCTGAGCAGCTCGGCGGCCGAGTCGGAATCGGCATCGGCGGGCCAGATGACCGCCACCTCTCCGGCCGGATCGAGGGCCAGGTCGATGGCCTGGAGCAGGTGACCGAATGCGTCAGGTTGCCTTGCGGTCGCCGGAGCGAGCAGTTTGAGGACGCCCATTGCCTGCCGGCGGTAGCCGGTGTCCCCGGTGAGTCCGGCGAGTTTCAACAGTCCCAGGGCTGCCGAAGAGCTGCCCGAGGGGATCGGATGGTCGCCGACGTCCTTGCGGCGTGCGATCAGCTCTTCGTGGTCGTGTGAAGTCGAGAAGAAGCCACCCCGGTCGGGATCGGCGAAACGGTCGATCATCGTTTCGGCCACGGCCAGTGCGCGATTGAGGACGGTCCGCTCAAATGAGGCATCGTAGAGCGCCAGCAGCCCCTCCAGGAGGAAGGCGTGATCCTCGAGATAGGCGTTCAGCCGCGCTTCGCCGCGGCGCCAGCTCCTGAGCAGGGTTCCCTGGGAGTCACGCATTTCGGCCCAGATGAAATCGGCACACCGTCGGGCGGCATCCAGGTACTGCCGGCTACCCAGCACGGCCCCCGCTTCGGCCAGCGCCGAGATCATCAAGGAGTTCCACGAGCTGATCACCTTGTCGTCGAGGGCGGGTCGGATCCGCGTCGACCGGGCTTCCAGCAGTTCCTTTCGAGCCCCTTCGAGGGCGGGCCCGAACTCTGCCGGAGGAACCCCGCCGGGGATGTGAAGGACGTTGCGACCCTCGAAATTGCCCGACGGGGTGACTCCGAAAGCCTTCACTGCCGCTTCGGCCCGATCCCCCAGCGTCCGCTCGATCTCGCCGGGGGTCCATGTGTAGAACAGCCCCTCGACGCCCTCGGAATCTGCGTCGAGCGAGGCGTAGAAGCCACCGGCCGGATCCTGCATCTCTCCCAGCGCCCAGTCGAGGGTCTCGGTGGCGATCCGGCGGTAGGCGTCTTGTCCGGACTCCTGCCAGGCGTGGAGGTACGTCCTTGCGAGCAGGGCGTTGTCGCAGAGCATCTTCTCGAAGTGTGGGACCAGCCATGCCTCGTCGACGGAGTAGCGCGAGAAGCCGCCGCCGATCTGGTCGTAGATGCCCCCGGCCGCCATGCGATCCAGCGTCAACTCGACCGGGGCGGTCTCGCCGCGGGCGAGCAGGAAGTCGAGGGTCGAGGCCGGCGGGAACTTCGGGGCCGGACCGAAACCGCCGTTCTCCATGTCGGCAGTCTCAACGAGGGTGGCGCATCGCTTCGCCGGAAGACCGGGATCGATCCCGCCTTCGGGGGCACCGATCAGCGCTACTGCACCGAGTCGGCTGCGCACGTTTTCGGACTGGGCCCGGATCTCGTCGCGCCGCTCCTCGAAAGCCTTGACCACAGCCTCCATGACCATCATGAAGCTCGGCATTCCGTGCGAGGCGTCGGGTGGGAAGTAGGTGCCGCCATGGAAAGGGACACCGTCCGGGTCGAGGAAGACGGTGAGCGGCCAGCCTCCCTGCCCGCTGATCGACTGCACCGCTTCCATGTAGATCGCGTCGAGGTCCGGACGCTCTTCGCGATCCACCTTGACCGGGATAAAATGTTCGTTCATGTAGGCGGCGGTATCGGGATTCTCGAAGGACTCCCGCTCCATGACATGGCACCAGTGGCAGGCTGCGTAGCCGATCGACAGCAGGATCGCACGGTCGTGTTCGCGGGCCAGGGCCAGTGCATCCGCTCCCCAGGGATGCCAGTCGACCGGGTTGTCCTTGTGCTGCAGAAGGTAGGGGCTGGTTTCGTTGGCGAGTCGGTTCGACATCCACCCATCTTCGCAGGCGCTCTCCTGCCTCCGGCGAAGACGCCTATCGTTAGCCCCGTGAACTGGCTGCGAGCACTGGCAGACTACTTTTCTCCCGGGCCCCGGCGACCTCCGCGCGTGGTCGCGCTCTCGGCTCTGTTCCTCTGCGGAGGCATAACGGGTCTGTTCGCAAGGGTCTTCCCCATAGCCGACGTCACGCCTCCGCCGCTGATCGCGTGGATCAGCGTTCTGTCAATTGCCCTGGCCCTGCTCTTCTGGGTAGTCGGCGCGACCATGTCCCCGCGGTGGATTCACGCGTTGATGCTTCTGGGCGCGCTCGGACTCGCGGCCACGGTGGCCGCCTCATCCTCAGCTTTCGGAATCGCGCTGGCCGTCGTCGTCTACGTCTGGTTCAGTATCTACATCGGCAGGTTCTTCAGCGTCCGTGTGGCGCGGTTCTACCTGTTCGTGCTCTGCGCCGGCCTGGGGATCGGCCTGGTGTTCAGCGACGTCGAGAGAGGTGTCAATCTCTGGCCGATCCTGGCCGCGACTCTGGTGGTGACGGTCGAGACGATGCTCCGTCTCAGCGGTCAGCTGCGCGA
>JAUQWL010000241.1 GCA_030835185.1 Solirubrobacterales bacterium | reverse complement strand
CCGAACCGTCTTCCTCAAGAGCGTCCTGATCCAGTTGCTCGCAGTGGCGTCGGTTTCGCTGGTCCTGGCCATCCTGCTGCCGAAGTCCTTCTTTGAATCCTGGGGCTGGCTGTCCGGCCCGACCGCCTGGCTTCTTTGCGCGGCCTTCACCGCGACCGTGCTGAAACTGGACGTTTCGAGGACCGTCTTCGGAGCCGCCCTGGCCGGTCTGCCGAGCGTCGTCTTCGTTGTGATCGGCGTCCACTGGCTCGGTGCAGCCGTGGCCGCCGTCCTGTTCGGGCTCTGGTGCGGGCGAACCGGCCGCAGCCTCGCTGCCGAAGCCTGACCGGTCAATCCGGGTCTCCCGCCCCACCCGCCTGCCCCATTCGCCGAAGCGGCGCCCGCCGTACCTGACCGGCTGGCCTCATCTCCCGGTGTCGGCTCCGTCCTGCCGGGTCCGCTGACTCCTGCCGGATCCGCTGACCTGCCGGATCCGCTGACCCCTTCCGGATCCGCCGAATCAGGTCCCGCGGCTCCGCGTCTCGCACTCGTTGTCCTGAAGGCGCTGTTTGCGCTCGCTGCCCCAGCGGTACTCTCCGAGGCTGCCGTCAGCCCTGACCACGCGATGGCAGGGAATCAGCAGCGAAATACGGTTGCGGGCACAGGCCGAGGCGGCCGCCCTGACCGCGGTCGGGCGACCGACCATCGCCGCCAGGTCCGAGTAGCTCCTGGTCTCCCCGAGTGGAATCTCCCTCATCGCCCGCCAGACCTTCCACTGGAAGTCCGTGGCAACGACCTCTACGGGCAGATGACGTCCGTCTTCGCCGCTCTCGGCCAGCGCCACCACCTGCGCACAGAGCTCCTCGGTCGCGCTGTCGCCCGGAACGAGTTCGGCCTCCGGGAACTCCGCCCCGAGCTCCGCAAGAAGAGCTTCGGGGTCGTCGCCGAGGGTCAGTGAGCAGATGCCTCTGTCCGTACGCCCGAGCATCACCCAGCCGAGGGAACAACGCGCCGGGCAGAACTCGATGACCGCCCCGCGACCCCCGGCACCATAGGTAGCCGGCGTCATCCCGAGATGGCGAAGGCCGGCTTCGTGCCCGGAGCTGAGCGAACCGAATCCCGAGTCGAGGATCGCTCTCGCGGTCGACCCTCCACCGTTCGCGGACCGTCCCCCGCGCCCACGATCCCCTTCGCGAAGCTCTTCCTTCATCCGGCTGACCCGTAATGCCCGAACGTACTCCTTCGGGGAAACACCGATGCGTCCCCGGAAGACCCGCTGGAGGTGGGCCGGGCTCCAGCCGACCTCGGCCCCGAGTTCTTCCAGCGTAACTTCGCGGTCGAGATTCTCCTCGAGGAAAACGCAGGCCCGGTTCAGCGTCGCGATACGGAGCCGGTCGCTTTCCCCGCGGCCGTCTTTCGGGTCCCGTCGCCTTGCGCCGCCCTTGTCGGCTGTCTGAGTCATGTCACAAACTTACGCCACCGCTTCCGGCCCCGCCTCCGGATTCCTGCGAAATTCCTATACTGCGCCTTCCCCGAAGGAGCCGTCGACTACGGCTTCGTAGCCCACGGGCGGTTAGCTCAGTTGGTAGAGCACCTGCTTTACACGCAGGGGGTCACTGGTTCGAGCCCAGTACCGCCCACTTGCCGACGACCTCTCGATCGGCGACCCGGATGACCCGGTACCGGGCGCAGGTGACACCGGCACCAGAGCGGCTACGACTCGTTGATCGCGTCCACTTTCCATTCCCCGGCCGGTGTTCTGGTCAGGGTGAAGGCCAGTGGATCGCGGCCGGCGAAAGTGACCTCCACTGTGGCCGCTTCTCCGTCGACGCTCGAGTCGGTCACCTCCGGCCCGCTGACCGGGTCCTTGAAGACCGAGGACTTGAAGATGAACCTGTCACAGGTGAACCGTCCTTCTTCCGGGAAGAAAGCGTCAGCCTGGTCACTCAGCAGGGCGCAGGCTGCCGGTCCGTCCTGCTCCTCCCAGGCCTCAGCGAATGAGATTGCCACAGCCTCGGCCTCGGCCTCACCGGACGAGGATTCACCACAGCCGGCCAAAGCCAGGACGACGACGCAGACGGACAGGGCCGCAATCAGTTGCTTCAACGATGCCTCCATGTCCGGGTTCAGGGAAGGATCTGCTGCCCGGCGGGCCGGGCCAGGGTACCTTCACGTTTCTTGACGGTGAGAATCCAGAGCAGTCCGACAGCGATCATGGCGAGGCTGAACAACTGGGCCTCGGTCAGCCCGATCAAGACGTGGTCGTTGGTCCGGAGGAACTCGACCAGAAACCTCTCGGTCCCGGCGTACATCAGGTAGATCGCGAAGAGAATGCCGAAACGGAACCGGTCGCGCAACCTCCAGAGGATGAAGGCACCGAGGCCCATGACCAAGGTCTCGTAGACAGGCGTCGGATGGACTTCGACTCCCGGTGGTGTCGGTACGACGCCATCCGGATAGCCCATCGCCCACGGGCCGTCCCAGGGCTTTCCGTAGTCGCCGTCTCCGGAAAGCTGGCAACCGATCCGGCCGATCGCGTAGCCTGCGGCGAGGGCGGGTGCGGCGACATCCGCCAGCTTCAGGTTGAGATAGTCGCGCCACTTCGCCCACAGCAGAACACCGAGGGCTCCGCCGATCGCGCCGCCGTACCAGGTCAGTCCGGAACCGGAGAAAAGCGTGCTGAAAAAGCCGTCCGAGGAGTCGATGTTCTCGATCAGCCAGTAGAGCCGGGCACCGATTATCCCGCCGATAAGCGCCGCGAAGACGCTCTCGTAGGCCCAGTCACCCGGCTTTCCGAGTTCCTCGAAGCGTCTGTGGGCGATCACGCCGCCGACGATGAAGGCGAAGGCGAACATCAGCCCGAAGGTCTGAAGGGTCAGGGGGCCGATCGAGATCTCCGGAATCATGGCTTCAGACCCTACCCGTGGGCGGTATCGCGCCGTACCCGGGCGCAGCGGCCGATAGCCCCGGCGGGAGTCGAACCCGCCCTTCCAGGTTGAAAACCTGGCGTGCTAACCGATACACCACGGGGCCGCCACAGGGATTCTTTCAGGATGCGGCCCGATCGCACCTTCAGGGCATGCCGCGGGGGCGGGACGCAACCACCGATCGAGGCCGGGCACGCTTCAGGCGATCAGATACTCGAGCAGTGCCTTCTGGGCATGGAGTCGGTTTTCGGCCTGGTCCCAGACGGCAGAGCGATCCCCGTAAAGGACACCGGCGGTTATCTCCTCGCCCGGATGCGCCGGCAGGCAGTGCATGACCACGGCCTCGGGTTTCGCCGCGGCGAGCAGATTCGAGTCGATCCGGAAACCCTCGAGGTCGGTCCGTCGCCTGACCGCGGTCGATTCATCTCCCATGCTGACCCAGACGTCCGTGTAGATGGCGTCGGCACCGCGGACCGCTTCACGCGGGTCGTCGGTCAGAAACGCCGGTGCGTCGGACTCCAGTTGATAGCCCTCCGGGGCGGCCACCGCCACCTCGGCACCGACCAGCGATGCCGCAACGGCAAGCGACCGGGCTACGTTGTTGCCGTCGCCCACGTAGGCGATCTTGAGGCCCCCGAGACCGCCGAAGCGCTGCTTGAGCGTCTGCAGGTCGGCGAGGGCCTGGCAGGGATGGAACTCCGGGGTGAGCGCGTTGACCACCGGAACGTCGGCCTGCTCGCCGAGTTCGACTACGTTCTCGTGGGAACCCGAACGGATCACGATCGCCGACACGTACCTGGAGAGCACTCGCGCGGTGTCCTGGATCGACTCTCCCCTGGAGAGCTGCATGTCGTCGCTCCTGAGGACCAGGGGTATGCCACCGAGTTCGGCGACACCCACCTCGAACGAAATTCTGGTGCGGGTGGAAGGCTTCTCGAAGATCAGCGCGACCGACTTGCCACCGAGCGCCGCCGCTCCCTCGAGCGGACGCCCGGCCTTCAGCTCCTCGGCACGATCGATCAGTCGGGCCACGCGACCTCCGGCGATTTCGGAGCCGGTGATGTAGTTCCTGGGTGCGGGTTCGGTCAAGAGCGGAATACTAGGGCCGTGCCCCGCCTGAGATAGTGCCCCTCTGATGAGTGCAACGGAATCCACAGATGCCGGTCCTAAAAGCGGCCGGCTCCGCCGAGGCGAAGAGTTCGAAGCCGAGATCGAGACGCTCGCTTACGGTGGCCGGGGCATCGCCCGCCGCGACGGATACGTGGTCTTCGTTAGCGGCGCACTGCCCGGCGACAAGGTACGGGCGCGGGTGAGCAAGTCGAAGAAGGGCTACGCGGAGGCCGGCACGATCGAGATCCTCGAACCCAGCCCGCAGCGCCTCGAGGAGACGGACATCCATCAGGGTGAAGCCTGCCCCGGTGCACCGTGGCAGGCGCTCGCCTACGACCGGCAGCTGGAATTCAAGGAGGAGCAGGTCGGCGACTCGTTATCGCGCATCGGCCATCTCGACGATTTCGAGCTGGACCCGATCATCCCGGCATCGGAGCAGTGGCGTTACCGCAACAAGGTCGAGTATTCGTTCGGCGAGCAGGACGGCGAAGTCGTGCTCGGCTTCCACCCCCGCGGCCGCTGGGACCAGATCCTGGACATCGACGACTGCCGGCTCTCCTCCGAAGCGACCAACCGGGCCAGGAACGAAGTCCTCGAGTGGGCCCGCCGTGAAGGCATCTCGGCCTACGACCCCCACGACCACCGGGGAGTCCTGCGAAACCTCGTGGTCCGGGAGGGGCGCCGCACCGGCCAGGTCCAGACCCGGCTGGTCACTTCGGTCGCCAACTTCCCCAAGCCGCCGGTGGACCTCCACACGGTGATCGACGGGCCGTCCGGCAATACCTCCGGACCGACCGGGGTCCTGGGAGAAGAAGTCCTGCGGGAACGGATCTTTGACCTCAACATCCAACTCTCACACGACTCTTTCTTCCAGACCAACACCGAGATGGCAGAGAAGCTCTACGGCGTAGCCACCGTATACGCCGGGCTGACCGGCAGCGAAAAGCTGTTCGACCTCTACTGCGGGGTCGGGACGATCGGGCTGAGCATGGCCGGACAGGCCGGCAAGGTCTGGGGCCTTGAGATCGTGGCCGACGCAATCGAAAACGCAAGACGAAACGCGATCGCCAACAACATCGGCAACGCCGAGTTCGTCACCGCCAACGCCCGCACCGGCCTCCGTCCGCTGATCGAGCGGGCAGGCAAACCGGACGTGATCACGATCGACCCGCCCCGGGCCGGACTCTCGGCCAAGATCGTGCGAAGGGTGCTCGAAGCCGAGGCCAAGAGAATCGTCTACATCTCCTGCAACCCGACCACGCTCGCCCCGAATGCGGCTCAACTGGTGGAAGCCGGCTATAGACTCGTGCGCGTGAGACCGGTTGACATGTTCCCCCAGACACCGCACATCGAAGTCGTCGCGCAGTTCGACCGCGTATGAGCGCGCGCAGCCAGAAGCGGGCCTTCGGGGTCGCGGCCGGACTTCCGGCCGAAGTCTGCGGCCCGCTGGCCGAAACCTGTGAAGAAGCCGGTTACGCGGCGATCTTCTCCAACGACCATCCCGGGGCAAAGGGTCTCGAGACGCTGGCCGAATTCGCCCGGACAACCGAAAGCATCGACCTCGGCGTCGGCGTCATCGCCCTCGATCGCCAGGGTCCGGAGACAATCGCCGCCGACATCGAGCGGCTCGGACTGGATCCGTCGCGGCTCTGGATCGGTGTCGGGGCTGGATTCAGCAAGAAGCCACTGACTTACATGCGCGAGATCCTGCCCGAACTGCGCGAGTATCTTCCCGGTATCAAGCTGGCAATGGCGGCCATGGGTCCGAAGATGTGTGCCCTGGCCGGCTCGTCCTACGACGGCGCCTTCTTCAACTGGATGACACCGGACTTCGCCGCCGGTGCGCGCGAGCAGGTCCAGGACGGCGCGGCCGAAGCACGGCATTCCGCCCCGCCCGTGCTCGGCTACGTGCGTACGGCGGTCGGCGAGGATGCCGAGGCCCGCCTGGCCAAGGAAGAGTCCTTCTACCGCGACCTGCACAAGGGCTACCGCGACCATTTCGACCGTCTCGGCGAGCCCGAAGGCACGGTCGGGGTTGCCGCCGCAGACAGCGCAGCGGCCCAGGAGGGTCTCGCCGCCTATTCGGCTCTCGACATGATCGTCGTTCGCGGCCTCACCTCGGCCAGAGTCGAACCGATGACCGAGCTCGCCCGCGCGGCCGCCCCCTGAGCGGAACGCGGCCGCCCCGGCAGTCCGGGGCCGCCCGGGGCTCGATCAGCCGAGCTCAACCGGGACGACGTGGTTGGTTCTCACGGTCAGTAGGGGGGAAGATCCTCGTACCAGCGGCCCAGCGTGCGGAAGGCCCGCCAGAAGCGCCGCTTGGCGCCCTCTTCGTCGAGAGCGTCGTCGATGTCCGGCACGAAGAGCGCGTCGCATGAAGGGGTGAAAGCCTGGATCTCGCCCTCGCGGGTTTCGATCTGGCGGGCCAGAGGGATCTCGAAATCGTTGATCGTCTCCACCGCCTGGTCGCCCATCACCACGAGGATCTTCGGCTTGATGATGTTGAACTCGTCGGCCACGCGACCGATGCAGTCGCCGTCGGCGTCGGCCGGGTCGTCTACCGGGCACTTGGCACAGATCGTTCCGTAGACCACGGTCGGATCGATGCCCAGGCGCTTGAAGCTCTTCATCAGTGCGTTCCCCGGGCGGCCATAGAAAGCGACGCCCTCTTCGATCTCTGCCACGGTCGGGGCGTACTTGACAAGAAAGATGTCTGCCTGGGGATGACCCGATCCGAGCACCGGCATTACTTTGGTCCGGCTGCAGGCATCGCATGACTTGAGGTCACGGCTCAGCTGGTTCAGTTCCCGGATCGCCCGCTCCAGGTACTTCTCCTTGATCTCGTTGTCGGTGGCGGCCATCGCTGGTTCTTTCTTTGACACCCCGGGCCGGCCTCCTTCTGCGGGCCTGCCATGAATCAGCTCTTGCCGGCCGGCCGCTTCGATCCACGCTGTTTCTGGCGACCGCCGCGGACTGCCTTGGCACCGGCGACCGAGCGCTTCGCGGCCTTCGGGCGGCCGGTGGTCTGCAGGAACTTGAGCGCCTGGACGTAAACGAGGTTCTTGTGGCGACGGGTGATCTCCGCGTCGCGCATCGCCTCGAGGAACTCTTCCGGCCCGTCGAAATCCGGCAGCCTGACCCGCACCGAACCCAGACCCTGAGCGACGTGGCTATCGGAACCGGCCGCAGGGATGATGTTGTACTTGCGCGCGAAACGCTCGGCCTCTTCATTGAAGGAACTGATCGCCACCCGTGGGTTGAAAACCTCCAACAGGTCGATCTCTTCGACCATATCGAGCAGGTGCTCGTAGTCGGGAACCGAGTGCATGCGGTCGAATGGATGGGGAACGTAGACAAGGCCGCCCTGGCGGCGGATCTCGGCAATCGTCTCGGTCATGGTCATCCCGCGCGGGATCTTCTCCTTGATGAACAGGCCGATCACCTCACCCTGCTCGGCGGTCTTGACCTCCTCCCCGACGATGATCTTGAAGTCATCCATATCCTCGGCCACCTCGGCCGCCGCGAGGGCACCCGAGACCTCATTGTGGTCGGTGACCGCGATCGCCCCGAGACCCCGGTCGCGAGCGGTTTCGATCAGAACCTCGACCGGTGTCGCACAGTCCGAGGAGTGGTCGGTGTGCATGTGGAGGTCGACATCGATCAGCGGCCGGTCCCTGAGCCGCTTGCGTATCACCGGATTGCCGGCGGGATCGTGGCGCCGGGCAGCGAGCCGGAGATAAATCTCCTCGAAGCGGTCGACCATCTCTGTCCAGTCGCGAGACTGCGGCTCGTCCCGGGCGGCCCGTCGAAGCCCGGCCAGCCGATCTCGATCGCTGCCGAGGCGCGCGATCTGACCGGCCATGGTGATGGGGTCGCCGGCCGGAAAGAGCATCCCGCGCTGGCCGTCTCCGATGAGCTCGACGTAGCGGGGAATCGTCGAAACCACCGGTACCGCACCCGAGGCGAGCGCCTGACGGATCGCCGAAGAAACCTGGCTCGGACCGTTCGAAGCGGCGCAGAAGACGTGGCTGCGCGAAAGCAACTCGGCGAGCGAGGCCTGATCGGGGCCGATCACCTTGATCCTGTCGCGGATCTCCTTCGAAACCCGGAAGTCAACCTCGCCGGGTTCGTCAGCGAAAACGCTCGCGGTCCAGTCGAGCCCCGGCGGGAGCTTTCGCAGCGCTCGAAGGAAAACCCGCATCGCGCCCTTTTCTTCCTGCGCGAAGTAGGTGATCCGGAGGGGCCCGTCATCCTCCTGATCGGGCACCACCGGATCAACTCCGGCCGGCGTCAATTCATACGAGCCGGGGAAGTAACGGTTGAGCAGATCTGCCGACGCCTTCGAAGATGCCGTGCGGGCGTCAAGCCTGCCAAAGAAGACCTCGAGCAGCGGACGGGCCACATGAGTCGCGAACGGCCGCTCGGCCGTTTCGTGAAAGGTCCCGACGTTGAGGGAAAACGAGTGCCTCAGCGCAGTCGACGAGAACCCGGGAAGGAAAGGGTCGTGGACGTGGACCAGGTCAATTCGTGCCTTCCCCAGGAGGACCTCGACCCGGTTGCCGACGTCTACCGAAACTGGTGCGGGCCGCTTGCGTGACCCCCGGGGAATCGGGACCCCGCCCATCGAGATCACCCTGGGTTGCTCACCCGGCCGGAAAAGCAGATCGGCATCATCGCCGAGTGCGGCCGCTACCTCGCGCGCTTCCTGGATCGCCTCCCGCCCCCCGGCGGGCGCCGCGATCAGAACGGAATGTCCGCGCTCGGCCAACCCGTCGGACAGACGACGGACGTAACTGTTGATCTCACCCTGCTCATGCCATGGAAACGGCGTGAACTGGGCGATGGAGAGCGGCTCGCGCATTTCAGGAAGGAGACGCGCCCGCCATGCGGACGCGTCCCTCCCGGATCGAGCTGCCGAGAATCAGGCTTCGGACCCGACGTCTTCGGACACTTCGGCTACCGGCTTGGTACCCGCGACCGGGGTGCTGCCCCTGGCGTTGGCGGCGATGAACTCTTCCGTCTGCTCACGCGCTTCGTCGTCGGGACGCTGGTTGTGCGGTGACTTCATCAGGTAGCTGGACGGACCGTCGAGCTGTCCGGCGATACCGTTGTTCAGGGCCAGCTTGATCAGACGCACTGCATCGATCACGACGCCGGCCGAGTTCGGTGAGTCCCAGACCTCGAGCTTGAGCTCGACGTTGAGCGGCACATCGCCGAAGGACTTGCCTTCGAGCCGGATGTGAGCCCACTTGCGGTCGGTCAGCCACGGCACGTAGTCCGACGGCCCGACGTGGACATCGTCCTCGGGCAGCTCCGTGCCCATGATCGAGGTGACCGCGTTGGTCTTGGAGATCTTCTTCGAGTCGAGCCGTTCGCGCTCGAGCATGTTGAAGAAGTCCATGTTGCCGCCGACGTTGAGCTGCGAGGTGTGCTGCATCTCTACCCCACGTTCGTGGAAGAGCCGGGCGAGCTGGCGATGGACGATCGTGGCACCGACCTGAGACTTGATGTCGTCGCCGATGATCGGCAGACCAGCCTCGGTGAAGCGCTCGTCCCAGTAGTCCTCGCGGGCGATGAAGACGGGCAGGCAGTTGACGAAGCCGACGCCGGCTGCGATCGCCTGCTCGACGTACCACTTGACTGCGTCTTCGGATCCGACCGGCAGGTAACAGACGATGACGTCGGCTTTGGTCTCCTTGAGGATGCCGGCGATGTCGGCCGTCGGGCCGGGTGCCTTGGTGATCTTCTGCTTGAGGTACTTGCCGAGACCGTCGAGGGTCATGCCGCGTTCGACCTTGACGCCGAGGTTCGGCACATCGGCGAACTTGATCGTATCGTTCTGTCCCGACCAGATCGCTTCGGAAAGGTCCTTGCCGACCTTTTCCTGATCGATGTCGAATGCGGCCACGAACTCGATGTCCTTGATGTGGTAGCCACCGAGGTCGACATGCATCAGACCTGGAACCTGGTCATCGGGGTCGGCGTTCTTGTAGTACTCGACGCCCTGGATAAAGCTGTTGGCGCAATTACCGACGCCGACGATCGCTACGCGGACCTTGTCGTCACGGCGGTCGGCGCCGTTTCCGCTCTGTCCGTTGCTGTTGCTCATAAGTCGGAAATACCTCCTGGTTTCATTGCGAAGCCCAATGACACTCAAACAGGTCGCGGGTTACATCGCAAATACAAATGTCGTAGTCAGCCCCCGACGATCAGAGCGCGCCGCACGTGCCAGACGCGCTGAATCACCGTAATCGTGGTCAGGGCCGCCATCACGTAGATAGATGGGGCGAGAAGTTCGAAGTTTCCGGAACCGAACCCTCCGGCGAAGAGTATCCCGATTGAAAGTATCACCACACGGACCGGCCTGGTGGCCAGGCCGACCTTGCACTCGACCCCCAGGGCTTCAGCTCTGGCTCTCGTGTAAGAGACCATGAGCGAGCCGAGCACCACATATACGCAGGCCGCGGCGGCAAGTGAGTCACCACGCTCGGCAAAGACCCAGGCGATCGCAGTGATGACGATTCCCTCCTCGATCCGGTCGAGGGTCGAGTCGAGGAATGCGCCGAAAAGCGTGCCCTTGCCGGACATGCGTGAATAGCGGCCGTCCAGCGTGTCCATGATCGAACCGGCGATGAAGGCAATGCCGGCCAGTACGAACATCTCCTGGATTATCAGGGCCGCAGCGATCAGGTTGCCGATCAGACCGGCCATCGAGATCGCGTTCGGGGTCAGTCTGGACTGGATGAGCCGATTGCGTGCCTGACTCCGAAATTCCTGTGCCGGACCGTTGCTGCCGCCACCGGGCGGACTCGGCGAAGAGGACTCCATCCGGGGAGCTTACGAGAGATCAACCCGCCGGGCAGTCAGGGACGACAGTCGGGTGCGCTGCTGAATCGGGCACCGGGACGGAAGTCCGCTCTGATCTCGACCTCGCCCGGCGTCGATGTCTCCACTTCGGTCCAGCCGTCGGCGGTGCGACCGACGCAAGCCGTACCGCGTTCGACCCGCCAGTACGGAGTCGCCCGGACCCGGACCAGATAAGTACCCGGGCGAGGTATCTCGAGAGTGAAGCCGTCGACCTCGAGGGAGGTCATCCGAGCCGGGCGCTCGACCATCGGGGTCGCCCCGAGCACCCGGTAGACCCTCCAATCCGTACCCGTGAAGATCTCCTGCAGGAAAGGGAGCCCGCCGGCGATCAGGTCCGCTTCCCTCTCGGCCGCGTAGTCGAGATCCGTCTGTGGGACGGCGACATATGTGACCGCCAGCCTGCTGAGCCACCTGCGGTACCGATCGGCCGAAAGCCGATCTCGATAGAAGAGCGCGTTGAAACGGCGGTCTGTCTGTCGCTCCCATCCGCGGGCGAGGGGCAGGTGCGGGGGCAACCTGGCCGATTCCCAGTGACTGGCCACTGGCAGAACCTCGACCCGGGCGGGGTTTCTCTCGAGCCTCGGGCCGAGCGTCTTCTCGAGCGAGTCGTAATACCCGGCTGCGACTGCCGGCTCGCCCCGAACCAGTTCCAGATCGCGAATCACCGGGTAGAACTGCCACAGCGCCAGCAGCGGCAGAAATACGGCGAGCGCGGCCGTGCGCCGGGAAAAGCGGCGCCCGGCCCCCCACGATGCGCAGAGAAACAGGGCGCCGACCAGCAAGACGCCGAGCCGGTTGGCATTCCCGCCCATCGGGGTTGACACGACGAAAGCCGCGCTGAGCGCTGCGGCATAAACGAGCAACCCCGTCCGTACCAGCCGCTCGCTTCGGGGCAGCAGCACCGCGGCCGCCAAAGTGAGGCCGACCGCCGGCAGAAAACTCGAGATGACGTACGGCTCGTCGCCGCCGCCCGGGAAGAGCAGGGCAACGATCGCGGCCGTGGCGAAGGAGGCCGCCGCCAGTTCCAGCCCGCGCAGATCACGCGGCCGGACGATCAACGAATTCAACCAATGCGCAACGCCGCAGCAGGCCAGGAAGAGGGCCGCAACCGGACTGGCCAGAGCGACTGAAGTTGCCAACAGAAGCGATGTCGGTCGCCAGCCCCTCTGCGCAGCAAACACGGCGGCCATGGCAAGCAGGACTCCGAGCGCGAAAGTAAGACGGCCCGCGTAGAGACTGACCGTCGCGGCGGCCGCGAACCAGGCAGTCCCGACCCGGGCCTGCTCGCCCCACTGGCGATCGGCGATCAAGGTGAAGAGAGCCACAGTGCCGAGGACCGCGGCAACGCCCATCACCCTGGCACCGACCCAGGAGCCGATCGCGGGTGCGAGAAGGCTGTAGGCCGGAAGGTAATGCCCGCCGAACCAGTAGTTGTTCCAGACGACCGGACCGGAGTCCTCGAACAACTCGGTGCGGAAGACCTGAGCCGCGTGGTCGGCGCTGAGCGGAGCGGTGAGCAGGTAGACCAGCGAAAGTGCTGCGGCAATCGTTATCGGAACCAGGAGAGGGCGCCACCGGGAGTCCCGGGCGGTCATGCTCCCGCCTCAGGCCCGGGCGCGCTGATGGTCCGCAACCCGGCTCCAGGCCCAGGTCTCGGGGTTGAAGTGGGCGAGCACCCTCGCCGCGATCAGGAACGACGTACCGGCGACAACCCAGCCGGCGGCGACATCGAACCAGTAGTGATTGGCGGTCACGATGGTCACCCAGGCCACGACCAGCGGCCAGAACAACCAGAACGCCCTGGCAAAACGGTTTCTGCAGACCATGAACCCGGTGACGCCGATCATCAGGGCGACGGCGCTATGCATCGACGGAACCGCGGCGAAGGGGTTGATGAACAGCTGGGCGAAAGCTGAGTCGTGATTGACGCTCGAGTAGGAGTTGACCGTGTCGATGAAGCCGTATTCGGGGAACATGCGGGGCGGCGCGGTGGGGAAGCCGATGTAGCCGACCAGGGCCAGGCCCATCGAGACGAACAGCATGTTGCGCATGAAGTAGTAGGCGTCGTTGCGAAACAGGTAGAGCCAGATCAGGAAGCCCATCGCGATAGTGAACTGGCTGTTCAGGTAGATCTGGTTGGCAAAATCGATCAGCCACCGCTCGCTCAGCGCCCAGGCCTGCATCGTCGGCTCGAAGAGGCTCCCGGTGGTTCGCTGCAGGTCGATGATGCGCTCGCCGTTGGCGAAAGCGAGGGATGCCCTGCCCTCAGCCATACCACGCGCCAGTTCATAGGTGGTGTCGGCGAAGAGATACAGCGCGATCTGGAGGAACAGATCGCGCCAGCCTCTGGGGAGCCAGGCTCCGATCCGGGCGGAAATTGCGACCATACCCCGATTATCCTAGATGCAGTGAGAATCTTCTCTACGCTGCGTTTCCCTTGAGCGAGCAATCCCGGCCCATCCTCTGTCTAGGTGAAGCGATCGTCGACCTGATCTGCGAACGTCACCTCGCCCCGGACGAAACGCCGGACCGGTTCTCACCCCACCACGGCGGCGCTCTGCCGAACGTCGCCGCAGCCATCGCCCGTCGCGGGGTACCGACCGCTCTGGTCGGTGGAGTCGGATCGGATCGCTGGGGCCGCTGGCTTATCGACGGTCTCGCGGACGATGGCGTCGGGACCGACTGGATCGCAGTTCCCGAGCCGACCCAGACGCCACTTGCAATCGCCGTTTTCGACTCCGCCGGTGAGCCCTCCTTTCAGGTCTACGGCGACCACATCGGCCCGACGACGGAAGCCGCGAGCGCGTTCCTGGAACCGGCGATCGAGGCCGGTCAGGCACTGATCGTCGGCTCGAACACGATGGTTGGTGAAACGGAGCGGGAGGTCACCCGAAGAGCGGTCCGGATGGCGGGCGAAAGGGGCCTGCCCGTCCTGCTCGATCCGAACCACCGGCCAACCCGCTGGGATTCGCAGAGTGAGGCCCGGAAATTCACGCTTGAGCTGACCGCTCTTTCGACGGTGCTCAAATGCAATCGCGAGGAGGCCGAGTTCCTGACCGGGGAGTGCGACCCGCGGCGGGCGGCCGGGATGCTGTCGGAGACCGGACCGCGGCTGGTCGTCGTCACCGATCGTGAAGCGGAAATCGTGACCGCCGGTGCCGCCGTGGCCCGCTGGACCCCCGGCACGATCGATGTGGTCAGTCCGCTCGGAGCCGGTGACGCCTTCATGGGGAGCCTGGCCGCCGGACTGTCGAGTCTCGACTGGGACCTGAGTCGCGTGGCGGAGGTTCTGCCACAGGCCGCTGACGACGCAACCCGACGCTGCCGCCATTGGGGCGCGCGATCGTGAGCCCTGCCGCTTCGATCCCGGAGGGCCCGGGCAAGGTCTCGCGCGCCGACTGGCGCCGGCCTCCGAAGGCGAGAGTCCGCCGGATCCGTGACCGCCTGCGGGAGATGTACGGCAGGCCGATCAACGTGCCCCACCGGCAGCCGGTCGACGAGCTGGTCAGAACCGTGCTCTCGCAGGCGACCAGCGACCTGAACCGGGACCGGGCCTTCGGCCGGCTGAAGGAGCGGTTTGCCGGCTGGGAGCAGGTGAGGGACGCACCGGTCGAAGAGATCGAGCATGCGATCCGGCCCGGCGGGCTCTCCCGGCAGAAGGCCCCTCGGATTCAAGCCGTACTCGGCGAACTCGGTCCGGACATGAACCTCGACTGGCTGGAGAGTGCGCCCCGCGACGAAGCGATGAGCTTCCTGACCGGCCTGCCCGGAGTCGGTCGGAAGACCGCGGCCTGCGTGCAGGTGTTCACCTGGGGCCGGCCGGAGATTCCGGTCGACGTCCATGTCTACCGGGTGGGCGGCCGGTTGGGCCTGTTCCGGCCAAATGCCGCGTTCGACGAAGCGCATGACGAGTTGCTGGTACTGGTCGACCCTGACGATTCCTACGAGTTCCACATGAACCTGATCCGGCACGGCCGCACGCTGTGTCGACCGAAGCCGGACTGCGGTGGCTGTGCACTACGGCGCATGTGTCCCTTCGGGCGTGCCCGGCGGGCGAAGTGAGCGGTCCGGCGACAGTCCAGCGACAGACAGGTAATATCCAGCAAGCGCTCGTCCGGCGCGAACTTTCGATATGAGCAAGAAACCCTTTGTCATCTTCGGTCTCGTCGTCGCCTTTTTCATGGTTGTGGTGCCCGCATGGGCCTTCCTGCGCGACGGCGATCCCGACCGCGACCAGACGCAAGTACCCGCCAGACTGGAATCCGGACAGAGCCTGTTCGTCGACAACTGCGGTAACTGCCACAAGCTCTACGCAGCCGGTACGTACGGCGACTTCGGTCCCGACCTCGACCAGAGGCTCGCACCGGCCGGAACCCCCGACGGACCCGACGCCGCCGGCCAGATCGACGGCACCAAATCTCAGGTGCTCAGCGCAATCGAGCAGGGTGCCGACGACCCGACCGTGCCGGGCCGTATGCCGGCAGGCATCGTCTCCGGCCCGGTAGCCGAAGAGATTGCCGACTTCGTCGCTCAGACCGCCGGCCGCGGCTGAGGCTGCGCCCGGGCCCACCGGCATTTCGCAGGCGACACCCGACCCGGATCCCCGCTACTTTGTGGGAACCGTGGGGTTACACCGTCAGGAGTCCGCCCGACCAAGCTTCGCACTGACCAGAACCAATCAGGAGAGATGATGCCCGCCCTTCCCAGCACCACGCACTTTTCCAGATCCAGGATCGTCCTGGCCTCAATCACGATGATGCTCGCAATGCTCGCCTTCTCGGCAGCCGGAGCCGTCAACGCTCCGCTCGCGGACGCCGGACAAAGCTTCAAGGCCAAGGCGAAGAAGAAATGCAAGAAGAAGAAGGGCGTCGCCAAGAAGAAGTGCATCAAGAAAACAGTCAAGAAACTGAAGAGGAAGGACCGGGCGAAGCGGAACAAGGGCAAGGTCGGGGTCATGACCCGCAACCTGTACCTCGGAGCCGACCTCGGTCCGGCGATCGGCGCGTCCAGCCTCGGCGATTTCGTCAGCGCAAACGGCGAAATCATGCGCGACGTCGACACCAACAACTTTCCGGTGCGTGCCCGGGGCCTCGCCGCTGAGATCAAGTCCAAGTCGCCCGACCTGGTCGGTCTGCAGGAGGTTTCGATGTGGCGGACCGGACCAACCGCTCCGCCGCGGAACAAACCGGCCGACCCGCCGGAGTCTTTCACCGCCAACACCGTCACCTACGACTACCTCGACCTGCTGCTGCAGGAACTGAACAAGGGCAAGAAGCGCTACCGCGTGGTCCAGGTGACCACCGAGTTCGACTTCGAGGGTCCAGCCAATTACGACGGTGACCCCAGCGGCATCGCCGACCTCAACGGCCGCCTCACCATGCGTGACGCGATCCTTGCCAAGGTCGGCAAGGACATCAAGATCCGCAACGCCCGGGGTGCGAACTTCAGCAGGTTCTTCGCGCCGACCATCAGCGGCGTGAACGTGACCGTCGACCGCGGCTGGGGGAGCGTCGAAGCCAAGGTCCGGAACAGCCCCTGGTTCAAGTTCGTCAATACGCACCTCGAGGCCTTCGGCGACGACAAGAACAAGACCACCGACTGCATGACCACGCCGGCGCCCGAATTCGCCGCAAACCCGGTTTCGGTTCGCTGTTCACAGGCCAGGGAACTCTACGAAGTCGCGATCGAGCCGGGCAACCTGTCCGCGGTCGTGACCGGCGACTTCAACTCCGATGACGACTCGGTGATCACGCCGAACTGTCCCAGCCCGTCGAACGCCGACGGTTCGCTGCCCGGCAACAACGGCGGGCTGTGCGGCGATACTTTCGCCTACAACGCCCTCGCTGCCAACGGCATGGTCAACGTGAGCACCGAGGATCCGATGAGCTGCTGCGTGGACGCCGACATCCTCACCGCCGACAACGGTGACCGGTCGGACTTCGACCACCACATCGATCACATCCTCACTGACAGCCCGGCCAAGGT
>JAUQWL010000240.1 GCA_030835185.1 Solirubrobacterales bacterium | reverse complement strand
TGCCGGACGTGACCATCGGTGAGACCCTGGCTGACCTCGAGGACCCGCGCCCGCTGCCGGTGATCGAAGTCGACGAACCGTCTCTTTCGATCGAAGTCGGCATCAACACTTCGCCTCTGGCCGGACGCGAGGGCAGCAAGGTCACTGCCCGACAGATCCAGAACCGGCTCGACCAGGAACTGCTCGGCAACGTCTCGATCCGGGTTCTCCCGACTGAGCGTCCCGACGCCTGGGAGGTCCAGGGGCGTGGTGAGCTCCAGCTTGTCGTACTGCTGGAGATCATGCGGCGCGAGGGCTTCGAACTGACCGCCGGCCAGCCCCGGGTCGTCACCCGGGAGATCGACGGGCAGGTCCACGAGCCGATGGAAGCCCTCCAGGTCGATGTCCCGGAGGAGTTCGTCGGCCCGGTCACCCAGCTCCTGGCGGCGCGCAAGGGCCGAATGGAGAACATGATCAGCCAGTCCGACAGCCGCAACCGGCTCGATTATGTGATCCCCGCCCGCGGCCTCGTCGGCTTCCGGACCGAGTTTCTGACCGAAACACGTGGCACCGGCATCATGAATCACGTTTTCCACGGCTGGGAGCCGTGGGCCGGGGACATCACGACGCGCAGCACCGGCTCCCTGGTCGCCGACCGCAAAGGCGCCACGGCGAGCTTTGCCCTCTTCGGGCTCCAGGAACGCGGCGCCCTGTTCATCGGCCCGGGTGAGGAGGTCTACGAGGGCATGATCGTCGGCGAGCACACCCGCTCGAACGATCTCGATATCAACGCGGTCAAGGAGAAGCAGTTGACCAACATGCGTTCGTCGACCTCTGATGTCCTTGTGCGGTTGACCCCGCCGAAGGATCTGACCCTGGAGTCGGCGATCGAGTTCCTGCGTTCGGATGAGGCGCTCGAGGTCACGCCGGAGTCGCTGCGGCTGCGGAAGACCGTGCTGGACGGGACCGAGCGGGCCAAGGCCGCCCGGAAGATCAAGAACCTGTCCCGCTGAAGAAAGCGGGCGGCAAGGCCCTCAGAAATCCAGTTTCGAGCGGGCCGAGCGGACCTCGTCCACAGCTTCTTCCCGGGTCATTCCGAGCCCGATCAGCAGGTCGGTCGCCGTGGCGCGGACCTGGGAGATGATCACGCTGACCGCCAGGTTGGAAGTCATCTCGAGCGCGGCGCTGGCCGCCGCCGCGGCCTTGAGCGCCGCATCGCGGGTGGCCGAGTGCCGTGGTACACCGCCGAGATGCTGGTCGAGCGAGCTGACCGCGGCGGCGAGGTCCCGGATCGAGTCGGTGGCAATTTCGGGGATGTGCTCGTCGAGGTCGATCGCCCGCACTGCGGCCCGGGCCAGGACTCTCGTATTGCGGATCATGAGATCGACCGGCTCAGCCGCCGCCGCAAGCTGGTCTACGCGTCCGCGTGAGCGCCATCGGATCGGGGAGAGCGAGATCGTCTCCCGTCCCGCCTCGACCGCGATCATCATCTCCCGTACCGCCGGGTCCAGCGAGCGGGCCCGTTCTGCGGCGGCGACGATCTCCTCGTGGCTCGAGTGGTCGAGTGCGTCGGCGATATCGACCAGGGTTCCGGAGAGTCGTGTCAGCAGTGGCTCGAGGTGCCGACGGACCAGTCGCACCGGATCGACCGGGGTGATCGCGTTGGCGGCCAGCGCGACCGAACCGCCGATCAGGGCGTCGATGAAGCGATCGACCGAGTCGGCGAAGTCAGGCGCTGCCAGGGTTGCGACCAGCACGGCGGAGACGGCCGCCTGGTTGACCAGCATGACGCCGCCGCCGGCGAGCAGCGCGACCGCCATCGCCAATCCGAGTACCAGCATGAGCTGCCAGGTGCCGGTTCCGGTCACCAGGACGATCAGGCTGGCAACCCCGATGCCGAGTGCCACGCCGAGCGCGACCTCGTAGGCCCGCGACCCGCGTCGCTCGATCGCCAGACCGAGCACCACCACCACGGCGATCGGCGCGAAGAAAGGGTTGGGATGGTTGAAGACCTCGGTTGCGATCAGCCATGCCGCGCCGGCGGCCACGCTGACCTGCAGGATGCGAAGCCAGGCAAATCGCAGCGCGGACAGGCGCTGGTTGACAGTGCGCCGGAACCGCGCTCTCCGGTTCGGAAGCTCATGGGTGGCGGTCGGAGACACCGCCCCAACTATGTCACCCCGGCCCCGGGGAACGTTCGGGGCTTTCGGGGGGCGGTCGGCACCCGGCTGAGTTTCAGCCCGGCGGTTTGAGCAGCGTGCCGTTCACTTCGGCCAGAGTCGTGATCGTCGGCACGCCCGGATCGGGCTTCGGGCCGGGGCCGCCATCCCGGCGAATCAGTACCGAAGCGATGCCCACTGCCGTAGCCCCGGCGATGTCGAGCTCCGGCGTGTCGCCGATGTGGAGGATCGAAGCCGGATCGAGTCCGAGCAGCCGGATCGCGCGTTCGAAGACTTCAGGCGACGGTTTGGCGGCGCCGACCGAAGCGGTGCTGACAGCGTGGTCGACCAGGCGAGCGATCCCGCAGACGTCGAGTACGCCTTCGAGCGACACGTCCCAGTCGCTTACCACCGCGAGGCCCAGTCCGGCCGAGCGGAAGCGGGTCAGCGCAGCGGTTACATCGCCGTACGGACGAAACCGCAACGATCGCAGGAATACGGGCATCAGCTGCGCCGGATCGACCCGTTCACGGACCGCCTCAGGCAGGTTGTCCCGAAGCACACCGGTGCAGCGAAGCCGGAGGTCGGCCAGGGATGCCGCGTCGTAACCCTCGAGGTGGTGGGCCCTGTAGTAGGAGGCCTCGGCCGCGAACGCCCGCTCGACCTCGGCTCGCGACAGCTCGATGTTCCAGCCATCGCGCAGCTCGCGAACGAGCGCCGGGGCCGGCGGCTCCAGTTCGAGCAGGGTCCCGAAGGCGTCGAACAGCAACCCTTTCGTAGTGCTCATCGCCGACCCGTTCCCGACTGGTTCAAGACTTTCCTCACAACTGGATCAAATCAGTATCACTTTGCCACTGAACAGCGACGACCGTTCGGACTCAGTAGCGACGACCGTTCGGGCTCAGTAGCGACGACCGTTCGGGCTCAGCGTTCCAGTGCCTCGTACGATGCGGCGAAGCGCCGGGCGAGTACGTTCCACGAGTAGGAGCTGCGGATCTGCTCGTATGCGTTCTCGCCCCGTTCGTTTCTCTGGTCGGCGCTGTTGACCGCCTCCACCAGTGCGTCGGCAAGCGTGTCGATGTCGTCGGGCTCGACCATCCAGCCGTTCGGCTGTCCCGGTTCGGTGTTGACGAAGGTGAGCGGACCGCCGCTGCGGGTCGCTATCACGGGAAGCCCGGAAGCCATGGCCTCGAGCAGCACCAGCCCGAATGGTTCGTTCACCGATGGGACAACGAGCGCATCCGCGCAGGCCAGGCCGTCCGGAAGCTCGTCGTGGCCCCTCCAGCCGAGGAAGAAGATGTCGTCAGCGCCCTCGTCGCGAGCCACGGTGTAGGGATGCTCGTCGCCCCACTCACCGGGTGAACCTCCCCAGATCACGAGCGGGGCGGGCTTGTCGAAGCGGGCGCGGGCCCGGCCGTAGGCCCGGACGAGCAGCGGCACCCGCTTGAAGTCCAGGAAGCGGCCCACGTACAGCAGCACGGGGGACGGCTCGCCGGTCTCGGGATCGATGAACGTGCGCAGATCTTCTTCGTCGTAGCGGATGCTTCCGGGCTGTCCCGACTCGTCCCAGCCGAGCGGATCGGCGACCAGCCAGCGGTGCCAGCGGGAGAGCCGCTCCTCGGAACTGACCGTGCGGCGGTCGAAGAGATCGGTGTCGACGCCGTTCGGAACGACTTCGACCCGGTCCACGTCCACACCCAGCAGCCGGGTTGCCTCGTCGCGGTCGTGTGGGGAGATCGCGACGATCCGGTCCGATCGTCTGGCGAGCGCCCCGAGCAACTCGGCCCAGTGGGCACCGAAACGCCAGTGCGACCAATCGGTGTCTTCAAACAGCGCCCGCTGCTCGGGAGGAAGACCGCCAGGATCCGGCATTGCGGCCGCCTGCGCACGGTCGGCCATCCCGGACAGGGTTGTGCCGAGCGCCTGCGACAGGTCCGTGAGCCGGCCGATCCGGTCGATCATCTTCAGTTCGGTGCCGTGCAGGTGCGTGAGAACCGGCCGGTCCGGCCAGCGCCGTTGAACGGCCGCCTGAAGCGGTGTTAGGTGATGGAGGTGAAACAGGTTCGGATCCGGCCACGCGTCCGCGAGGATGCGCACCCAGGCTTCGATCAGATGCTCGCCGATCTCCGGCGAGACCGAAGCGAAGACCCGGTCCGGGTTGTCACCACCGTCCTCGAAGGAGGGGTGCAGCGGTACCTCGACCTCGAGCGGGTCGCGGCCGGCCGCATGGGCGTCGAGGGCCGGCCCGTAGTCGGCCGCCTCCACGGAGAGGCCGTCGAAGAAGGTGCCCGCATGCGTCTGCGTCCCGGCAGCGCCGAGTGATCCGCAGGCCAGCGAGACCTGCCAGCCG
>JAUQWL010000239.1 GCA_030835185.1 Solirubrobacterales bacterium | reverse complement strand
CGGGAGGCGTGGGCGGAGGTCGCGGGGGTGAAATAGGCGCAGGGGTGGGGGGTGGCCGTGAAGTCGGATTGTGTTGAGCCTCTCATTCCTGTTTACCTGTACACACTTTCGCAGTAAGCGTACGGCCGCGACCGTCTTGCCGTAGATGGGCACTTATGCGAAAGGGGCAAGTGCCCACTTAGGGATTAAGTGGGCACTTAGCGGACCAGGTCAGTCGGCGGGGTTGGCTTGGGGTGGCGGGTCGAGCTGGACGTTCCAGGGCAGTAGGTCGGCGATGCGATTGATGGGGTGGTCGGCGATGCGTTCCAGCACGTGCCTCAGGTAGGCTTCTGGATCGATCCCGTTCAGCTTCGCCGTGCCAATGAGCGTGTACATCGCCGCGGCGCGGTTGCCGCCTTCGTTCGAGCCTACGAAGAGGTAATTTTTCCGGCCGATCGCGACGGCGCGCAGGGCGCGCTCGGCCGCGTTATTGTCAATTTCAACGCGGCCGTCTTCGGCGTAGCGCGTCAAGGCAGACCAATGCCCGAGCGCATAGCGGACCGCCGATGCGACATCGGATTTCTGCATCATTTTCGACAGAGTCGACTCCAGCCACTCGCGCAGGGACTCGATCAGCGGCCGCGCCCGTTGTTGCCGGACTTCCCGCCTCGCGTCCGGCGGCTTGCCGCGAATCGTCTCTTCGATCTCGTAGAGTTCACCGATCCGCCGCAGCGCTTCGGCCGCAACCGGCGACTTGTGCGCCGCGTGCAGGTCATAAAACTTGCGCCGCACATGCGCCATGCACCCGGCATGCTGGATCGCGCCGTCTTCGTAGAGCCGGTTGAAACCGGCGTAGCTGTCGGCTTGCAGGATGCCCCGAAACCCCTTCAAATGCTGCTGCGGATGCTCACCCTTGCGGTCCGCCGAGTAGGCGAACCACACAGCCGGTGCCGCGCTGTCGCCCGCCGGGCGGTCGTCGCGCACGTAGGTCCACAGGCGCGCCGTCTTCGTGCACCCGTTGCCCGGCGCCAGCACCGGAATCGGGGTGTCGTCGCCGTGCAGCTTTCCGGTCGCGAGCACATAGCGCTTCACCGCGTCCACCAGCGGCGCCAGTGTGCGGCTCGCGCCGCCCACCCAGCCCGCCAGCGTCGAGCGCTCCAGTTCGATGCCCGCGCGCTCGTAGATTTCCGATTGCCGGTACAGCGGCAGGTGATCCGCGAATTTTGACACCAGCACATGCGCCAGCAGGCCCGGTCCGGCGAGGCCGCGGTCGACCGGGCGGCTGGGGGCCGGCTCCTGCAGGATGCGGTCGCAACCCGCGCAGCAGAGCTTCGTGCGCACCTGGCGGATCACTTTGAAACTCGCGGGCACGTACTCGAGCGTCTCGCTCACGTCTTCGCCGAGGTGCTTCAGCGCGCCGCCGCAATCGGGGCAGGCCTTCTGCGGCGGAGCGATCGTGCGGGTCTCGCGCGGCAGATGCTCGGGCAGCGGGCGTCGTGCCGGCGGCTTGGCTTCTTCTGCTCTTTTGGAAAAGGCCTTCTCTGCCAACGGGGGATTCTCGGCCTTTTTGGTTTCGAGATCTTCCAGCTGCAATTCCAATTGCTCGATCTGACGGGCGATCTTTTCCGACTTGCGGCCAAACTGCATGCGGCGCAATTGAATGATGACCAGCTTCAGATGTTCGATCTGGGTGTCGCGCGCTGCCAGCGCTTCCAATTGCACCAGGACCATTGCGCGCAGTGCGTCGGCGTCGAGTCCGGTGAGGTCCGGAGGAGCGATTGGAGCCGACGCCATAAAGTTATTATGCCGCAAATCACTCGTTATTCCAATAGCCAAGCAAACATTTGCTCGACTTTTTGTCGGTGCGAGTTAAACCGCCATTTGCGGAGTTGCGGTACGCACCGGCCGCCGCCAATCAATGCCCTCCAGCAGCATGGAAAGTTGTGCGCGGGTGAGCGAGACGGCCCCCTCGGCGGCTTGCGGCCAGATGAAGCGGCCGCGCTCGAGGCGCTTGGCGAACAGACACATGCCGTCGCCATCCCACCAAAGCACTTTGATCAGATCGCCGCGCCGCCCGCGGAAGACGAAGAGGTGCCCGGCGAACGGGTCCTGCTGCAGAGCGGTCTCGACCAGCGCGCTGAGGCCGGTGAAGCCGCGCCGCAGGTCGGTCACGCCCGCCACGATCCAGACGTGGGCGCCGGTGGGAAAACCGGTCATCCCAGCAGCGACTCCAACACAATCCGCAGCGTGCAGGGATCGATCGCGCCTTGAATGTGCAGACGGCCGCGCGGCGTGTCGAGTTCG
>JAUQWL010000238.1 GCA_030835185.1 Solirubrobacterales bacterium | reverse complement strand
GGCGTCAGGTCTGGCCGACTATGTGCACGGCCAGGTGCTGAACGTAACCGGCGGTCAGTTCGGCGGCAGGTACACCTGAGCTGACCGGGTCAGCGGGGGGCTTCAGCGGGGGGCTTCAGCGGGGGGCTTCGGCGGAGGGCTTCGGCGGAGGGCTTCGGCGAGGCTCACCGGATTCGTGGCTGACCGGGTCAGCGGCGGGCTTCGGCGGGGGGCTCGCCGGATTCGTCGGCGATTCCGGCCGGTGGCCAGGGACCGAACCAGTTGTCCCGGCCGCCGTCGAGGGTGATGACCGAACCCGAGTGGAAAGCGCCGGCATCGCTGGCCAGGAAGGCGATCAGCCAGGCCATCTCGTCAGACTCGCCTACCCTCCCCATCGGGATCGTCCGGTGGACCGACTCGACGATCTCTTTCGGATACTTGTTGACGAAGGTGTCGGTCGCAAACTGTCCGGCAGCTATCGCACAGGTGCGGATACCGAAGCGGGACCACTCGGTGGCGAGCGTCCGGGTCATGTTCTCTACTGCGGCCCGGGCGGCGCCCGAGTGCACCATGCCCGGCATGCCGTTGTGGGGGGAGAGGGTCACGCTGATGACGCTGCCACCGCTCCGGGGGATGAACGCCTTGGTCGCCGCGGCGTGAGTCATCAGCCAGGTGCCGGTGACGTTCAGTTCGATCACCGTACGAAAGCCCTTCGGCGTGATCGCCTCGGCCGGGCTGAGGAACTGGCCGCCGGCGTTGTTGACCAGGGTGTCGATCCGGCCGTGGCGTTCGAGCACGCCGTCGAAGAAGGTGTCCACGCCTTCGTCATCACGGATGTCGAGCCCGCGTGACTCGAAGCTGCCGGACATGCCTTCGGCGAGGGCGGCTGTCTCCTCCAGCGGCCCGGATCGGCGGCCGCAGCCGACTACGGTGGCGCCGAGACGGACCATCTCCAGTGCCGCCGCCCGGCCGAGGCCGGAACCGGCGCCGGAGACGACGATGGCCCGTCCCTCGAGGAGGCCGTCGCGAAAGATCTCGGATCGTAAGGAATCGCCCATCGCTGGCCGCAGACCCTACCGGGAAGGCGCTCGCCTATAGGGTCGGACCATGAGCGTTCACGCCGATCCGAGACCCCTCGCCACGCCGATTTCAGGCGGAGAGAAGGGCGCCACCGTCACGGTCGAGCCGTTGGTCACCGGCCGTTTCCGGTCGCCGTCCATCCTGCAGTCCAGCCCGGGTGGAGAGGTCGGCAAGCTCAAAGCATTGAGATCGGTCGGGCCCGAGAACCCGGCGATCCCGATACCCGCCTTCCTGATCCGTCACCCGAAGGCGGGGCCCGTCCTTGTCGACACCGGCCTCCACCCCTCGATCGCCAGCGATCCGCGGGAAAACCTCGGCCGCTTCGGTACCTGGCTGTCCCGGCCCGAGATGGAACCCGGCGAAGACCTTCCGGCACAACTTCGGGAACGGGACATCGCCCCGTCGTCGATCCGGCTGGTCCTGCTGACCCACCTCCACATCGATCACGCCTCCGGGATCGCCGACTTCCCCGAAGCGACCTTCGTCGTGACATCGGCCGAGTGGAAGGAAGCGACATCCGGGCTGTTGCCGATCCTCAAGGGGTACCGTCGCCGGCAGTACGACTACACCTTCGATTTCCGGACCCTCGACTTCGAGGGCGACAACGTGTCTTCCTATGCAACCTTTGGCCGCACGATCGACCTCTTCGGAGACGGCTCGGTCCGGCTGGCCTCGACACCGGGCCACAGCGCCGGCCACCAGTCCGTGGTCGTCCGGCTGAAGGAGCGGGACATGGTGATCGCCGGGGACGCCATGTTCCGCGAGGCCCAACTGGAACCGCGCGCGGATCTGCCGGGCCTGATGTACGACGAGCACCAGTACCGGCGCAGCCTCCAGGAAATCCGGCTGTTCCGGCGCGAGTACCCCGAGGCCGTGATCACTCCCGGTCACGACGCCGGGTTCTACGAGAACGCCCCTGACATTTACGAGTAGACGGAGTGGACCGGCCGAGTAGACGGAGTGGACGGGCCGAGTAGACGGAGTGGACCGGCCGACCGGGCTCAGCCGGCGGGTCGGTCCTCGGCCGCGAGCTCTTCTGCCCGGGCACGATCGCGCAGCGATCGTTTGACCGCCCTGCGGCCCCTCTCTTCGAGGTCCGTATACATCTGCCGGACCACATCGAAGACTTCGCCGGCAGCTTCCATCTGCTGCTCTCGCGAGGGGTCGGCGTCTACCGGGAAGACGATCGGCTCGCCGAACTGGACCGTGACCTTGGGGAAGCTCAGCTTCTTCCACTTGCGGACCGACGCCGATCCGTGGATGGCAACCGGCACCACCGGAACTCCCGACTCGAGGGCGATCCGGCCGATACCCGGGCGGGGTTCGCCCAGACCGCCGGTCCGGGACCGGCCCCCTTCCGCGTAGACGAGAACCGAACCGCCGTGGTCGAAGATCGCATGAACCGTCTTGAAGGCTTCATCATCGTGGTATCCACGACGCACCGGGAAAACGCCCCCGTGAGTGAAGATCCAGGTGAACACCGGCGGTCCGAACAGCTGGGACTTGGCCATGAAGCGCAGCTTGCGGCGGAGAAAGACTCCAGTGAAGAAATGATCCATCTGGCTGAAATGGTTCGGTGTCAGCAGAACCGGGCCGCTGCGTGGCACGTTCTCCGTGCCGATCGCCCGGGCGCGGTAGAAGCCGAGCGCGATCGGGGAAAGCACCGCCCGAACGAGTTCGTAGGCGAAATCCGGCTCGCGGGTCCGCGAGCGCTCGTGAAAACGGTCGAAGTACCCGGCGGGGCGGGGGTCCTTGTAAACCTGCGGTTTGATCTCGGCCATAGGGTCGGAGAACCCTAACCCCCGGAGAGGTGGCGGTTACTGCGGCTCGGGAACCGCCCAGTCGCGCGAACGCTCGACCGCCCGGTGCCAGCCCTCGAGCAGGGCCGCTGCCTCGTCGGCCCCCATCTTCGGTTCGAAGTTCTGGCTGGGTCGCCACATCGAAGCGAGTGTTTCGAGATCCCAGCGACCGGCGCCGATCCCGGCGAGGTAGGCAGCTCCGAGGGCCGTGGTCTCGGCGTTCTCGGGAATTGCCACCGGCACGCCGAGCAGGTCCGCCTGAAACTGCATGAGCCAGCGGTTGGCCACACCGCCGCCGTCGACTTTCAGCACCTCCAGTTCGCGACCGGACGAGGCCTCCTGCGCACGGACGGCGTCCACGACCTGGTAGGCGATCGCCTCGAGAGCTGCCCGGGCGATGTGGGCCCGACCGGTGCCGCGGGTCAGCCCGACCAGGGTGCCGCGTGCGTACGGGTCCCACCAGGGTGAGCCGAGACCGGTCAGGGCCGGGACGAAGTAGACGCCGTCGTTACTTTCGATCGACGCAGCCAGGGCTTCCGTCTCTGCTGCCTCTTCGATTATCCCGAGTCCGTCGCGCAGCCACTGGATGGCGGCTCCGGTGACGAAGATCGACGCCTCGGAGGCATACGTCACTGCGTCATCGATGCCCCATGCGATCGTCGAGAGCACGCCCGGATCCGGACGGGCCGGTTCCGCACCGGCGTTGAGCAGGACGAAGCTGCCGGTGCCATAGGTGTTCTTGGCACTGCCGGGCTGGTGACAGGCCTGACCGAAGAGGGCCGCCTGCTGGTCGCCGGCGATCCCGGTCACCGGCACCTCGCCTCCGAACTCGGTCGTGGTTCCGAAGATCCCGGCCGAAGGCAGCGCCTTGGGCAGGGCAGCCGGATCGACTCCGAACAGTTCGCAGAGGCCGGCGTCCCAGTCGAGCCGGTTGATGTCGAAGAGCATCGTCCTCGAGGCGTTGGAGAGGTCGGTGACATGCTCGCCGCAGAGCCTGAAGGCCAGCCAGGAGTCAATTGTGCCGAAGCAGGCACGCCCGGCCCCGTCGACGTTCGCCAGCAGCCACTCGATCTTGGACGCGGAGAAGTACGGGTCGAGGATCAGACCGGTCTTTTCGCGGACCTCCCGTTCGAAACCGGCAACCTTCAATTCCTCGCAACGCTCAGCCCCGCGTCGGTCCTGCCAGACCAGTGCGTGGTGAATCGGCCGGCCTGTGTCGCGGTCCCAGGCAACCACCGTCTCGCGCTGATTGGTGATCCCGATCGCCTTGAGATGACGACCGTCGATGCCGGCGCCGGCCAGGGCCCTAAGCGCCACCGAACGGGTGACTTCCCAGATTTCGTCGGCGTCGTGCTCGACCCGGCCCGGCCTGGGGAAGCTCTGGCTGAACTCGGCGTAACCGCGGCCGGCGATGTGACCCCGATCGTCGAAGATGAAGCAGGTCGAACCGGTCGTGCCCTGGTCGATGGCAAGGATCATCTACGGCTCACGTAGACCCGGGCGAAATCGATCATCTGACGAAAGCGGTGAAGGAATCCGCGCAGGGTGCGTCCCGTGGCGCGGTGTGCGAGCTCGAGTTCGTACTCACCCAGCCGGTAGCCGGCCCTGACCGCATCGATCGTCATGCCGGTCTCCATACCGTAGGCCGGGGCGAAAGGCAGCACCGCCCGGAGCACTTCGGTCTTCATCGCGCGCTGACCGGAGATCGGGGCGATCGGCTTCACCCCGCAACGCTTCTCGATCACCCAGGCGGAAAAGCCCAGCGCCACGCCAAAGCCTCCTCCGACCCGCCGAAGAAAGGCCGCGACCGCGAGATCGCATTCACCGGCCTCGATCGCTTCGACAAGGCGATCGAGCTTGCCTGCGGATCCGGCCAGATCCGCATCACAGAGCAGGATGGTGACAGGGACCTTCGGTGCGCCCAGCACCGCCTCGGCGCAGGCGGTCATGTTTCCTCCTTTGCCGCGGGACCGGCCGCGCCGGACCACCTGAGCACCGGCGGCCAGCGCGACGTCGCCGGTGCCGTCGTCGGAGCCATCGTCGGCCACCCAGATGGAGGCCCCGGCAAATGTCTTCTGCAGGGCAGCGATCGTCGCGCCGATCCTGTCGGCCTCGTTTCGGGCAGCGACCAGTACCGCCAGCTCGCAGTTCGATCCGTTACCGGCCGGCGAGAGCCGTTCGTCTTCCAGCGGATCGACATTCATTGACCCGGACCCTACCGTCCGAACCGACGAAGGCCCGATCGGACGCGGGCGCAGAACCGTCACGGAACGGTCGGTCGCAACGCGACCGGGATTCCCCACGATTGGCTAGGGTTCGCGGTCCATGGCCGACATTGAAGCTCACATAACCGGGAACGTCTGGAAGATCACCTGCAAGGTGGGAGACGAAATCTCCGACGGGGACGAAGTCGTGATTCTCGAGTCGATGAAGATGGAGATCCCGGTGGAGTCTGAGGACGACGGTGTCGTCAAGGAGATCAAGTGTGAAGAGGGTCAATCGGTCAACGAGGGCGACGTCCTCATCGTTCTGGAGTAGAGCGTCTTGAGCGAGGCCGAAACCGACCGGCTCGAAGCGATCGAGACCGGCAGCGAGCGCCTGCTGCTGGACTTCCCGGCCGAGGCCGTCGCCCGGCTGACCATCTCGAATCCGGAGAAACGAAACGCACTCGACCACGGCATCCTCGATGCGATCGCGGCGACCCTGCCGAAGCTGGATCGTGGCATCGAGATCCGCTGTCTGCTTGTGACCGGGGCCGCCCCGGTCTTCTCGGCCGGCTACGACATCGGCTCGATCCCCACCGAGAGTTTCGAGCGCGATGCCGAGGCTCTGGTGGCCCATCCTTTCCCCGCAGCCCTCGCGGCGCTGGACGCCTTCCCCTGGCCGACCGTCGCCGCTCTGAACGGACACTGTCTGGGCGGCGGGCTGGAGCTGGCGATCACCTGCGACCTGAGGATCGCCGCGCGCGACGCCAAACTCGGCATGCCACCGGCCAAACTCGGTCTGATCTACGGCCATACCGGGATTCGCCGCTTCATCGAGACGATCGGTGCGCCGCGCACCCGCGAGCTCTTTTTCACCGGCCGTAACCTGGATGCCGGCGAAGCCGAGGCGATCGGGCTGGTCAACGGCACGGCCGATACGGACGGCTTCGAAACCGCCGCACTCGAACTGGCTGCCGGCATCGCCTCGAATGCGCCGCTGTCGATGCGCGGCAACAAGCAGGCGATCGAAACGATCCTCGCCAACCCGGTCCTCACCGGGGAACAGGAGCGTGAACTCGTCGAGTTGCGTGAATCCTGCTTCGCCTCCGAGGACCTGCTCGAAGGTATCACCGCCTTCCGGGACAAGCGCAAACCCCGCTGGACCGGTCGCTGACCCGATTGACATGACAGCCGGACGGTCCCTCGGGGGACCGTCGCGTCAACGGCGGGCGAGTCTCCCGCGCAACTTGAGCACGCGGTCGACCGCGCGCCGGAAGGCCTGCCGGTCGAGCCTGCCGGACCGGAACCCGTCGGTCATCGAGTCCTGGCCTTTGAAGGCGTCCCGGTAATCGGTGAACAGCATCAGATCCATGCCGGCGCCGGCCGCCTCAAGGGTCAGCTTGCGTGGAGCACCGAAGGCCCGGGCGGCGACCGTTCCGAGCGCGTCGGTGACGGTCACGCCACGGTAGCCGAGGCGGTGTCGGAGCTCCCCGGTGACGATGCGCTTCTCGAAAGCCGCCGGCCTGCGGCTGAAGGCAGGGTAGATCGCCGTGCCGACCATAATCATGTCGATCCGGGACTCGACGAAGGGACGGAAGGCAGCCTCGTCGACCCTGCGCAGCGCAGCTCTGGAAAGGCGCACCTTCTGGACCGCATCATCGGTGTTCAGACGGACCGAACCGAGGCCGGGAAAGTGCTTGGCCGTCGCCGCTGTGCCGTTCGCCTCCATGGCAATCGCAAACGGGAGCGCCGAGCGCAGGACCGATGCGACCGTGCTGCCGAAACCGCGGCCGGTTGCGGCGATGTCGCCGCCCGGGCGGGCAACATCCGCCACCGGGGCGAAGTTCACGTTGATACCGGCGTTTCGCAGGTTGCGCCCGGTGAGTCTGCCCTGACGCCTGGAGAACTTCGCGCCGCGACGGCCCATCCCGGCCGCTGACATGGTCGGCGCACCGGAGAGGCGCTTGACCAGACCCCCTTCCTGGTCGGTCATGATCAGGAGCGGATAGGGACGCAGCGCCTTCGGCCGTTTCAGCTTCTGCAGTCTGGAAGTGAGTGAACGCACGGCGCTCCGGGAAGGGATGTTGTCCGAGAAGAGGATGACCCCGCCGATCCTCCCGTTGGCGATGCCGCGCCGGACCGGCCGGGGTATCGAGGTCCCGGGGAAACCGACGATCGTGCGCTGGCCGGCGAGTGTGTTCGCAGCCAGGCCCTTCGATGGTGGGGGCAGTTCAGCCGTGACCCGCGCGGTGAAGTGCGACGCCGAGCCTTCCGACCGGGTCCCGGCTCCGGTGAAGATTCCCGCGGCCAGGGCCAGAACGGCGAGCAGGGAGGCACCGAGCGCGGCGCGATGCCTTCGGCGCCGCATCACGCCACTCGTCCGGGGGCGGGGTTCAGTGCTTCTCTCCATTTCACTCTGACTATAGGCGTCGGCTTCGTCCCCCCGACCGGGCCTCTTCAGGTGGGCCGGATGACGTCAAGGAAGCGCCCCGAGAGCTCGACCGTCAATCCGGACTCCTCCAGCAGGCCGGCCACCGACTCGGCGTCTGCCGGCATCGCAGGGGTGCTGAGCACGAGCCTCGCCACCTCTCCCCGGGTGGCTTTTGCCATATGGGATACGGCTTTGCGCTCTCCCCCGGATTCGGTGAAAGCCCGCACCTGCAGCAGGCGGCTCCGCTTCGGCTTCCAGGCGGTGGAGTAGGCGCCGGAGCGCATGTCGAGGACCAGCCCGTCTTCCCGGTCGTGACCACCGGACTCCATCGCCGCTCCGAGGGAGGGGCGCCAGCAGGCCGCAAGTCCGGAAACCCGCGGCAGCCGGGCTTTCATCGAAAGCCGGTAGTACGGGATGCGGTCGTCAGGCCGCAGGAAACCCCAGAGCGCGCTTGAAATCAGCACGTTGTCATTCGCCCGGCCGGCGGCCGCCGGCTTGAGACCGGCGAAGTCAAGTCGGTCGAAGAGCACCCCGGTATAGACCTGAGAGGCGGGAGCCGAAGGTGCCGATCTGACCCTGCCGTCGCGCTCGACGTCGCCGGCCTGACCGGCCGATATGCCGAGTGCTTCGATGGCCCTGGCGACCGGCCGTCCGGCGAGCATTTCGAGCTTGGTCATCAGCCGTTCCCGTTGATCTCGCAGTTCGTCGGCGAAGACGAGCGCGTCGAGGTCGACCGGAGGTCCCCCGGCAGGCCCTGACTTGCCTTCGGATGGCGGCAGGAGGATCAACATCGACTGGCAGGATTCTGACGACAGCGATCGGGTCCGGACCCGTAGCCGGTTCAGCCGCTCAGGCTCCGATGATGCCGCGGTCGAGTGCGTAGCGGACCAGTTCGGCGCGGCTGCCGAGATCGAGCTTGGCCTGGATGTTGGCCCGGTGGCTTTCTACGGTACGGATGCTGAGAAACAGCCTGTCGGCGATTTCGGCGTTGGTGTGACCGAGGGCGATCAGCTCGAGGATCCCCTGTTCGCGCTCGCTCAAGCCGCCGGGTTGGTCCTCAGCCCGTTCAGTGACGAGCTTGGCTCCGAGGGCCGGCTGCAGATACGTCTCTCCGGCAGCGGCGCTCCGCACCGCCTGGACCAGTTCGCTGTCGGCTGCTTCCTTGAGTACATAGCCGCGGACACCGCTCTTCAAAGCCTGCCGGGCGAACTCCGGCTCGCTGCGCATGGTCAGGATGACCACACCGGTCTCCGGCGACAGTTCGATGATCTCCGGAAGCACCTCGAGACTGGGACGGCCGGGCATGTCGAGGTCGAGGATCAGGACCGAGGGCCGGTGGCCGCGGACGTATCTGAGCGCGTCTTCAGCGGTACCTGCCTCAGCGACCACTTCGATGTCGCTCTCGGCCTCGAGCAACATCCGCAGCGCACTGCGGACGACCGTGTGGTCGTCAGCAAGAACGATCGAGAGAACCTCTACGTCCGACTTTGGAGTCTCCGTCTTCACTATCCGCAAGGGTAGCGCCCGGATTCGGGGCGTCATCCGTAGATTCCCGTGATCTGTCCTGTTGTCCCTAACATGGCAGGCATGCAGACGGCCGAATCCGCGCTCGACCAGGCCCGGCTCGAACGACTCGTCGAGGTCGCCCGGGGACTGGTCACCGAACGTGACCCCGAGGTCGTCATCGCCCATGCCCTGACCGCCGCCCGCGAGTTGACCGGAGCCCGCTACGCCGCCCTCGGCGTCCTCGACAAGGACCGCTCGGGTCTTGAGCGTTTCCTGACCGAAGGCATGGATGAGAAGACCGTCGAGCGGATCGGGGAGCGGCCGCGGGGCCGCGGCCTGCTCGGTCTGCTCATCGACGACCCCCGCCCGATCCTGGTTGACGAACTGAGCCACCATCCCGACTCCCACGGCTTCCCTCCCGGTCACCCGCCGATGAAGTCGTTTCTGGGGGTGCCGATCAAGATCCACGGAGAACCCTGGGGCAATCTCTACCTGACGGACAAGCAGGGCGGTGCCTTTGACGCAATCGACGAACAGTCGACGGTCATCCTCGCGGAATGGATTTCGATCGCGGTCAACAACGCGCGATCGGTCGCCGCCGATCGCGTACAGCTCAGCTTCGAAGCAGCCGAGCAGGAGCGTCGCAAATGGGCGCGCGAGCTGCACGACGAAACCCTGCAGAATCTGGCCGGTCTGCGGGTGCTGCTTTCGGCCGCCCGGCGTCACGCCGAAACCGATCCATGCCTCCTGGTGATCAACCAGTCGATCGATCGGGTCGACGAGACGATCGAGGAGATGCGTCGGTTGATCGCAGACCTCAGGCCGGCCGCGCTCGACCAGCTCGGTGTGGGACCGGCGCTGAGCGCGCTGGTCGACCGGGTCGAGGCCGAATCCGCTGTCGCGATCGACCTGCGGATGGACTTCGCCGGACGCGGAAGCGACAGCACCAGCCGCCTCGTTCCGCAACTCGAAGACACGATCTACCGGTTGATCCAGGAATCCCTGAACAACGCGGTCCGGCACGGCGGAGCCCGTCGTGCGATCGTCGAGGTTTTCGAGGAGGGAGACAGGATCACCGTAAGGGTGGTCGACGACGGCAGCGGCTTCGACCCTGAAGCGCCGCGCTCGGGCTACGGACTGACAGGCATGCGCGAAAGGGTGGCACTGGCCGGTGGAGAACTCGAGGTCTCCTCCGGGGCGAGCGGATCGACGATCAAGGCGTCGATGGACACCAGGCGCCTGGGTCAGTCGACCTGAACCGGACCGCGTTCGCGCACCGAGTGCGAGGCATCCAGTTCAAGTACCCGGTCGAAGCCGGCCGGGTCGGCTATTGCGTGGGTGATGATCAGGACCCCGGCCCCACGTTCACGTCCGCCGACCAGAATCCGCTCCAGCGAAAGCGCACCCTCCGGGTCGAGGTGGGCCGTCGGCTCATCGAAGATCATGAAGCGGGGGCGGCCGAGGAGGCAGCGTGCGGCCGCGATGCGCTGACGCTGGCCGCCTGAGACCATCGAACCACCTTCGCCGACCAGAGTCTCGAGGCCGTCGTCCAGCCCGTCGAGCCAGGGTCCGAGCCCGACCCTTCCGAGTACTTCGACGATCTCCTCAGGGCAGGCTGTCGGATCTCCGAGGGCCACGTTCTCGCCGAGGGTGCCGGTGAACAGGTAGGAGTCCTGGGGCGCGAGCCGCACACTCTCGCGCAGACGGCCCGGGTCCATCGAGCGGAGGTCCACGCCGCCCACCATGATCCGTCCGTCGTCCGGATCCCTGAAGCGCACCATCAACTCGGCGATCGTGCTCTTGCCGGCTCCGCTCGGCCCGACCAGGGCAACCGCTTCGCCGGACCCGACCGAGAAATCGACGGCGTCGAGAACCGCCGGAAGCTCCGGCCGGTAGGCAAAACGAACCGCTTCGAAGCTGAGCGGGCCGTCGGTCGGCACCGGTACCGGGATGGCGGGCTCGAGCACCGGCGGCGGCCGTTCGGTGATCTCTTCGATTCGCTCGGCGGCGTCGGCGCAGGCGTCGAGACTCGCCGCCGCGGGTCCGAGCGGCAAGACGGCCTCGAATGAAGCCATCGCAAGCAGCGCGAGGGCGGCCAGGAGGACTCCGGCGAGCAGGCCGTCGTCGACTGCTGGGATCGCGACTGCCGTGACCGCTACGGCCGCACCGGCCGACAGCATGGTGGTCAGGCCGGCCGCCAGACCACCGTTGAGGGCGTCGCGCTTCTGAAGGGCCACCACGTCGGTGTCGGCCTCGGTCATGCGCTTCAGCCAGTCAGCCTCCCTGCCTGCAACCGCGATCTCGGCGGATCCCGCGGTCACTTCGAGCATCGCCCCGCTCAACTCCGCCCTCGCCGCCGCCTGTCGCCGGCCGGAGACCCGGGCCGCCCAGCGCGTCAGGCCGGGAACGCCGACACCACCCAGGAGCAGCATCACCGCGAGCACGGCAGCCGCCGCCGGCAGCATCACCGCAGCCACCGCAACACAGACCAGCCCCGTGGCCAGAGCGATGAACGGCGGAGTGAGAGCCCGCAGATAGAGATCCTGGAGACGATCGACGTCACCGACGAAACGACTGAGCAGGTCGGCGCTCGCCGGTTGGTCGAGCGCCCCCGGAACCAGCGGCACCAATCTCTCGAAGAAGCGAAAACGAAGGTCGGTCAGGCTGCGGAACGCGAGGTCGTGCGAGACGAGCCGCTCGGCGTATCGAAGCAGTGAGCGGGAAATGCCGAAGAAACGCACTCCGACGATCGCCACGGTCAGCGAAAGGATTTCCGGCTTCTCGGCCGCCCGGCTGATCAGGTACCCGGAGGTTGTCAGCAGGCCGACTGCAGCCAGTACCGTCGCCGCGCCCAGCAGGGCGGACCACGCGAAGCGGCGCCAGCGACCCCTCGTTACGAGCACCGCCCGTCCGAGCGGCGAGCGCGAAAGCCGGGAGGCAATCATGTCGCCGCCCCGGCCGGCTGCGGTTCGAACGGAGTCAGCCGCCCCTCCCTCAGCTCGAGGACACGGTCGGCCCCGGCGATCGCACGGCGGCGATGGGAGACGACGAGGGCGGTCCGGTCGGCGGTCAGCAGGCCGATCGCCCGGGAAACCGTTTCTTCGGAGTCGCTGTCGAGATGCGCCGTGGGCTCGTCGAGCAGGACCATCGGCGCCCGGCTGAGGAAAGCCCGGGCTAGCGCCACCCGTTGCGACTGTCCGACCGACAGCCGCCGGCCACCGTCCCCGATCAAGGTATCCATCCCTTCCGGAAGCCCGTCGACCAGTCCCGTCAGTCCGGCCTTCCCAATCGCCAGAGCGAGCGCATCGTCACCGGCGTCCGGGTCGAAGAGACTCAGATTCCAAGCGAGCGAACCGGCGAAGAGAGTCGGTCGCTGGGGCACCCAGACGATCTGACGACGCCACTCGCGGGGGTCGACCGATCCGAGGTCCACCCCGCCGCAGGAGATCTTTCCGGCTCCGGGGCTGGCGAGCCTGAGAATCAGCGATACAAGCGTGCTCTTGCCGCCACCGCTCGGACCCACCAGGCCGACGGTTTCGCCGGGAGAAAGCGAGAGATTGAGACCGTCGAGTACCTTGCCCCGCCCCGGGAAGAGCATCTCGAGGCCTTCGATCTCCAGCCCGGCTTCACCGGGGGACGGCACCGCCACCGGCCGGGCAGGCACTTCGACCCGGGCGGGTTGGTCGAGTACTTCGAAAATACTCTCAGCCGCTGCCATACCGTCAGCGCTGGCGTGAAACTGGTTGCCCAGCTGGCGAAGAGGCATGTAGAGCTCCGGGGCCAGCAGAAGTACGACCAGGCCCGCTTCGAGCTGAAGCGACCCTGAAGCCAATTGGATTCCGACCGCTGTCGCGACCATCGCAACACCGATCATCGCCAGCAACTCCAGTACCAGCGCCGAGAGGAAGCCGATGCGAAGAGCGCCCATGGTCTCGCGCCGGTAGCGCTCTCCCACCGCGGCGATCGAGTCGGCCTGGGACTCGGCGCGGCCGTAGGCGCGCAGGGTCTGCAGCCCGGCGACGAGGTCGAGGAAGTGCGAAGAAAGCCGCGACAGCAGGGACCAGCGCCGGCGGGTCCTGCCTTCGGTCAGCAGACCGATCAGCACCATGAACAGCGGGATCAGCGGTGCCGTGATCGCCAGGATCAGACCGGCTTTCCAGTCGTAGGGGAAGACCCAGGCGAGGATCGCGATCGGTACCGTCGCCGCGAGGACGACCTGCGGCAGGTAACGGGCGAAGTAGGCCTCCAGGGCCTCGACGCCGTCCACGGCCTGCGCGACCAGTTCGCCGGAGTGGTCGTGGCGTGTGGTTCCGGGATTGACCAGGAGCAGGCGCTCGGCGAGACGGCGGCGGAGCTCCGACATCACCCGGGCCGCGCCGAAACGCCCGGAAGATTCGAAACCGAGGCTCACCAACCCCCGGGCGACCGCGATGAGCGCCAGCCAGATCAGCAATCCCGATACGTCGCCGAGCGACTGTCCGTCCATGAAGACACCGGCGATGACCATCGCCAGCAAGGTCGCCTGGGCGATGATCAGAGCCGTGGCCCCGAGTCCGAGGGCGACGGTGAGGGCTATGTGAGCGCGGGCCGATCCGGAGCTTCGGACCAGCCTGCGCTGGGTTTCACGGGCGCGCCGGCTGCTGTCCGGTGCCCGTGTCTCCGTTCTTGCCATCCCCACCCTCCCGTTTCCGCTTGTCGAGCAGGTCGACCGGTGTCTTCACGTCGCCGAAATCTTCGGCTGATATCCGGTGGCGGAAGACCCAGTACGTCCACCCCTGGTAGACCAGGACGAGCGGCACCAGCAGGACCGCGACGACCGTCATCACGGTCAGTGTGTATTCGGAGGAACTGGAGAAATTCAGGGTCATGTCGAAGGCGGAGTCCGTGCTCGAGATCATCGTATTGGGGAACAGGTAGGTGAAGATCGACGAGAAGAACATGACGATCGCAACCGTGGTCGCCGCAAAGGCCTGCCAGACGGTGCGCCGGACCAGCACCGCCGCGGTGCCCAGCGCCACAACGGCAAGAACGGCGAGGATCAACGACGGAATCTCGAGCGGGTCGTGCCTGCTTAGCGTCCATGCCAGCCAGACCGCGGTAACCGCGACGGCCGGCACGATCGCCACCCGGGCGACCTTTCCGGCCCTTGCCGAAACCGCGCCTTTGGTCCTCATCGTGAGGAAGATCGCGCCGTGGGCGAAAAAGACAGTGAGCGTGGCCAGTCCGCCGAGCAGCGCGTAGGCGCTGAGCAGGTCAAAGAAATTGCCGGTGAAGTCGGCTTCGGCATTGATCGGCGTGCCGCCGATGATGTTCGCCCAGGCAACACCCCAGAGCAGGGCCGGGACGGCGCTGCCGATCAGGATGCACCATTCCCATCCGTTGCGCCAGGCCTTCGAATCCCGCTTGCCCCAGAACTCGAAACCGACGTTACGAACGATCAGCGCGACCAGGATCACGAACAGCGCCAGGTAGAAACCGGAGAAGAGCGTCGCGTACCATTCCGGGAAGGCGGCAAAGGTGGCCCCGCCGGCGACGATCAGCCAGACTTCGTTGCCATCCCAGACCGGCCCGATCGAGTGAAGGATGGCCCGCTTCTCATTCTCGTCGCGGCCCAGCGTCTTCATCAGGATCCCGACACCGAAGTCGAACCCCTCGAGGACGAAGTAGCCGATCCAGAGAACCGAAATGAGGATGAACCAGATGAGCTGCAGCGTTGTGAACTCTTCCATGATCAGTATGCCAATCCGAAGTGGGCGTTTTCAGAGTCTTCGTCGGGATCTTCATCGGGCGGGCCTTTGCCTGCAATCCTGAAGAAAATCCGGCCCGCGATCACGGCAAGCACTCCGTAAAGCAGGGTGAATCCGACAAGGCTGATCCATACCTCGGCCGAACTGACCGTGGGCGACACGCTGTCGCTCGTCCGGAGCAAGCCGAATACCGACCATGGCTGACGACCCATCTCGGTGAAGATCCAGCCGGCAAAACTGGCGATAAAGGGCAGCGGGGCCATCCACATGGTCGCCTTGAGCAGTTTCGTGGATCTCTCCAGCCGCTCCTTGCGCAACAACCACCACGCGATCACGGCCAGCAGGGCGAGTGCGAAACCGATCCCGAGCATGGTCCGCCACGACCAGTAGGCGACCGCGACGATCGGCGCATACTCACCCGGGCCGAATCGTTCCCGGTACTCGGCGTTCAGATCGTTGATTCCCTGAACCTCGGACCGCGGGAAACCGGTCATCACGAACGAGAGAAGATTCGGTATCTCGATGTTCCGTTCGAGTCCCTCGGGATTGCTCTCCATCGAGCCGACCGCGAAGAGCGACAGCCCTGCACCTTCGGTGGTATCGAAGACCGCATCTGCGGCCGCCATCTTCATCGGCTGCTGCTCGGACATGAGGACACCGTTGAAGTGGCCGACGCCGATGGTGGTGACGCCGGCGACCGCGAGTACCGGCACGACCATGCGCAGCGATCCCTTGAAGACATCCGTGTGGCTGTTCCGCAGCAGGTGCCAGGCCGAAATGCCGGCAATCACCATGCCGCCGGTGAGCAGTGAAGCGAGGATCGTGTGGGCGAACGCGTAGAGCGCCGTGCTGTTGCCCAGCACGGCCCAGATCGATGTGAGCTGCGCCTTGCCATCCACCATCTCGTAGCCGACCGGGTGCTGCATCCACGAGTTGGCCGCGAGGATGAAGTAGGCCGACAGAATCGTCGAGCCCGAAACCATCCAAATGGTCGCGAGGTGGACCTTTTTCGAGAGCCGGCCCCAGCCGAACAGCCACAGGCCGAGGAAGGTCGACTCGACAAAGAAGGCGGCGAGGCCTTCCATCGCCAGCGGGGCACCGAAGACGTCACCGACGAAGCGTGAGTAGTCGGACCAGTTCATGCCGAACTGGAACTCCTGAACGATGCCGGTGGCGACACCGAGCGCAAAGGAGATCAACATCAGCTTGCCCCAGAAGCGGGTGGCCTTCTTCCACTTCTCGTCATCCGTCCTGTACCACCTGGTCTGCGCATAGGCCGTGAAAAAGGCCAGCCCGATGGTGAGCGGGACGAAAATGAAGTGATAGAGCGTGGTGATGCCGAACTGCCAGCGGGCCAGTTCAAGTGAGGTCATCGGTTTCCCCTTTCATGGCCCTCAACATTACGCCCTGGGAAGGACCCTGTTCAACGGTCCTTTACTCGACCGCTCGCGGGAAATTACGGAGCCCGGGATGCGGTCCCCTACGAGGCGGGGTCGAAACGGGCGGGGTCGACGCCCCGGTACCCGAACGGGGTGCTCAGCGAACGGGCATTGCCGTAGACGTAGATCGGCTGGCCGATGAATGTCTTTTCGTAGATCCGTGGCTGATCCGCAATGAAGGTCCGCAGGCAGCCGTGGCTGGCCGGGTAGTTCGGAACCGACTGGTAGCCGTGGATCGCGTACCCGCGGATGAAGTACGAGGAGTAATACATGCCGAGCGAGTTGTAGCCCGGATCCTTGCGATAGACGCTGAAAGTGCCGAGAATGGTCGGGGTTGCCGGGGCACCGCTGGCGATCGGGAAGATCGCGTATGGACGCTTTCCCTTGGCGAAAACCAGAACCTGCTTCGAGAGCGAAGTCTCCATGTGGTCGCCCAGATCGGCGCGGCGAACCCTGTAGCGGCCCTGCCGGTTGAAGACCTTCTCAACCACCGTCTTGCTGGCGACCGGGCTTCGGCCGAGGCTGTTCATCTTGCGGTAGGCGAGCACGGCGCGCTGCATCTTGCCGTCGAAGCAGTTGTTGTTCGACGGAACCACGGCGAGGTCGTTGAGTGCCCTGCGGAAGCCCCTGATCGTGCGGCCGCACTGGCCGGGAGAGAGCGAGGTGAAACGGACCTTCCAGGACTTGCGCACAGTCGAGTCCGGAGCGACCGGATTGGGTCCCCCTTTGCCGTAATAGCGCGCCTGGGCGGCGTACTTGCCGCCCTTCTTCGTGAGAATCGAGGTCCTGAAGGTTCCGTACTTGCCCGGCCCCTTCTTGACCTTGACGCTCCGGGACATGAACTGTCTGGCGTTGTGGAAGAACCTGACCCGCAGCCGCTGCCCCGGGCTCCAGGGCTTGACGTTGCCGCCGATCGTGATCCTGCTCATGATCTTCGCCCGGCCACCACGCAGCCCGTGGGGCTTGATCTTGACCGCGGACCTGACCTTCTTGACCTGCTTGTCGCCTCCGTCGCCGGGCGCTGCCGATGCCGGCACCGGGGCCCCCACAGCCAACAGGCCGATCGAAACGACCAGGGCCAGAGGCAGAAAACGGATCACGGGGGGAGTGGAAGAGGTGTGGCGCGAGGTCAAAGTCATCTCCTGAGAGGTCGGATTCCCAGCGAATCCGCTGGTCGCAAGAATAGCCGCCCGGAGAGCCGGACCGCAAGGCAGCCCCGCTTCGCCGGCCGCCAGCGGCTCAGATCGCCTGCGCAGCCTCGGCGGCGACCGCAGCATCCTGGTCGGCGGAGACCTGCCGGTCGACCGAGCTGCCATGACCGCGGATCATCACCAGGGCGACGAACACGCCGACGACGGCGACACCCACCGAAAGCACCATCGCATGGGTCAGTCCGTACACGAAGGCGTCGTGAGAAGCGGCCGTGAGCCGGGCCAGTTGGTCGGGCGCCAGTCCCTGGACGTCGGGAACGCCACCGGTGAGCGATCGGGCAAGTTCGCCCTGCTGGTCAGGAGTCAGGCCGGAACCGGCGAGGGTCTCGTTGAGGCGTCCCTTCGCCTGGTTCTGGAAGAGCGCGCCGAGAAGCGCCACGCCGAAGGTCCCGCCGATCATCCGGAACATCGAGAGGATCCCGGACGCCACGCCGGCTTTGGCCGTTGCGACGGCGTTCATCGCCGCGGTGGACATCGGAGACATGGTGAACCCGATGCCGGCACCGAGCAGGATGAAGCTGGGCAGGAGTTCGGAGAAGGTCGTTCCGACCTCGGTCGTCGAGAACAGGTACAGGGAGAGGGCGATCAGGCTCATGCCGCCGACGATCGGCCAGCGCGGACCGATCCGGTCCGAAAGCCGTCCCGAAAGAGGCGCGAAGACCATGATCACCAGTGTGGTCGGCAGGAAGCGCACCCCGGCTTCGAGTGCCGAATAGCCGAGGATGTTCTGCATGTAGAGAGCCAGGAAGAAGAAGACGCCCATCATCGCGAACGAGATGATGAAGGCCACGGTGACCGCGCCGATGAAGTTACGGCTGTTGAACAGGGAGAATTCAATGATCGGCGCCTTGACCCGCAACTCGGCGAGGATGAACCAGCCGAGCGAGATCACCGAGAAGGCGACCAGGCCCAGTACGGCGAGCGACCCCCAGCCCCAGGAGTTGCCTTCGATCAGGGCCAGGACCATCGCGGTGAGGCCGATCGTCAGGATGCCGACGCCGAGCACGTCGACTTTGCGACCGACCGTCGTATCGCGGGATTCCCGGACGATGAAGGTAGCTGCCAGCACGGCGAGAATGCCAACCGGCACGTTGATGTAGAAGATCGCACGCCAGGAGACGTACTCCGTGAGGAAACCGCCGAGAACCGGCCCGACCGCCAGTGCGAGAGCGGAAACCCCGGCCCAGGTGCCGATCGCTTTCCCGCGCTCCGAAGGAGGGAAGGCGTCGGTGATGATCGAAAGCGTGCCCGGCATCATGAAGGCCGCTCCGACACCCTGAAGGACGCGGCTGGCAACCAGGGCGAAGTTGCCGGGCGCCAGTCCGGCGGTGGTCGAGGCCAGGGTGAAGACGATCACGCCGAAGACGAACATCCTGCGGCGTCCGAAAATGTCCCCCATGCGACCGCCGACCGCGAGCAGCACGGCGAAGGAGAGTGTGTAGCCGTTGACGATCCACTCGAGCCCGGAGATCGAGGTCCCGAGATCGCGCTGAATCGAAGGCAGGGCGACGTTGACCACCGTGTTGTCGAGCATGACCATGAACAGGGCCAGGCACATCGCGCCGAGAGTCCACCACTTGCGATTGTCGTCGGTGATCAGATGCTGGTAACGGCTCATCGCGGCATCACCCCCTGAACGCTTTCGTAAACGGATGCGATGTCTTCGCGCTCGAGCAGGCTGCCCACGGCGGCATCGAATGCCTGCCGCTGCACACCGGTGAGACCGGCGGCAAACTCGATCACCCCGGCAACCCGGCTGAGGTAGAACTGGTCGAGCACCTCGCGGCCGGCGGAAGTGAGTGCCACCCTGCGCCGACGGCGGTCGTCGGGATCCTCGCAGCGCGAAACCAGATCCTTCTGGACCAGACCTTCGACCGCGCGGCTCAGTGAAGGGGTCGGGGTGCCGAGGCATACGGAAAGCTCCTGGATGTAGGGCGCCTCGTCGGGATCGGCCACGTACAGCTCCATCAGGACCTTGAACTGGACGAAGCTGAGGCCATGGGCGTCGATCGCCCGCAGCGCCTCGCCGCCATCGTCGTAGGAGACGAGATGCCGGAAGATCGTCCCGACCCGGATCGCCGTCTCCCGGACTTCGTCGGAGAGTCCGGCAGCAGCGGCCCGGACCGCGTCGCTCGTGGTTGCCACTGAAGACATCCCGGTTATAGTTTCATATTCGCAACGATTCTGCAAACGCAAACTTTGTCAAAGTGACGCATATCACTCAGCGATGCGGTTGACGACGCCGGCAGGCTGCCGGCGTTACCGGCCGGTGTGGCGCTGGTCGCCTCTGCTATCGCCATCCCGATCGGGCTGATGGTGCTGATCGGGCTCGCGATCAACCGGACCGGGCCGCGGTGATCGCGGGACCGGGCCCTGCGTGACAGCCGAACCGTCCGGCCGGTCCCCGGTTCAGTCCTCGTAGGGCTCGAAGTCCGAAGCGCGGGCGCCGCAGACCGGACAGAACCAGTCTTCGGGGATCTCTTCGAACGGGGTTCCCGGGGGGATGCCGCCGTCGGGATCGCCTTCTGCGGGGTCGTAGATCCATCCGCAGGAGGCACATACCCAGCGTCCGGTGCCCGAGGTAGCCATGGCGGGCAGATTACCTTGGCGCTACTGTTGCGCGCATGCCCGCTTTCCCCGAACCCGGCTCCGCCGAATCGGTCAACCTGGGTGAACCGACCACGCCGCGGCCCGCGGCGACGGTAATCCTCCTGCGCGACCACGAAAGACATGGTGGACTTGAAGTCCTCCTGCTCAGGCGCTCGGCCGAGTCGCATTTCATGCCGAACGTCTGGGTCTTCCCGGGTGGCTCACTGGATGCGGAAGACGGCGAAGGTATGGACGGTCTGGCCACCTGTGCCCGTCGCGAGCTCGCCGAGGAGGCCGGCGTGCATCTGCGGCCCGACTCGGAGATGGTCCCGCTGGCCCGGTGGGTGACGCCAGAGGTGATCAGCACGCGTTTCGACACCTGGTTCTTCATCGCCGCCGCCCCGGAGGCGGCCGTGGCCACCCCGGACGGCTACGAAATGACTGCGGCCAGGTGGGTTGAACCGGCGCTGGCGGTCGAGCAGGCGGCGACCGAAGAGTTCGCGGTCGTCTTCCCGACCCTGAAGCAACTCGAGGCGCTGTTGCCACAGCCAAACACCGAAGCGGCGCTCTCTGCGGCGCGGCAGGATCCGTTCGCGACCCATCCGGTACTGCCGAAGGTGATCGGCGACGAACGCCATCATCGAATCGTGCTACCCCACGAAGACGACTACCCGGCCTGAGGCTCGACCGCCCTTCCGGCGGGCCGGCCGTCGAGGTGCACCGACCCTGTGACCGGCCGGATCCCGAACCGGCCGACGGACTGTCGCCGGCCACCTGACCGGCGGGCCGGCTACTCCGCGGGAAAGGGTGCGAGCCCGGCGTTCCAGGGACCCGGCGGATAGTGATGAAGATTTTCCTGTTCCATCTCTCGGTGAAGCCGGGTGAAGAGTTCGGCGGCGTTGGACAGAGCCAGATCGAGTTCGGCGGCGCTGCGCTCCCTCAGCTTCCACGTGAACCAGAACTGGCGGTCGTTGATCCCGAACTCGATCTCCCGATCGATCGTCGTCACCCAGTCGAGGAATCCCGGCGAGAACAGTTCACGAAGCGCGACCGGGTCGTACTCCTCGGGAACGGTCGCAAGAAAGTTCCGGTTGAAGGCCAGCGACTCGAACTCGACCTTGCGCGAGACCTTCTGCCGGATGTACTCATCCGGCCGGGACTCGATCGACTCGACGTTGAAGGCACCGATGACCTTGGCCAGGTCGGGCATGTGGGCCTTGGTCAGCAGCGCCGACGGTACGACGCTGCGGCTGAATGTCCGGCCGACCTCGACTTCGTCGGCATCGCAGCATGCGCCCCAGAAGCCAGGGGCAAGGTTTCCGGTGAGCCGGTTCCTTCCGCCGACGCAGAGCGCAACCGGGCCGTCGGCAGGATTGATTCCTCCGACTTCTTCGTAGGTCACGTCGCCGGCACCCCGATAGGCCCGCACCACCCCCGCCCACTCTTTCGCCTGATCCGCCACGCCGGTTGAGACTACCTCCAGCGGACCGGAACGTCAGCCGAGGCCGCTGATGCCATCTCCGAGCACCTTCGCACCCAGCACTACGAACAGGACAGTCATAACGGTATGGCTGTTGTCGATCAGCCAGATCTTGACCGAATCGAGTGCCGACCGGGCCCGGTC
>JAUQWL010000040.1 GCA_030835185.1 Solirubrobacterales bacterium | reverse complement strand
GGCGACGTCGGCGGTGTCGAGGACGGCGATCTGGTCGGTGGTCATGGCGACGAGATCGGTCGTGGAGAGGGCACGCACCTGGGCCGTGGTGAGGGCCTGGACCTGTTCGGTGGTGAGGGCCTTGGCCTGGGCCGTGGTGAGGACGGCGATGTCGGCGGTGGTGAGGGCCTGGACCTGTTCGGTGGTGAGGACCTGGAGCTTGGCGGTGGTCAGCAGGGCGACCTGGGCGGTGGCCAGGGCCTGGACCTGGGCCGTGGTGAGGGCGGCGAGGTCGTCGGTGCCGAGAACGGTGAATTGCTCGGTGGTCAGGGCCGCCAGGCTGGCGGTGGCCAGGGCCTGGACCTGTTCGGTGCTGAGGACGTTGATGTCGGCGGTGTCGAGGGCACGCACCTGGGCGGTGGTGAGGACGGCGACATCGGCGGTTTCCAGCGCCTGCAGTTGCTGGCTGGTGAGGACGGCAACGCCGGCCGTGGTCAGGGCGCGTACCTGCTGCGTCGTCAGGGCGACGACCTGTTCGGTGGTGAGGGCGACAGTCTGGGCGCTGCTGAGGGCGGCGACATCGGCGGTTTCGAGGGCCTGCAGCTGTTGCGTGCTGAGGGCCTGGAGCTTGGTCGTCGTCAGGGTGGCGACATGGGCCGAGGCCAGCGCGACCACCTGGGCGGTGGTGAGGGCGGCGATGTCGGCGGTCTCCAGGGCGACGAACTGGGCCGTGGTCAGGTTGGCGACGTTCGCCGTGGTGAGGGCCTGCACCTGATCGGTGGTGAGGGCGACGATGTCGGCGGTCTCCAGGGCACGCACCTGTGCCGTGGTGAGCACGGCGATGTCGGCGGTCTCCAGGACGGCGATCTGGTCGGTGGTCAGGGCGGCGATGGCGCCGCTGCTGAGGGCGGTGACCTGCTGGGTGGTGAGGGCGACGACCTGCTCGGTGGTAAGGACCTGGACCTGGGAAGTGGCAAGCGCGGCGATGTCGGCGGTCTCGAAGATGCCGAGCTGCTGGGTGGTGAGGGCGGCGACGGCGTCGGTGCTGAGGGCGCGGATCTGTGCCGTGGTGAGGACGGCGATGTCGTTGGTGTTGAGGACCTGGACCTGTTCGGTGGTGAGGGCAGCGATGTCGGCGGTGTTGAAGACGGCCAGCTGGGTGGTCGTCAGCATGGCGACATGCTCGGTGGTGAGGGCCTGGACCTGGGAGGTGGTCAGGGCGGCGATGTTGGCGGTGGTAAGGACCTTGACATCGGCGGTGGTGAGGGCGGCGATGCCCTCGGTGGCGATGGCACGCACCTGGGCGGTGGACAGGGCCACGAGCTGGGTGGTGGTGAGGGTCTGGACCTGGGCGCTGCTCAGGGCGGCGATACCGGCGGTGGTGAGGGCCTGGACCTGGGTGTCCTGGAGGACCAGGATCTGGTCGGTGGTGAGGGCGGCGACATCGGCGGCTTCGAGGGCGCGGACTTGCGCCGTGGTGAGGACGACGAGATCGGCGGTCTCGATGGCGGCGACCTGCTGGGTGGTGAGGGCGACGACCTGGGCGGTGGTGAGGGCCTGGACCTGGGCGGTGTAGAGGGCGGCGAGGTCTTCCGTCTCGATGGCGGCGACCTGGGCGGTGGTGAGGGCCTGGACCTGGGCGGCGCCGAGGGCCTGCATCTGGCTGCTGGAGAGCGCGGTGATGTCGGCGGCTTCGAGGGCGCGCAGCTGGACGGTGGTGAGGGCGGCGACGTCGGCGGTGTCGAGGACGGCGATCTGGTCGGTGGTCATGGCGACGAGATCGGTCGTGGAGAGGGCACGCACCTGGGCCGTGGTGAGGGCCTGGACCTGTTCGGTGGTGAGGGCCTTGGCCTGGGCCGTGGTGAG
>JAUQWL010000039.1 GCA_030835185.1 Solirubrobacterales bacterium | reverse complement strand
CTTCGCCGTTGCGATGAACTTCTTCTCCTACTTCTTCAGCGACAAGGTGGCTCTCAAGATGAGCCGCGCGGAACCGATGGAGGAGTCGGAGAACCCGGAGTACTTCCAAATGGTGCGTGAGCTCTGCCAGCGGGCGGACATCCCGATGCCGCGCCTCTACGTGATCCCGCAAGACCAGCCCAATGCCTTCGCCACGGGCCGCAACTACAACCACGCGGCCGTGGCGGTCACCCGGGGCATCACGCGGCTGCTCTCGCCGGATGAGCTTCGCGGCGTGGTCGCCCACGAGCTTGCCCACATCAAGCATCGCGACATCCTGATCCAGTCGGTGGCGGCCACGATCGGTGCTGCGATCACCTACATCGGCTACATGCTGCTCTGGTTCGGCGGGGACAACGACTCGCCGCTGGGCCTGATCGGTTCGCTGGCCATGGTGTTGCTGGCCCCGCTGGCCGCCTCGATCATCCAGATGGCGGTCTCCCGTCAGCGTGAGTACGCAGCCGATGCCGGCGGCGCCTCGATCTGTGGCAACCCCGAGTCCCTGGCCAGCGCGCTGCTGCGACTGGAGCAGGGTGCCGAGGCGATTCCGATGAAGGGCCGCGTGAACGAGGCCTCGGAACCGCTCTACATCGTCAAGCCTTTCAAGGCAAAGGGGCTGGCCGGCCTGTTTTCGACCCACCCCCCGATCGAGGAGAGGGTCACCCGGCTCCGCCAGATGCGCCCCTCGCTGTAGGGCTGCCGCCTCTCTGCGAAGCAGCCGCGTCTTACGAAAGCCTTTTCGGTCAGCTCGGCGAGCAGGGCCGGGCCCTCGGGACTCAGTCGTCCGGTCGGACCAGGGAGCTGCGGCACCTTCCTTCCCTCAATCCAGCCGCGGCCTTTACGCCGTCGAATTTGCGGCACGAAGACGGCTGGTGACATCCGACTTGCATTTTCGGGCAGGTCTGGCTACCGTATGCGAGAGTGGCGGATCCGCCCAGAACCTGAAGTGGGATCGCGGGAGTCGCCGCAACATTCGGGAATCGGAGGTATGGGATGAGGAACGAAACGACGAAGCGAACACCGGGAACGCTGGTCGGCTTGTTGCTGGCTTCCGCTTTTGCACTCATGGTCGGAGTACTAGCGCTGCCGGCGATCGCATCAGCGGGCTCCACCCACTTCCTCAAGATCTACAAGGTTGAAAAGCAGGTGGATCTCGACGGTGGTGAATACGCGCACGAGCACACGTACTGCAACGCCGGCGACTACGCGGTCGACGGCATGTGGCGAGTCGACAACGTCGACCAGGCGAACCCGCAGATCGGCATCTTCGGCGACCTGCGGGACGTCACCGTGACCCGCTCCTACAGCGACCTCCAGCAGGGGAGCAACGGCGCCAAGTGGCACTTCGAGTTGACCAACAACGCGGATGGCCGGGCGCAGGTCAAGCTGTTCGCCACCTGCCTGGGCCGCAAGACTGCGGAGAACAGCCATCAGCACAAGATAAAGATCAGGCCGCGGAAGACAACCGCCTGGTTCCCCGGCAGTGACTTCTCGAGCCCCGCCCTTAGCTGCAAACCCGGCAGGGAGGTCGCAGTCGGCCCCGGCTTCAAGATGCTTTCGGGCGCAGACGCCTGGCTGAAGAGCTCATACCCGGGCAACCCGCTGAGTTCGTCATGGAACTGGAACTTCGTGGTCTCGTCCCCGTCTTCGATGGAAGTGAGCGTCTTGTGCCTCAGTACGAAGACGTACAAGAAATCCGGGCACGCGCACAAGCTCAACCTGAACCTGAAGCCCGGTTACTGGCCGCTCGGCGCACAGACTCTGAAGAAGAAGAAGGTCCAGGAGAAGAAAGTCGCCTGCTACGACCAGTCCAAGGCGATCGTCGGGGCATTCGGAATCGCGCCGTGGTATCACGGAAAGATTCACTTTCTCGGCATGGATCCGCGGGTGAAGGCGCGCGCGTTCAAGTTCTGGAACACCGACCAGTGGAGCGACCTGCCGGTCTACGTCGCCGCGATCTGTCTCGACGACCGCACCGGCAAACGGATCCCCTGACGCTGTCTTGAAGACGCGGTGAGGGCTCGGCTCCTTTTCCGGATCCGGGCCCTGATTCGCCGCGCCGCCCGAGGGGGTCCGACGGTCGGGCCCGGGGCCGCGGTCATTCGTAGCCGAACGTAACCTCGGGGTCGAGGATTGGCTCTCAGGGGCCTTTGAGCGTGGCGATTTCTGCCTGTGGGCGAGCACGAATCGTCTCCGGCACTTCACGCTCGGCCTATGAGGGAATCGGGAGCGCTTCGGCCGGGATGAGCGGAGCTGCGCAGATTCTGGCAAACGGTTCGCCTTGTGCGGGCCGCTCGTCGTCGCTTGGCACCAGGACGCGAAGGAGGTCCAGGAGCCCGTCGTTCCAGCTGTCCCTCCATTACCCGAGTCAGAGATTGAGGATCGGGTGACCAGCCTCCGCCAGATGCGCCCCTCGCTGCAGGGCTGCTGCACACGGTCTCGCCCGGTCGAGTCAGCCCGCCGCGCCGGCTGGGGCTTCGTCCCGGGGGTGGTTTGCGTTCCCGGTCAGCGTCGGGGGTGGGGCACCATCATGCCGCTGGAGGCGGTCCTGGAGTTACCGGCGGTATCTGTGAGCACAACCTGGAGCGATGCCCTCCCGCCCTTGAACCCGCGCGGGACGGCGATGGTGGCATCGCTTCGTCCAGCTTGGAGGGTTATGGTCTTTCTGACCTGCCGCTTGACCTTGCGGTTCCTGCGGTTGGTCCGGACCTGACGCAGACGGACAGCGGCGGTTGCGCTTTCGGTCGTCAGAAACCGCAGGTTGAGGATGCGCCGCTTGCCGTTCTTGCGGACGACCCGCGAGGCGAGCAGGTGGGCGTTGAGCTTGGTGTCAGGGAGAACCGCGGGGTTGATCGCTTCGTTGCCGGCGAGCTCTACGAGCCCCCACGGTGGGTTGGCGTTCACCAGGCGGCCCGGCTCGCAGGTTGCGACGAAGCTGGCGTGGCGCGTGGTGTCGGACGAGCCTTTGATCTCGTAGACGCCCGACTCGACATCGACCCAGAGAACCCCACCGTCACGAGAGGATGAAGGCTGCTCCGGATCGGGGAGGACCCGGTGATTGAAGTAGAACTGGCGGCCGGCGGCCGGGGTGGCGACGGCGGTGGAACCTTCGACGCCGTGCGGGCGGAAGTCGTGGAAGTCGTCAAAGTCGTTGAAACTCCGGCCTTCCTTCTGGAAGAAGGTCGAGACGATCCCGCAGTCGGTCAGGCTGCCGTCCTGATTCAGGCCGGCCTGCACGTATCCGGCGAGCAGGTTGTAGGTGGTCAGGGCGGGCATCTGGAAGTTGACCTGCCGCAGATCTTCGCCGGAGGTGTGGAACGTCTGATGGTGGGTCGGGTAGTAGCCCTCGAACTCGGCGTAAGGGGTGATCGTGGTGTCGTCCGGCACCTCGAGTGCGTAGGCGCCGTTCGGCCCGGCGGTCGTGGTCAGGCCAGGCATTTCGGCGATGCCGATCCTGGCACCCTCGAGCCGGTCTTTGTTGCCGGCGAAAATGAAGGCATAGGCGTTGCCGGTGATCGTGACCGTCCTGGCGGCATGGGCCGGCTGGCTGAGCACCGCCAACAGCAGTAGCGAGGCCGTGAAGGCGAGGACGGAAGAGACAACAAGGCGCGCTGACTTGATCGACATCTGATCCCTTTTCATTTCGAGGCTTCGGGCCCCGGTCGCTGACGAGACGAGCGATCTTTTCATATGAAGCAGGCTCGTCGACAGGAGGCTCGTCGACAGGAGGCCGGCACGGTTCGCCGGTCCATCCGAAAGGAAGGGCGCAGGGTCGCGATCGCGGATTTCACGGGCGGTTGCGCCAAAGCGGCCTGGGCGCTATTGTTTATGAAGTAACCGAAACCGGATAGAGATTCAGGGGATTAGCAGATGACACCCGAGACAGAGACGATGGTGGTTGAAGAGATCACCGCCCAGGAAGCATTCGAAGAGATCCAGGACGACAGCGTCGTGCTTCTCGACACCCGCGAGCCGTATGAAGCCGCCGAGGCACGGATCGAAGGTGGAAAGCTGATCCCGCCGGCGACGCTCCTTGCGACGATTGACGACGCCGTTCCCGACAAGTCGGCCAGGGTGGTCATCTACTGCCGTTCCGGACTTCGCTCGGTCACTGCTGCCGAACAGATGATGGAACTCGGCTACGAGGACGTCGCCTCTGTCGCCGGCGGCATTCTCGACTGGCAGGCGAGCGGCCTTCCGGTCGTGACCGAGGCCGGCCTGACGGACGAGCAGCGCAACCGCTACTCACGACACACCTTGCTCCCCGAAGTCGGTGCGGCCGGACAGGTCAAGCTGCTCGAGGCGAAGGTGCTCCTGCTCGGTGCCGGCGGACTCGGGGCGCCGACGGCGCTCTACCTCGCAGCGGCCGGTATCGGCAAGATCGGATTGATCGACGACGATGTGGTCGATGCCTCCAACCTCCAGCGTCAGGTGATCCACAACACCGAGCGCATCGGTCAGCCGAAGACCGCTTCGGCCCGGCAGACGATCGAGGCACTGAACCCCGACGTTGAAGTGGTCGAGTACAACTATCGCCTCAATTCGGGAAACATCCTCGAGACGATCGCCGACTACGACATCATCGTCGACGGCGCCGACAACTTTCCGACGCGCTACCTGCTCAACGACGCCAGCGTGAGACTGAACAAGCCGGTCGTATCGGCTTCGATCCTCTCCTTCGACGGACAGATCTCGACCTTCGTCCCGCATGAGGGCCCCTGCTATCGCTGCCTCTACCCGAGCCCGCCGCCGCCGGAGCTGGCGCCGAGTTGCTCGGCCAACGGCGTCCTCGGAGTGATGGCCGGCGTGATGGGCCTGCTCCAGGCCAACGAGGTGATCAAGCTGGTGCTGGGGATCGGCGAGCCGCTCGTCGGTCGTCTCCTGCTCTACGAAGCCCTCGGGACCCGCTTCACCGAGCTCAAAGTCAGGCGCGATCCGGACTGCCCGATCTGTGGACTCGACGCCGGGGAAGTGCCCGAATCCGAACTTGGAGCCTTCCCCGACTACGAGGCGTTCTGCGGCGGGCACGTCGGCTCCTGAGCCGGACCGCTTCCCGCTAGGATCCGGCGCATGCCGTCAGTCAAAGTTCCCCCAGTCCTGCGTCAGCACACCGGCGGAGCGACCGAAGTGTCGCTCGAAGGTGACAAGGTCGGCCTCGTTCTCGAGGCGCTGGTAGCCGAGCACCCGGATACAAAGGCTCAGATCTTCTCCGAAGAAGGTGAGCTGAACCGGTTCGTCAACGTTTACCTGAACGACGAGGACGTTCGGGTCCTCGACGGACTCGACACAGTCGTTTCGGATTCCGACACGATCATGATCCTGCCGGCGATGGCCGGTGGAAGCCGCTGATCCCGGACCATTGAAGGCGACCAGGGCCGGCGTTCAGGCTTCCCCTTGTCTGTCCCACGCTGAGCAGGTAGCTCGCCAAACCGGCAATCGCGAGGTCCGGGGTTCGGGCCGTCGTCCAGCCCCGGTCCGTGCTATCGCGACAGAGGAGCGACCAAGTCGTGGGCTGGACCTCAGGCCGGCTCAGCAGCTTGAACGGACGAGGCTGCGCTGCCGGGCGACCTTCCTGCCCGTGCGGTTGG
>JAUQWL010000237.1 GCA_030835185.1 Solirubrobacterales bacterium | reverse complement strand
GTGGCTCTTCCAGAGCGCGAAGTCGAGCGGATCGCGCTTGAGCGATCCGGCGTCGTCCTCCCCCTGCTCCATGTCTTCGGTCGGGCGATGGGAGAGCTTGCCGTAGCCGTCGAAGCTGCGGACCGAGAAGTAGACGTCACCGCCGGACTCGTAGGCGTGTCCTGATTCCACCAGGTCGGCGATCAGCTCGATGATCGGCCCGATCGTCGCGGTGGCCAGAGGCTCCGCGTCAGGACGGCCGAGTCCGAGGCGATCGGTGTCCTCGAAGTAGGCGGCGGTCATCTCCTCCGCCAGGGCGGCCGATTCCATGCCCCGCTCGCGGGCGACCGTGTAGATCTTGTCGTTGATGTCGGTGACGTTGATCGCCAGCCGTACCCGGTAGCCCTCGCTCTTCAGGAAGCGGGCCAACAGCGAGAAGATGACGAACGGCCGGGCATTGCCGATGTGGATACGGCTGTAAACGGTCGGACCGCAGGCATAGATTCCGACCTCACGGGACGGATCGATGACGCGGCGCTCGCCGCTCATCGTGTCTTTGATGCTGACGTCGCGCATCGCGGCGCCGCCGGACCGGTCAGCCACCCTAGAAGGTGCGGTACCCGCCACCGCCGGGCCCTCCGCGCCGACGCGGCGCCGAGGCTTCGCCGGGGGCCCGTGAAGAGTCGGTGCGCTCCCAGTCGGGTGCGGTGCTCGAAGCGGCGGCGAGGGCCTCCTGCCGGGCCCGGTCGGCAGCGGCACGAACCTCGTCGTCCGCCGACTGCTGCGCCAACTCGGCGCGACGGTCGGCTTCGCGGCGAATGCGCTCGTCCTCATCGCGCAGGCGTTCTTCGGCCCGGCGACGGGCCGTCTCCTCGGCCTCGCGCCCGAAACGCTCGACCAGGGCATCGACGCGTTCAGCGGCTTCCGTGCGGACCCGCTCGGTGCCTTCCATGACACGCTTGTCAATCTCCGACTCGATCTCGGCGATACGCTGGCGGGCGAGCTGCTCGAACTCGTTGGCGTGAGATTCGGCCTGGGCGGCCCGGTCCTCTGCCTTGCGCGCCCGCTCTTCGTAGGCCGAAATCCGGTTCGCCGCCTCGCGTTCGGCAGCCTGGCGGGATTCGCGCGCCAGACGCTCAGCGGTCTCTTCGAGGTGGCGGGTCCGTGCGGCAAGTCGCTCTTCGCCTTCTGCGGCGACCTTGCTCAGTGCCTCCTCACGGTTCGCCCGCTCCTCCGCGAGCGTTCCCTGGGCACGCTTGAGGTCGGCCTCGAGGGTCGCCTGGGCGGCACGCTGGTCGGTTTCCTTTTCCTTCAGCTCGCGGGCCTGTTCTTCAGCCTTCTTTCTCGCTTCCTGGGCAATCTCGATCTTCCCGCGGGCTTCGGCGCTCAGCTTGCGCAGGGTGTCGCGCGCTTTCGCCTTGATCTCCTCGCGGGCCTCTGCCGTCTCACGCGCGGCTTCGGTCCGGACCTGCTCGATCCTCTGATCCACGGTGGCCGAACGGGCGTCGGCCTCGGCCGCCTTCTTCTCCCATTCCCTGGCCCGGTCTATAGCCTTGCGCGCTTCAGCCAGAGCCTTGAGTTCCGATTCGCGGGCCGCCAGCTCGGCCTTGCGGGCCTTCGTTTCCCGCTCGTCGAGCTCTTTGGCATAGGCCTCGACCCGGGCGTTCATCCGGGCGGATGCCTCGCCGACCGCGCGCAGGTCAGGGGGCAGGCCGTCGTTCCCGGCCGCCTCTTCCTTGGACGGAGCTGGAGTTGGATCGCTCATCGTCAACGCAAACCTACTACTCGAGCGCCCTTTTCAGGATCTTGCCGGTGGCATTTCTCGGAAGTTCGTCAATAAAGACGACCTCTTTGGGCGTCTTGTAGGAGGCGAGGTTCTGGCGGACGAAGGCCTTGATCCGGGCTTCGTCGATCGCCCCGGGGTCTGCCGGCACCACCCAGGCCTTGAGTACCTGGCCGAACTTCTCGTCGTCGATCCCCAGTACAGCCACCTCGATCACGTCGTCGTGACCGGCGATCAGATCCTCGACCTCGCCGGGGTAGACGTTCTCCCCGCCGGAGACGATCATCTCGTCGTCCCTGCCGTCGATGTAGAGCATGCCGTCGAGGCCGAAGTGTCCGACATCTCCGGTCGACGTGAAGCCGTCGATCCGTTCCTTGTCATCGCCGCCGGTGTAGCCCTCGAAGGTCATGTTGTTGCGGACGAAGATGCGGCCGGTCTCGCCGTCGGCGACGTCGCCGCCCGCTTCGTCGACCAGCCTCAACGATGTGCCTCTGGGCGGGAATCCGGCCGTGGTCGGATCGATCCGGAGCTGTTTCGGTCCTGCGACGGCCGCGAAGGCGACCTCGGTCGAGCCGTAGAGGCTGTAGACACTGTCGCCGTAGCGGTCCATCCAGCGCGTTGCGAGGCCACCAGGCAGAGCCGATCCGGAGAGCGTGGTGATCCTCAGATGCCCGGCCCGGATACCAACGGTGTCCTCGGGAGCAAGTCCGAGGATCCGCTGCAGAAGGACCGGCACGGCCACGAGCACATCCGCCGAATGGCGGTCGACCAGCTTCATCGTGCGGGCCGGGTCGAAACGGCTCTCCAGCACCACCGTCGCCCCCAGGGTCAGCGCGATCACCGAATTGATGAAGCCCCAGGAATGGAAAAGCGGAGCGGCGATCACCATGGTCTCACCCGAGCGGTGCGGGATCAGGTCGAGCAGGCCGGCAAGACCGCCGAGACCGTCGGGGCTGCTGCGCTGGGCGCCCTTTGGTGAGCCGGTGGTCCCGGAAGTCAGAATGATGAACCGGGCGGCATGCGCGGGGAATTCGAGCGGTTCGTCCCCGGCTGAGGCGATCAGGAGGTCGAGGCCGGAAGGCTCGGCTCCGCCACCCTCCCAGGCGACGATCCGGATCACGTCCTCGGGGACGTCCTTGAGCAGTTCGGTGAATTCCGCGTCGTGGATGAGCACTTTCGGGCCCTCGCGTTCCACGACCTCGGCCAGCTGCGGCCCGGAGAACATCGTATTGAGGAAGAGCGCGGTCGCCCCCAGTTTCGAAGCGGCGAGGTTGCCCTCGATGAAGCCGCGGTGATTGCGGCACATGATCGCGATGCCGTCCCCTTCGCCGATCCCCATTCGGGCGATCGCCCGGGCCAGGGCATTGGTCCGGAGATCGACTTCGCTGAAGCTGAGGCTGCCTGCCTCGTCGACGATGAACGGCCGCTCGCCGTGCTTGATTGCGGCTATCCGGGCGGCGGTCGCCGGGGTGGTCCCCCCTTTGATCAACGTGCCCAGTACCCTCGCGCCGCGATCGGGCCGCATCGGCGAGACGATTCCGGTCTCGGCAAGCACCTTCAGCTGGAAGCCCCCCTCGGCGACGGTTCTTGCCAGGCGGTCGAGCAGCATGTCAGGAGATGTCGACAGAGGCGACGGCGATGGCCGCGATGCCTTCTCCGCGGCCGATCCAGCCCATGCCTTCGTTGGTCGTCGCCTTGACGCTGACCCGGGCCGACGTGACGTCCTCCAGCAGCGAGACTATTGCGGCCCGATGCCCGGCCAGCTTCGGTTCTTCGCAGATCACGGTGACATCGATGTTGACGATCGGACCCCGGAGCATCCCAACCACGGTGCTCAGCATGCCGATCGAATCGGCGCCCCGCCACTGGGGATCGGTGTCGGGGAAGAGCGAGCCGATGTCCCCGAGCCCCCCGGCTCCGAGTACGGCGTCGGTGACCGCGTGGGTGAGTACGTCGGCGTCGGAGTGACCGATCAAGCCGCGACCGAACGGCACCTCGACCCCGCCGAGGATCAGTGGCCGGTCCTCGCCGAAGCGGTGGCTGTCATAGCCGATGCCGACGCTTACCGGCATCGGGCCCCCTCGCTGACCGGCTCCAGAGACCGGTTCCGGCCTTCAAAGGTCGCGATCTCGGTGACCCCGTGCCGCTCGAGGAAGTCGACCGCGACGGGGTACTGGAACCCGAGGTGCCCGGGTTCGTGGGCGTCGGAAGAAAGCGCGAAAGTGACGCCGGCGTCGACACACATCTCCATGAAGGCGTCCGACGGGTAGATCTCCCCTACCGCCTTGCGAAGGCCCGCGGTCGACACTTCGACCGAGACGTCCGACTCGGCGATGGCCTCGACGGCCGGTTCATAGAAGTGACGCGGATCCCTGGAGGGTACGGTGCCGGCCCGGTCCCAGACCTTGATCAGATCGGGGTGGGCGAGCACGTCGAAGAGCCCACTGCGCGCAGCGGCGGCCAGCGTCTCGAAGTAGCGCTGCCAGATCTCGTCGGGGTCGCTGCGGTCGTCCCAGATCGTGAATTCCTCGGTGTCGAGCGACCGGTCCCCGATGAAGTGGATCGATCCGACCACGAAGTCGAAGGGGCGCTTCTCCAACAGGTTCGCGGTGCGATCTTCGGATCCGGGCACGAAGTCGGCCTCGATCCCGAGCTTGGCCGGGCTTGCTGCGACCGCGTCGCAGTAGTGGTCGATATCGTCCAGCGCCCACTCCTTCCAGAAGGGGTGGTCCCAGATCGTGAGGGCCTCGGTGAACCGGTACATGTGTTCGGCGAAACCGAGTTCCGCTATGCCGGCAGCTTCGGCCGCGTCGCTGTAGCGGGCGATGTTCCCGGCAGTGAAGTGGGTCCGGGCAGAAGCATCGAGTTCGTCCTGGCGGAGGTGAACGTGGTAGTCGGTCAGCATGATTCCGGATCGTCTTTTCGGTCTCTGTCGGCGAGGATGGCTTCGGCAGACGCGATGTCTTCCGGAACCGTGACCTTGATATTGAAGGAAGGCGAGTCCATGATGGCGATCGCCCCCCCGGCCGCTTCGACCAACGAAGCGTCGTCGGTCGCGTTATCGAGGTCCCCGGCAGCGATCGCGGCCGACAGCGCAGCCCTCCTGAAGACCTGCGGCGTCTGTACCGCGCGCAGGGTCGAGCGGTCCAGGGTCTCGCTGACCCGGGAGTCCTTGCCGACCCGTTTGATCGTGTCGGTAACCGGCGCCGCGGCGATCACCCCGTCCAGTCCGGTGGCAGCCTCGAGCGCTGTCACCGCTTCGTCGATGAGCCCTGGAGTGACCAACGGCCGGGCGGCGTCGTGGACGACCACGGTTGCGGAGTCGATCAACGCGAGGCCGGCAGCCACCGAATGTGAGCGGGTGGCCCCGCCCTCCACGATCCGCACTCCGGAACCGGCCCCGGTCGCCGTCCCGAAAGCAGCGGCTTTCCCCGGCGGCACCGCGATCACTATCTGACCGACCTTGGATGCCTGCCGGCAGGCCTCGAGCGAGTACTCGTACATCGGCCGGCCGGCCAGCTCTACCAGAGCCTTGGGACCACCGGCCCGAAGTCGCTCACCGGAGCCGGCGGCGACGATCAGTGCGGTGGCCAGGCCCGCGTCTCCGGCGCCGGCCGCCACGCCGGGTCAGGCAGAAGCAGCGGCCGCGACCGAAGCTTCGAAGCGCTCTTCGAGGAGGTTGTCGAGGTACTCCTCGGCACCTTCCTCATCCTTGTCGAGGGCGTACATGAACTCCGAGGCGAGGATCTTCTTCGCCCGGGTGTACATCTGCTTCTCGCCGGTCGACAGACCCTTCTCCATCTCGCGGAGAGCCAGGTTGCGCACGACTTCGGCCAGCTCGAAGACACTGCCGGTCTTGATCTTTTCCTTGTTGTACTTGAACCGGCGGTTCCAGTTCTTGGGCATGTCGGAGACCTCGTCCGAGAGAACCGAGATGACCTTCTTGATCTCGTCCTCGTCGATCACGCGGCGAAGGCCGGTGATCTCCGCATTCTCGGTCGGGACCTTGACCGTCATGTCGTTGTGGAGGATCTTGATGGTCAGGTACTCGCGGGTCTCGCCGAGAAGTTCGGTGCTCTCCTTCTTGAGCACGACACCGGCGCCGTGATGCGGGTAGACGACCTTTTCGCCTTCTTCGAAATCGCAATCTGCTGCGGTGATGATGACGTCTTCGTCGAGATCCTCGGTTACTACGTCTGAATCAGAAATCAGATGCTCCTTTGCTTCGTCGCGACGGCCGAGGCCGTCATGTATTCAAGTACTGGTCGGCGTGGACGGACCCCTGGAGCCGCCTTACCCCCTCGCGGATCTCCTTGGCCCGCGCCGGACCGACACCGTCCACGGAAGAGAGGTCGTCGTCGCTGGCGGCGAGAGCGTGCTCGAGACTGCCAAACTGGTGGACGATTTCCTGGACGACGAGCCGCGGCAGCCTCGGTACCTGTCCGAGCAGGCGGTAGCCACGCGGGCGGATCGGGAAGTCGAGCGTGTTGAGCTTGCGGTCGTAGCCGAGGATCTCGGCCAGGTTGCCGAAGTCGAGAACGTCCTGGTGCGGCAGCGCAGAAATCTCCTCGACGATCCGGTCGAGCGAGCCTTCGCTGTCCTCGGTGGCGTAGTCGCGGATCAGCGCGCGGCGGTCGTACGAGACACCGAGCATCGTCTCTTCGAGCTGCATCTCGATCAGCCGTCCTTCCGTGCCGAGCTCGACGATGTAGCGCTCGACCTCGATCGCCATGCGCGAGACGAGTTCGGACCTCTGAAGGACGGCCAGGGCGTCGTAGAGCACCGTGTCACCGTTGAACTCGGACCGGGACAGGCGCTCGCTGAGTTCGTCGAGGCGGCTGCGGTACTTGTTCAGGGTCGCCAGCGCCTGGTTCGACTTGGCCAGCACCGAGGGGATGTCCTGAAGGATGTACTTCATTCCGTCGAGGTAGAGGGAGACGACGTCGCGGCGCTGGGAGATCGCGATCACCAGGGCGTCCACCTGCTTCGAGATCCTTTCGGCAGTGCGGTGGCGGGTACCCGTCTCCGAGGAGTGGATCGTCGGATCGGGCATCATCTGGACGTTGGCCCAGCCGATTCTGGTTGCGTCGGCGTTGATCAGGATCGCCCCGTCCATCTTGGCGACCTGGTACAGCATCGCCGGGGTGTAGACGATGTCCAGCTTGATGCCACCGGAAAGCATGAAAGCGAAGTCTTCGGTCTCTCCGACAACGATCAGGCCGCCGGTACTGGCATGGACGATGTTGTCGATGCCCTCGCGCAGGCCGGTGCCGGGAGCGACCGCATCAATGGCACGCAAAAGCCTCGGATCCTGACGTTCACTGAGGTGAACCAAGTCGCTTTCCAGTGCCGGTAACATCCCGAACATTATGCCAGATTCCGCATTCCAATGCGGTCTGACGGGGACCAGCACGGTTCCTTGCGAAACCTCCGGCCGGCTCTATCCCGAGTGCCGCGGCTGCGCCGGCGGTGAATTCCCCCAATCGGGGGCGGGATTCGTCTCTTTCGCCGGCACCAGGTCCGCCGGAACCACCCTTCGCCCTGCTCAGGCCACCGCGCCCTGCGGACTTGTCGCAAAAGCCGCTTTCAGCGCCTGCCTGACGTCGGAACAGGGAGCCAATCCGGCCAGCCGCTCGCCAGAAGGCGGCCCGACAACCGGGTCGAGGCCGAACTTCACCGCCTCCGCCACGCGACGGTCGGCGTGGCCCACGTAACGCAGATCCCCGGTCAGCCCCAGTTCGCCGAAGCAGGCCAGCGGTCTGCCGCTGCGACCGGCTGCCGGCCGGCCACGCTGGGCCGATACGACCGCCAGGGCCACCGCGAGGTCTCCCCCCGGCTCGTCGATCCGGACCCCGCCGACCACGCTTACGAATACGTCAGATGTGCCGAGGCCGACCCCGCCGTGACGGGCCAGCACGGCCAGAACCATGCTCAGGCGATTGCGGTCGATCCCGTTGACGACGCGGCGGGGGATTTCGAGCTCGGACGGGTTGACCAGCGCCTGGACTTCGACCAGCACCGGCCGGGTGCCTTCCATCGAGGCCAGCACCACCGATCCGGTCGCTCCGCTGGCCTCCTCGACGAAGCGGGCCGAAGGGTCGGTGACCTCGGTCAGACCGCCGGAGCGCATCTCGAACACCCCCACTTCACTGGTCGCCCCGAAGCGGTTCTTCACCGCCCTGAGCGTGCGGTAGGTACGCTCCTTCTCGCCGTCGAACTGCAGCACGCAGTCGACCAGGTGCTCCAGCACCCGAGGCCCGGCGAGGCTGCCCTCCTTGGTCACATGGCCGACCAGGATCATCGCCACGTCGAGCCGCTTGGCGGCCTCGGCCAGCCGGTTGGCTGCCTCGCGGACCTGGCCGACAGAGCCGGGGGTGCCGCTCAGGTCGGCGCTGTGGACGGTCTGAATCGAGTCGATCACGACGACCGAGGGGCTTTCGGCCTCGACCGTAGCCAGGATGGTTTCGAGCGAGTTCTCTGCCAGCACCCGGACGTCGAGGGCTTCCGGCCCCAGCCGCTCCGCCCTCAGTCGTACCTGTGAGGCCGATTCTTCACCTGACACGTAGAGAGTGCCGGCGCCACCCGCCTGGAGGTTGGCCATCGCCATGCCGGTGATCGTGCTCTTGCCGATGCCGGGTGAGCCTCCGAGCAGGATCAGCGAGCCGGGGACGATGCCGCCACCGAGAACACGGTCGAGCTCGCCGATGCCGGTGGCCAGCCGCGAGACCTGGACGGAAGTCACTTCGCGCAGCTTCACCGGGCGGGCAGCCGCAGTCGTCGCGGCCCCGGCGCCGGCCGAGCGCCCTCCGGCGGACTTGGCCGGCGGCCGCCGGACCGTCTCGACGAGGGTGTTCCACTCCCCGCAGCCAGGGCACTTGCCGGTCCAGGCCATCGCGACGTGACCGCAGGTCTGACAGACGTGGGATGAACGGATCTTCGCCATCGGCCTCAGGCTAAGGGCCGCGGAGGACGGGTCTCTCCCCACGCTGCTCCAGCTAGGATCCCGCCCATGGACGTTCTGCTCTTCATTCACGTAGTCGCGATGGCCTTCTTCGTCGGCGGGCAGATCGTGCTCGCGGCGAACGTACTGCCGGTGGAACGGACCAATCCGGACCCGGCCCGGATGAAGGCGATCGCGCGCAACTTCGGCTGGGGCTCGCTGATCTCGCTCAGCGTCTCGATCCTGACCGGCATGCTGATGGCCTCCCACTGGAACCTTTACGGCTTCACCAACATGCAGATCAAGTTGACGCTGCTGGTGCTGACCTTAATCTCGCTCGGCGCCCACCTGAAGTACCCGAAGGCCCACTGGCTGATGGGCCTGACTTTCCTGCTCACGCTCGGCGTCGTCTGGTACGGCCTCGCCCTGCCATAGGCCGCCGAACGGCTACGGAGCCCTGATAGCTTGAGCCCGATGAACCCCTCCGCGCAGAAAATGCGCTTCCTCAACATCATTGCCGTGGTCGCCCTGGTCGATGTTCTACTGCTCATCCCGCTGGTCTGGGCCTCGCGCTGGGTAGCCGACGAGCGCGGACTGGTGACGGTACTCGGACCGGTCCACGGCTTCCTGTTCATGGTCCTGATCGGCCTCTGTGCCTGGGGCTCGATCCAGAAGTGGTGGGGTTGGTGGTTCCCGATCTTCGTAGTGGTCACACTCGGGCCCCCCGGCTCGCTGATCGGCGACTGGATCATCCGCCGCCGGTTGCGCGAAGGCGACGACACGGCCGCGTGAGCCCGCTGGAGCAGGTCACCTGGAATCTCGACGACCTGCTGGCCGGACAGTCGGCCGATGACCCGAAGCTCGCGGTCACGTCGCTGCTCGAGAAGGCAGACCGCGAAGCCGAGGCTTTCGCGGCCGCGTACGAAGGCAAGGTCGCCGGACTCGACCCCGCCGGGCTGAAGCAGGCGATGGAGAAGCTCGCGGAGATCTCCGACCTGGCCGGGCGGGCGCTCAACTACGCCCACCTTCGCTTCGCCGCCGACACCGCCGACCCGGAGAACGGAGCGCTGCTCCAGATGGGGTCCGAGAAGGCGACTGCAATCCAGACGCGACTGATCTTCTTCGAACTCGAGTGGGCCGCACTCGACGATGAGCAGGCTGAAAAGATGCTCTCCGGCGACGGCCTCGAGTTCTGCGAGCACCACCTGCGAAACGAGCGGCGCTACCGCGACCACCTGCTGAGCGAGCCGGAGGAGCGCATCGTCACCGAGCTGTCGGTTACCGGAGCCGGTGCCTGGAGCCGGCTGTTCGACGAGCTGACTTCGGCGATCCGGGTCGACCTGCCACCCGCCGCCTCCGAAACCGGCACCGACAGTGACACCGCCTCCGATGCCGACACAGGCCCTGGCTCCGGTTCCGACGGCAACTCCGGCGAACCGGTCTCGCTCGACATTGCGCTCTCGCGGCTCGCCGACCCCGACCGTGAGGTGCGGCGGACAACGGCCGAAGCGGTCACCGAGGCGCTCCAACCGGGCATCCGGACCCGCGCCTATGTCTTCAACACGCTGCTCCAGGAGAAGTCGATCAAGGACCGGCTGCGCAGCTATCCGCACTGGCTGGCCACGAGAAACCTCTCCAATGAAGCCTCCGACGAGTCGGTCCAGGCGCTGGTCGAAGCGGTCAAGGGCCGCTACGGGCTGGCCCGGTCCTGGTACCGGACCAAAGCGAAACTGCTCGGCATCGAGCGGCTGGCCGACTACGACCGCATGGCAGCGATCGCGACCGACGATCGCAAGATCGAGTGGGAAGAGGGCCGCGAAATCGTGCAGAGCTCCTTCGACTCGCTCTCCCCGCGGGCGGGCGAGGTCGTCGGCCGTTTCTTCGACGAGCGCTGGATCGACGCGCCACCGGCCCCTGACAAACGCGGTGGCGCCTTCAGCGCCTCGACCGTTCCGTCGGTGCACCCCTACGTGATGCTCAACTACACCGACCGTCGCCGTGACGTGCTGACCCTGGCCCATGAGCTCGGCCATGGCCTTCACCAGTCACTGGCCGCCGGGCGGGGCATCTTCCATCAGGACACACCGCTCACCGTCGCCGAGACGGCTTCGGTCTTCGCCGAAGAGCTGGTCTTCGGCCGGCTGCTCGACGCCGAACAGGACCCGGCCGGCCGGCTCGGCCTGCTCTCGGAAGCGGTCGAAGGACAGATCGCGACCGTATTCCGCCAGATCGCGATGAATCAGTTCGAGGACCGGGTGCACACTGCCCGCCGCAGCGAAGGTGAGCTGTCGGTCGAACGCTTCGGAGAACTCTGGTTCGAAACCCAGTCCGAACTACTCGGAGATTCAGTCGAGATCACGGACGGCTACAGATCCTGGTGGTCATACGTGCCCCACTTCATCGGCTCGCCCGGTTACGTCTACGCATATTCCTACGGCCAGCTCCTGGCGCTGTCGGTCTACCGCCTCTACGAAGAGCGGGGCGACGAGATCGTGCCGGGCTACCTCGAAATGCTCGCCGCGGGGGGTTCCCGCTCACCGGAAGAGCTTGGTGCGATGGTCGGGGTCGACCTCGCCGACCCCTCCTTCTGGGACAACGGCCTGGATCTGGTCGCCGGCCAGATCGATGCAGCGCAGCAGGCCGCCGAAGCGGTCCTCGCCGACCGCAACTGAGTCCGGCTACGGATCCCCGGGACAGCCGGCCCGGATCCTCACCGGGCCGCGGCGCTGCGGCGACGCTGGTAGGCGATGTACTGCCCGACGGCGACCGAACTGATCGCGACCAGGAACATGATCGTCGCGATCACGTTCACCTGTGGCGGCACGCCGCGCTTGGCGGCGCCCCAGACGAACACGGGAAACGTTACGTCACTGCCCGAATTGAAGTTGGTGATGATGAAGTCGTCGAAGGAAAGGGCGAAGGAGAGCAACGCGGCCGCAGCAATACCGGGCATCACCAGCGGTAAGGTGACGCGTCGGAACGTTCTCCATTTCGTTGCGTAGAGGTCTGCGGCGGCTTCCTCCAGCCGGCTGTCGAGGCCTGCCAACCGGGCCCGGACCGTTACCACGACGAAGCTCAGACAGAACATGATGTGGGCGAGCAGGATGGTCGTGAATCCGAGCTGCATCTTGAGATTGACAAACAGCGTCAGCAGCGAGGCCCCGAGGACCACTTCCGGCATGGTCATCGGCAACAGCACCAGAACGTTAGATGTCGACTTGGCCTTGAACTGGTAACGGACCAGCGCGAATGCCATAAGGGTCCCGAGAATGGTCGCGACCAACGTCGAAAGAAGTGCGATCTTGAGGCTCAGCATGACTCCGTCGCACATGCCTGCCACTCCGCATACGTTGGTCCAGTTATCGGTGGTGAACTGCGACCAGGTGAAGTTGTAGCGGCCGGAGGGGTCATTGAACGAGAACGCGATTACGACCGTGATCGGCAGCATCATGAAGCCAAGGGTGAGCGCCCCGGCAACGACCACCAGATGGCGTCCGATATAGGCTTGTACCCGGCTCAGCGACCTCATACCAGCTCGCCGCTACTGGTCTTGCGAACGTAGATCGAGACCGGGACGATGATCAGGATCATGAGGGTCACCGAGAGGGCTGCCGCGGTCGGATAATCGAGCACCCTGAGAAACTGGCTGTCGATGACGTTGCCGACCATCAGGCTCGAAGAGTTGCCGAGGAGCTGTGCGTTGATGAAATCACCTGCCGCCGGAATGAAGGTGAGTAGCGTTCCTGCGACCACGCCGGGAAGCGAGAGAGGAAAAGTCACTTTGCGAAAGGCCGAAAAGGCCGAGGCATAGAGGTCTTCTGCGGCATCGACCATGCTGATGTCCAGCCGGTCGAGGCTGAGGAAGATCGGCAGGATCATGAACGGCAGGAAGTTGTAGGTGAGACCACAGATGACCGCCAGCGGAGTAGCCAGAAGATGGTCCTGCGCCCCGAGGATTCCGACGGAGCGGAGGACGCTGACCACGATTCCGGTATCGGAGAGGATCGATGTCCAGGCGATCGTGCGAACCAGAAAACTTGCGAAAAACGGTGCCACGACGAGCGTCACGAGCAGATACTTGAAGCGGCCGGCCCGGAAGGCGATCGTATAGGCCAGCGGGTAACCGATGATCAAGGCAAGCACCGTGGCGATACCCGAGTACATGAAGGATCGTATGAACCAGGCGCTGTAGTCGCCGATCGCCTCGGGAAAGTTTGAGAACTCAGCGGTGAAGGTGTATCCCTCCACGAAGCTGCCGCTCTGGAGCGACATCTGGACCAGCGTAACCAGAGGGATGATGAAAAAGAACCCCAGCCAGGCCATACCGGGAAGCAGCAGCAGATAGGCGATGCTGGGCAGCCTCCGGCGCCTGGTGTCGCCGTTCGCGACCGGTGCCGTGGTCACGCACCCGCTCCGGAAACCGCCGGTATGCCCGCCTCGTGACGGGCCTCGTCACCGGCGGCAGGATCCTCGCGACCCTCGAGGCAGAAAGTGTGCTCTATGTCCCAGTGGAGCTGGATCCTGTCACCGACAGCCTGTCTGTCGCCGGTCGACCGGTTCTGGACGAAAGCCGACACTTCCTGACCCGACTTGAGCCGGATCTGAAACTGGGTTCCAACCCCGGTGAAGGCGTCGCTGACGATTACCCCCTCTATCGCATTGTGACCGTCCGGTACGTCGAAGTCAGGAAGCGCCACATGGAGCTTCTCCGGCCTCACGCCTATGTGTGCGAGCTCACCTTGAGCGCGATTGCGATCAGCCGGGGCCTTGATCCGCTGTCCGTCCACATCGACTTCGACGACTACATCCCGCCGCCCGACCACCCGGCCGGGCAGCAGGTTCGAAACCCCGAGGAAGTTCGCGACGAAAACTGTCTCCGGGTTCTCGTATAGCTCGATCGGTGTACCCAGTTGAACGATCCTGCCTTCGTTCATGACCGCAATCTGGTCGGCCATGGTCATGGCTTCCTCCTGGTCGTGCGTGACGTGCACGAAGGTGAGATCGAGCTCGGCCTGGATCCCCTTCAGCTCGATCTGCATCTGGTGCCTCAGCTTGAGGTCGAGTGCACCGAGCGGTTCGTCCAGCAAGAGCACCTGTGGCCGGTTGACCAGTGCCCGGGCCAGGGCGATGCGCTGCTGCTGTCCACCGGAGAGCTGGTTCGGTTTGCGAGAACCGAACTCCTTCAGCTCAACCAGCTCCAGCATCTCTGCGACCTTTTCCTTGATCTGCTTCTGCCGCCGTTCCTTGAGACCGAAAGCGACGTTCTCTTCCACCGTAAGATGTGGGAAGAGCGCATAGCTCTGAAAAACGGTGTTCAGCGGCCGCTTGAACGGGCGCTTCTCGGTGATGTCATCGCCATCCAGCAGGATCCGACCGGAATTCGGCCGCTCAAGCCCGGCCAGCATCCGCAACGTCGTGGTCTTACCGCAGCCGGAGGCCCCCAACAGCGCGAAAAAATGGCCTTGAGGGATCTCCAGACTGAGGTCATCGACGACTACGTTCTGGCCAAACCGCTTGGTCAGGCCGATCAGTTCAAGTGTTCCGGACACGCGAGTATCCTCGCTAGAGGCCGATCGTCTTCTCGAACTCAGACTGGTAGTCGACTGCCTGTTCGGTATCCAGGGGCATATACCCGTGCATCTGTTCCATCGATGTCTTGTCGGGGAAGATCAGCTGGTTGTCGGCCAGCTTGGGATCGAGCTTCTTCATCGCCTCCTGTGCCCCCTCCACCGGGCAGAACGCATTGACGTAAGAGGCAACCTGAGCCGCGATCTCTGGATCGTAATAGAAATTGATCAGCTCCTCGGCGCCAACCTTGTTGTCGGCACCGGTCGGAATCATCAGGACGTCTTCCAGCAGCACAGCACCGGTGTCCGGGATGAAGAACTTGATCTTCGGATTGTCATTGTTGAGCTGGACTACGTCACCTGCCCAGGCAAAGCAGGCTGCGATGTTTCCCTGAGCCAGGTCGGGGGCGTAATCGTTGCCGGTGAATCGGCGGAGTTGACCTGAATCCAGAGCCTCGGTGATGTCATCGAGCGCCGCGTTGAACTCCTCGTCGGTGAAGTCGGAGGGGTCGGCCCCGTTGCTCAGCATCAGCAGGCCGGTCGTCTCGCGCATCTCGCTGAGCAGCGATACCCTGCCCTTGAGGTCAGGCGCAGTCAGCAACTCCTCAACCGAAGTGATGTCGCGCCCGGTGACCTCGGTGTTGACGGCGATCCCTGCTATCCAGCCCTGCCACGCGAGCGAGTACTCACGGTCCGCGTCGAAAGGCGGCGACTCGAACGCGGGAAGCAGATTCTTGGAATTCGGAATCCTGTCGAAATCGAGCGGCTGGACCCAGCCGAGATCGATCATGCGGCCACCCATCCAGTCGGTCGGACTGATCAGGCTGGCCGGGATCCCCTGATCGCTGTTCATCAGCGGCTGGATCTTGGCGAACCACTCGTCGTTACTGTTGATCTCGGCCGAGTACTTGACCGAAATGCCGGTCTGCTTCTTGAACTGGGCCAGGCTGGGAATCTTGCCGTTGCTGTCGGTGTCGACAGAAAGCGGCCAGTTGGCCCAGACCAGACTGTTCGAAGATGTGTCCTCCGTACCGCCGCCGGAGCCACCCCCGCTTGTGTCGGTGCTGCAGGCGGCAAGCAGAGTACCGGCGGCGGTCACGCCGAAACCAGCCATAGCGGCGTTCTTCAGGAACTGCCGCCGGCCCATGCCGGGACCACTTTGAGCCAGCAGACGTGCAAGCGCGTTGCGTGGATCCAGATCCTCTTGTGCCATCAGAACAGCCCTCCTCGAAGGTCATGCACGGTCTGCAAAAGGCCACCCACGAACCCGTGACGCCATGATTTCATGACGTTCGCTCCACCTGAGCCGTCCAGCGTCGTCGTGCGATCCTCTCACCCAATGAAGCAATACTCTCACAAAACCACGATACAATAAAAATGACTGAACGTCGGATCCTGATTACCGAATATGACCTTTTGTTCGTATGGGTTGTGGCGAATGCCGGGTAGAGACCTATCGTCTCGCGGTTGACCTGGCCTCTACCCCGCATTCTGGTCCCGACGACACAAGGACCGCCCCGGTCGCAGCTCCGGATTGCAGCAGCAGCGCCGGCACCGTCCCGACTCGCCGGGCGTCAGGAAACGCAATGGCTTGATCTGCGAGAAAACGCAATGGCTTGATCTGCGAGAATTGGCGGCGTGAGCTCTCCGCTTCAACCCGGCACCCGACTCCTTCGGGCCAGCCTCGTCCCTTGCCTGCTGGCCGTGATCGTGATCGCAGCCGGTCTTTCTGCGCTGCCGTCGGTGGCGGGCGCGGGGTTCGAGAAGAACCGCAAGATCGGTTGGGGTCCCAGGACGAGCAAGGCCGCAGCCAAGCTGGTCAAGCGCTCGGGATGGGAGGCACGGCCGGAAAATCGCGCTTCCAATCACCGCATTCCCGGCAGGAAGCTGCTCCGGGCGTGGCGCAAGCGCAGCGAGATGCCGTACGCCCGCTACGTCGACGGCCGTTTCAAAGGAACGACCGACGAGATCATCCAGTGGGCGGCCCACAAGTGGGGGATCAATACGAACCTCATGCGTGCCGTGGCAACGGTCGAGTCCTGGTGGCAGATGTCCACCCTGGGTGACAACGGTGACTCCTTCGGCCTTTACCAGGTCCGCCGGCCCTACCACTGCCGGGGAAAGTGCAAGATCATGCGCTACTTCACCGCCATGAACGCTGACTACTACGGCGGCATCATCCGCTCCTACTTCGACGGCCTTCAGACCTGGCTCAAGACCGAACCCGACAATGGCCGCCCGTACAGGGCGGGCGACCTCTGGGGAAGCATGGGTGCCTGGTACTCAGGACGCTGGTGGGGGCCGCCGAGTCGCCCGGTAGAGCCATACCTCGGCATGGTCAGGCAACGCCGAGCCGAAAGAACCTGGCTTCAGCCCTTCTTCGTAGGCAGATAGCAGTCCCGCGGGGGCGCGGTCGGGCCCGGGACGGCCGGGAGCGGCTGAGGCGCTACTCGGCCGAGGGTTCGGCGGCGCTTCCGCTTCCGGTATCCGCCGGGGGATCGGACGGCCTGTCCGGGGTCGGGTCGGAGGACTCGGTCGAGGCTGCCACGCCCACCTTCTCGGGAACCTTCTTGCCCTTCTTCTTGCGCGGTTTGGTGATCGTCAGCTTGAGCGACCCTTCCTTTTCGTCGCCGGCCTTGTCACGCTTGACCGTGACCAGGGAGCCGGCGACGGAGTCGCCTCCTCCGGCACGCAGCACCTCGTCGGCAAGCGGGTCTTCGATATGGCGCTGGATCGCCCGACGCAGGGGCCTGGCGCCCATCGACGGATCCCAGCCCTTTTCGACCAGGAAGTCCTTGGCGTCGTTGTCAAGCTCGAGCATCAGCTCGTGCTCGGCTACCTGGTTTCGCACACGGCCGATCATCAGCTCGACGATCTCACGGACCTCCTCGCGGGCCAGCTTGTGGAAGACGATGACTTCGTCGATCCGGTTGAGGAACTCGGGGCGGAAGACCTTGCGCAGCTCGGACATGATCCGGCCCTTCATGTCTTCATAGGTGATCCCGGTCTCGTCCGAGACCGTGAAGCCGATGCCCTGGTTGCGGGCGATCTCGTTGGCCCCGATGTTCGAGGTCATGATGATGATCGCGTTACGGAAGTCCACGGTACGGCCCTGGGAATCCGTCAGGCGGCCGTCCTCGAGGATCTGGAGCAGGATGTTGAAGACGTCCGGATGGGCCTTCTCGATCTCGTCCAGCAGCAGTACCGAGTAGGGCTTGCGGCGCACGGCTTCGGTCAGCTGGCCCCCCTCGTCGTAGCCTACGTATCCGGGAGGCGATCCGACCAGGCGGCTGACGGCGTGCTTCTCCATGTATTCGGACATGTCGATCCGAACCATCGAATCCTCGTCGCCGAAAAGGAACTCGGCCAGGGTGCGCGCGAGCTCCGTCTTGCCGACGCCCGAGGGGCCGAGGAAGATGAACGAGCCGGCCGGACGCTTCGGGTCCTTTATGCCGGCGCGGGAACGACGGATCGCCTTGGAGACGGCCTCGATCGCGGCCTCCTGACCGACCACGCGCTTGTGCAGTTCGCCTTCCATCTCGATCAGCTTCTTGGTCTCGGCCTCGGTCAGCTTGAAGACGGGGATTCCGGTCCACATCGAGACGATGTCGGCGATCTCTTCCTCGCCGAGCACGGGACGCTCGCCTTCTTCGCCTTCGGCCCATTCCTCTTCGAGATCCCGCTTCCTGGCGGTCAGCCGGCGTTCGGTATCCCGCAGGTTGGCGGCTTTCTCGAACTCCTGGGCCTCGATCGCAGCTTCCTTCTCCCGGCGGGCCGTCTCGATCTCCTCTTCGAGATCACGGTAGACCGGCGGGGCGGTCATCGACTTGATCCGCATCCGGGAGGCGGCTTCGTCGATCAGATCGATCGCCTTGTCCGGCAGGAAACGGTCCGAGATGTAGCGATCGGCCAGCTCGGCGGCGGCCTCGAGGGCCTCATCGGAGATCTGGACCTTGTGGTGCTGCTCGTAGCGCTCGCGCAGTCCTTCGAGGATCTTGACCGTCTGCTCCGGCGTCGGCTGATCGACCCGGATCTGCTGAAAGCGGCGCTCGAGAGCGGAGTCACGCTCGAGGTACTTGCGATACTCGTCGAGGGTCGTGGCGCCGATCGTCTGGATCTCGCCACGGGCCAGCGCGGGTTTGAGGATCGAGGCTGCATCGATCGCACCTTCGGCGGCTCCGGCGCCGACCAGGTTGTGGATCTCGTCGATGAACAGGACGATGTCACCTCGCTGGGCGATCTCCTTCATCACCTTCTTGAGACGCTCCTCGAACTCTCCGCGGTACTTGGAGCCGGCCACCAGGGCGGCCAGGTCGAGGGTGTAGATCTGCTTGTTCCGCAACATTTCAGGGACCTCGCCCTTGATGATGCGCGCGGCGAGACCCTCGACCACGGCGGTCTTCCCGACTCCGGGTTCGCCGAGCAGGACCGGGTTGTTCTTGGTCCGGCGGGAGAGGATCTGCATGATGCGTTCGATCTCGGTCTCGCGCCCGACCACGGGGTCGAGTTTTCCGTCTTCAGCCAGCTTGGTCAGGTTGCGGCCGAACTGGTCGAGCAGCTTCGACGACTTCTTGCCCGATTCTGCGGGTGCGCCGGCGGCGGTCGAGCCGGTGGACTGTCCGGGGCGACGGCCTCCGGGACCGGAGAGCATGCGGATGACCTCATTGCGGATCTTGTCGGAGTCGGCATCGAAGTCGAGCAGGATGCGGGCGGCGACGCCTTCGTTTTCGCGGACCAGACCGAGCAGGATGTGCTCGGTGCCGATGTAGTTGTGGCCAAGGCTGAGCGCTTCGCGCAGAGCCAGCTCGAGCACCTTCTTGGCACGGGGCGTGAACGGGATCTGACCGGAAGTGACTTCTTCTCCGGAACCGACGATCCGGACGACCTGGGCGCGGACCCGCTCGACGGTTATGTCGAGCGACTCGAGCACCCTCGCCGCCAGGCCTTCTTCTTCACGAAGCAGGCCGAGCAGGATGTGCTCGGTGCCGATGTAGTTGTGCTTCAGCGTCCGGGCTTCTTCCTGGGCGAGGACGACTACCTGACGTGCGCGTTCTGTAAATCTCTCGAACAAAGTTCCTCTTCTGCCTCAAACCTCGCGGTTTGAATGAGTATCGGTTATCGGTCGGCGGTTGTGGGTGATACGTATCTTCCTGCCTGTTCGGTCTGGATCGGGGCGCCTGTAAAGCGGGTAGCAAAAGTGCCGGTTGCCCCATCCCCGATGAGTCGCTCGGACTCCGGGGGATCTGACCTCCGGTCTATCGGACACAGGCGGATAAGCCAGTATAACGGGGGCCGCTGGCGGGCCGGGCAGGGGCAGAGGGCGCGGTTGACGGACCGGAGGGGGACGGAGGACGCGGTCCCGGATCCAGGTGGTCACACCGGACCGAGTGGGGCCGGTCAGAAGTCGGATCCCATCTGCCGTCAGGCCGCGGCGGTCTGGCTGGCGATCGACTCGAGCATGCCGTGCCAGGAGTCGGCAAATTTCTCCTTGCCTTCCTCCTGGAGCCTCGCGGCGAGTTCGTCCACGTCGAAGCCTGCCTCGGCGTACGCGGCGAGAACCTGTTCGGCTTCGCCACCGTCGGCGGGGATCACATGCGCCTCACCGTGGTCGGCGAAGGCGTGCAATGTGTCCTCGGGCATCGTATTGATCGTATTCGGTGCCGCGAGGTTCTCGATGTAGAGCACGTCCGGGGCTTCGGGGTCCTTGGTCCCGGTGCTTGCCATGAGCAGACGCTGGGTCCGGCCGCCCTGGTTGGCGATCCTCTGGGCACGGTCGGAGGCGATCAGGTCGCGGTAAGCGGAGTAGGCCTGCTGTCCGATGGCGACGCCGAGCCTGGCGCGGAGGTCGTCGGAGACGTCGTCGATGACTGCCGCGTCCCAGCGGCTGACGAACACCGAGGCGACCGACGGGACAACCGGGTTCAGCCCGGCCTCGATGCGGCGTTCGATCCCCTTCATGTACGCATCGGCCGAGGCGAGGTACTGCTCGTGGTCGAACAGCAGCGTCACGTTCACCGGGACTCCACGGAAAATCGTCTCTTCGATCGCCGTCAGGCCGGCTTCCGTGCCGGGAATCTTGATGAAGACATTCTCGCGCCCGACCCGTTCATGCAGATCGACTGCCTGCTCGATCGTGGCCGCCGAATCGTCGGCCACCAGCGGCGAGACCTCGAGTGAAACCCAGCCGTCCACCCGGTCGGTGCGACTGTGGGTCTCGCTGAACAGGTCGGCGGCACGGCGCAGATCGGCCATCGCCAGCTCGAAGAAGATGTGCTCGGATTCAGGATCGTCGGCGGCCAGCTCGGCGATCTGAGCGTCGTAGTCGCTGCCGCCGGAAATCGCCTTGTCGAAGATCGTCGGGTTGGAAGTGAGCCCGGTGACCGAGAAGTCCCTGATGTAACGCTCAAGCGTGCCTTCATCGAGCATCGAGCGGGTGATGTTGTCGACCCAGAGGCTCTGTCCGAGGTCGTGAAGGGCGCGGTTTTTCTCGTTCATTTCGTCTCCCGGGAAGTTGGAATGGCCTCGTCTCCGAGACTATCTGTCCGACCGGCAAACTGCGTAAACAGGTCGTGTCGGCGCCGGGTCGGCGGAGCGGCGGGCGGGTCAGTCACGCGTTTCGAGGTCGTGCGGGTCAGTCGCGCATTGCGGGAAAGAGCACTACTTCACGCAGGGAGCCGGTGCCGGTGAGCATCATCACCAGGCGGTCGATGCCGAGGCCGACCCCGCCGGTCGGCGGCATTCCCTGCTCCAGGGCCTCGATGAAGCTCTCGTCATACGGCTGGGCCTCGTCGTCGCCCCGGGCGACCTCTGCAGCCTGCTGCTCGAAACGGCGGCGCTGCTCGTCAGGGTCGTTCAGCTCGGTGAAGGAGTTGGCGATCTCGACCCCGCCGACGAAGGCTTCCCAGCGCTCGACCACTCCCGGCCTGGAACGATGTGCCTTGGCGAAAGGCGAGAGTTCGGCCGGGTAGTCGAGGATGAAGGTCGCCTCGAGAAGCGTCGGTTCGACCCGCTTCGAGAAGAGGGTGTCGACCAGCTTGCCCCAGCCGGTCGCCTCGTCGAGTTCGACCCCCATCGCGGCGGCCAGCGACTCGCGGGTGGTCTCCTGCTCGATGTCGATGCCGGAGTTGTCAAGGATCGCCTCGCGCAGCGTGATCCGGCGCCAGGGTGGGGTCAAGTCGATCGACCGGCCGTCGCGCTCTATCTCGGCTTTGCCGAGTACGCGGGTCGCGACGTCGGAGACCAGGGTCTCGAGGTCGGAGGCGGTCTTTTCGTAGTCCGCATAGGCCTCGTACCACTCGAGCATCGTGAACTCGGGGTTGTGCTTGTGGGAGATGCCCTCGTTGCGGAAATCCTTGCCGAGTTCGTAGACGCGGTCGATGCCGCCCACCACACAGCGCTTCAGGTAGAGCTCGGTGGCTATCCGCAGGTAAAGCCGGCGGTCGAGCGCGTTGTGGTGAGTGATGAAAGGGCGTGCCAGGGCACCGCCGTACAGTGGCTGAAGCACCGGCGTCTCCACCTCGAAGAAGGAGTGGTCGTCGAGCCAGCGGCGGACCTCGGAGATCGTGCGGGCCCGGATCCGGAAGATCTCGCGGCTCTCTTCGTTGGCGATCAGGTCGAGTTCGCGCCGGCGGTAGCGGGTCTCGGTGTCCTCCAGGCCGTGGAACTTGTCCGGTGGAGGACGCAGCGACTTGGCCAGGATCTGCCACTCGGCCACCTCGATCGAGAGTTCGCCGCGACGGGTGACGATCGCCCGCCCCGAGACTCCGAGGAAGTCGCCGAGATCGAGGTCGTCGAGCAGGGCAAACGCCTGTTCACCGAGCACGTCGGCCTTGGCGTGAAGCTGGATCTGACCGGTTGAGTCGCGAAGATCGATGAAGGCCGCCTTGCCGTGGCCACGGCGGCCGACGATCCGGCCCGCTACCCGGTGGACCGAGTCGGTCTCCTCCCCGGCCTCGAGACCGGAGTGGGACTCCAGGACGGAAGCTATCTCCTCGCGGTTTTCGAAACCGTGCGGGAAAGGTTCGATTCCAACCGCGCGGATGCGATCCAGCTTCCTGCGCCGTTCGGCGAGCAGGTCAAGGGTTTCACCGTCTACGTCGGGCTGCTGCCCCGCGCCTGTTGCCTCTTTCGTCCCGGCGACCTCGCCGGCCTCGGTATCTGCGGCTTCAGGATCGCTCATCGCAGACGGTCGATCCTGTGCTCAGGCCGCTTCGATCTTGGTGATCTTGAACTGTTTCTTCGGCCCGCGCGGAGCCGGGATCTCGACGATGTCGTTGACCTTTCCACCGATGAGTGACGAGCCGATCGGGGACTCGCTCGAAAGCTTGCCACCGGCCAGATCGGCTTCGGTCGAACCGACGATCTGGAACTTGCGCGAAGTCCCGGACTCCTGGTCCTTGATGTGGACGATCGAGCCGAAGGCGACCGCACCGGTGTCCGTGGCGGCGTCTTCGACGACGGTCGAGCGGCGGAGGCGCTCTTCGAGCTGCGCAATCTGATGCTCGAGCTGGGCCTGCTCGTTCTTGGCGTCGTCGTACTCGGCATTCTCGGAAATGTCGCCGAAGTCGCGGGCTTCGCGAATCCGTTCGGATACTTCCCGCCGGCGGACGGTCGACAGGTGCTCGATCTCTTCTTCGAGCTGTTTAAGACCTTCGGGGGTGATTTCAGATTGGCGACTCACTGGTATTGACCTCTCTTGACATCAAGGGATTGCGTCCGTCAGGCCGGGTTCGATTCGGCTCCCGGCCCCACAAATAACGCCCTGAGCGGTGTTCCGGAGAACTCCGACAGGGCAGTAGAACTGGCGATTATACCGATGATCGGCTGCCGGAGACGAACCCCTCCAGCACGCCGACGAACTCTTCAGGGTCCTCGAGCTGCGGATAGTGGCCGAGATCCTCGAACCGGACCGCGGTCAGATCCGGCCGGAGCTCGAGCAGCCCGTCCAGGACTTCCGGTACGACGACCGGATCTTCCAGACCCCAGGCGAGCTTGAGATCGCCCTGCCAGTGCTCGATGGCGCCGTGCCAGCGATCGGCGTAGATGGCCCTCTCCTCCATGTAGGAAACCAGCTTGTGACCGAGGCGGTTGCCGTCGTTGAAGCACATCAGCGCCCAGTTGTCGGCCACGTCCTCGTCGCTGGCCGGATGCGCCTCCGAAAAGATCGAGGCGAACTGACGGCGGAAGAAGGTCTCGTTCGCAAAGCGTGCCGCCAGCGGGCCAAACGGCCCCTGAAGCAGCTTCTGCGCGAGAGTCGGGTTGGATTTCTCGACCAGGATCGCGCCGTTGAAGATCATCATGCCGCAGAGCTCGAAGCTGAGTTCACCGGCGAGATCGCGAGCGAGGAGCTCGGTCGCGACCGACGATCCGAGGTCGTGGGCGCAGACGTAGACCGGTTCGCCGCCGCCGTACCTGGCGGCGAGTTCCTCGGTCAAATCGGCCTGCCAGGAAAGCGTGTAATTGTGATCGCGGGGCTTGTCGGAGAGACCGAAGCCGAGGAAGTCGAAGGCGAGCATCTTCTGGTCCGGCATCAGCCTGATCGTCTCACGCCAGTCGTAGGAACTCGTCGGAAACCCGTGCAGCAGAACCAGCAGGGGACCCTCTCCGTCCTGAAAACAGGCGTGGATGCTGTGGCCACGAAACTCCTCCCGAAGGCCCTTTGAACGCCAGCCCTCGATCCGGTCCCCGAGAACCGGCGCGCTCATGCGAGCACCGGTTCGCCGTCGCGTATGCCGGCGACGATCTCCCTCGCGCGGTCGATACCGGCGGTCTGGCAGAGCTCGTTGCGGACGAGCTTCGGCACGTCGATGCGATCGAGGTACCACGGGTAGAACTTGCGCAGATAGCGCCCGGCCCGATCGGGTCCGATGTGCTCCTCGGCCCGGTCCATCACCCAGAGCAGCTCGTCCATGATCTCGCGCCGATCCGGTGGTTCGGCCTGCTGTCCGGTCAGTTCGGCGAAGACCCACGGGTATCCGAGCGAGCCGCGGGCGATCATCACGGCGTCGGCACCGGACTCTTCGTAGGCCCGGCGGGACGCCTCGGCGGTACTGAGGCCGCCGGAGATGATCATCGGGACGTCGATGACCTCGTTCAGCTCGCGGGCCATGGCGTAGTCCGGAAAGCCCTTGTGACCCTGCTTCGCGACCCGCGGATGAAATCCGATTGCGGCGACGCCGGCCTCTTCGACCAGCCTCACCGCCAGGTCGAAACCGGAGCGGTCTCCCGGCATCAGCCCGGAACGGATCTTCACCGTGACCGGCAGGCCGCTGCCCTCGGCCGCGGCACGTGCGAGGTCGAGTGCCAATTCAGGATCGCTCAGGAGCTCGGCTCCCGCGCCGGTCTTCCTGACCTTGGGTACCGGACAACCCATGTTGAGGTCGATCAGGTCCGGGCCGGAGCGGGCAGCCACCTCGGCTGCCGAGCGCATGACATCGGGGTCCTGGCCGAAGAGCTGGATCGCGACCGGATGCTCGTCGGGGTGGATCCGCATCAGTTCGGTCGTCGTGCGCTCGTTGCCGTAGTGGAGGCCGAAACTGGAAACCATCTCCGAGACAGCCATGCCGGCACCGAAACGTTTCGCCTGGAGCCGCACGAACCAGTTTCCGATCCCGGCCAGAGGGGCGAGCAGGACCCGGTTGGGGATCTCCACATCGGCTATCCGGAACGGATCGGCCAGCGACGGCCGGCCGCGGTCCGGCGGTCCGGTCCCGGGAGGCTGCCGGCTTCCAGGCCTCTCAGGCACGGTTTCTCTCATCGATTATGCGCAGCCCCTTGAGGGTGAGCAGGTCGTCGATCTCGGTGATCGTCTCGGTGAGCGGAACGATGGTCGAGGCCAGGCCACCGGTGGCGATGAACCTGGCGTTGCCGCCGAGTTCGGCGTTGATCCGCCGGCCGATGCCGTCGACGAGGCCGGCAAAGCCGTAGAGCACGCCGGCCTGAATCGCGGCCCGGGAGCTCGTGCCGATCGCCGACTTCGGCTCGAACAGGTCGATCCGCGAGATCCTCGCGGCACGCTCGGTCAGCGCGGTCAGCGAGATCTCGACGCCGGGTGCGATCACACCGCCGAGATAGGCGCCCTCGGCCGAGACGGCGTCGAAGTTGATGCCGGTGCCGAAGTCAACGCCGACACAGACGTCGCCCACTTCTTCATAGGCGGCGATCGCGTTGACGAGCCGGTCCGCCCCGACCTCGGCCGGACTGTCGATCTCTATGGCCATCCCGGTCTTGATACCCGGTCCGACCATCAGGCAACCCACATCGAGGTACTGTGCGGCGAGTCGCTCATATTCGACCCCCAGCGGTGGAACCACGGAGGAGACGACGATGCCGTCCAGATCGGGGAAATCGATCCGGCGAAGCTTGAGCAGGCCGGAAAGGCGTTCGGCGAGTTCGTCTCCGGTCGCACCGGCCCGGGTCTGAAAACGCCAGTGGTATTCGAGGCTCTCACCGTTGAACGCACCGACGTGTGTCTGGGTGTTGCCCACATCAATCGCCAGAAGCATCGCCTGCAGTGTGGCAGGACTGAAAAATGACCGGGTCCGCCCTCTCGCGCAACAGCGCCCGGCTCCGTACACTCAGCCCCATGAGCAAGGCCACGCTTTACACACTTCCGGGCTCTCATCCCGGCATCGCCACCGCTCTCATGCTCGATTACAAGGGCATCGAATACGAGCGCGTCGACCTTATGCCGGTCATCTCGAAGGCCGTACTCCGGGCGATCGGCTTTTCGGGGACGACCGTTCCCGCCCTCCGGTTCGCCGGGCAGAAACTCCAGGGGTCGGTCGAAATCGCCCGTGCCCTCGACGGCCTGGTCCCGGAACCGGCCCTGCTCCCGACCGGTCTCCCGGAACGGGAGCGGGTGCTGGAAGCCGAGCAATTCGGCGAGAGAGAACTCCAGCACCCGGTCCGCCAGATCCTCTGGTGGCTGCTGAAGCGGAACCGCGACGCGATGTACAGCTACGCCGAGAACGCGAAGCTGCCGATACCCACCGGTCTGGCAGTCCGCACCGCTGCCCCGGTCGTTGCCGCATCGGTCCATTTCAACAAGGCCAGCGACGAGAACGTCAAGGCGGCAGTGGCCACCCTGGCCTCACATCTCGACCGGATCGACGACTACATCTCCGACGGCGTGATCGGCAACGAAGAGCCGAATGCGGCCGACTTCCAGATTGCCGCCTCGGTCAGGCTTGCGATGACCGTCGAGGATCTGCGCCCGGCCATTGCGCCCAGGCCGGCCGGGGACCTGGCGATGCGCCTGATCCCCGGCTACGACGGCCATCTGCCGCCCGGCCTGCCTCAGGAGTGGCTTGAGCCACTCAGAGAGGACCGGCCGGGCTGACCGCCTGATCCGGGTCATCGGCCAGGGCGTCGAGGCTTTCCCGGAGCACCCGGCCGTCTGGAAGGGTCAGCCCGGGATCGATCTCGAGCAGCGGGACGAGTACGAAGCGTCGGGCCGTAACCTCACGGTGTGGGAGTGTGAGCCGGTCGGAGCTGTACTCGAGCCGTCCGAGCAACAGCAGGTCGATGTCGATCAGCCGGGGCCAGTGGCGCGGACGACCCGACTCGCGTCCCTGCTCACGCTCCACCTGCTTGAGGAGGTCGAGCAGCTCCTCGGGACCCAGATCCGTGCGTACCCTGACGGCAGCGTTGAAGAAGTCGGGCTGGTCGGGGATCTCACCGACCGGCTGGGTCCGCCAGGCGGACGATTCAGCCTCGACAGCCAGGCCCCTGGCCCCGAGGCGGTCGATCGCCTCACGCAGGTTCGCCAGAGGCCGGCCGACGTTGGAACCGAGTCCCAGCCAGGCCGGGCGCTCCCGCGGCCTGACGGCGCCGGCCGGCAAGTCGCTGCGCACTCCCGGTCCGGCGACCGATGGACCGGACGGCCCGCCGGCGGGCCTCCCCCCGGAACTCAGGACCCGCTCCGGCACAGGGTCAGTTCGACCGAGGCGCCGTCCATCACCACCGGGATCGGAGGTTCGGGTTTGGTGGCCCGCACGGTGGCGCTGTCGATCGACGGAAAGGCTTCGAGCAGCCGCTCCGCAACCACCGTGACCAGCCTTTCCAGCGTGAAATAGCCGGTCGAAGTGGCCGCGGTGGTGAGAAGGCCCGTGACGGCGCCGTAATCGACCGTACCTTCGAGTTCGTCGGTTGCAGTGGCCGCACAGTCGGTCAGCCGGAGCTCGAGATCGAAGATCATGCGCTGGCCGACCTCCCGCTCGGCTTCACCCACGCCGTGGTTGGTATGGACGGAGACGCCCGAGAGGCGGATCCGTACGCTGCCGGTTTCCGGTATTTCGCTCATCCGGGAAAACCTACCGCCAAGCCCTCCCGTACATCGCCGGCCGACGGGCTCGCGTCCCGGCAGGACGGAGAGAGCCCTCCGGGCCGCGGCGGGCGGGGACCGGTCAGGCCCGGGCAATCCGGTCCCGGACCCTGATCGCCTGAACGACCGGAGCCACGTCGTGAACCCGGACCATCGCCGCACCGCGGTCGGCGACCGCCAGGCAGGCGGCGATCGTGCCACCGACCCGGTCGGCCTCGACCGAGCCGTCGACCCGGCCGATGAAGGCCTTTCGCGAAGGGCCGACGAGCACCGGCAGGCCGGTGGCGACGAACCGGCCCGTGCCACGAAGGAGTTCGAGGTTGTGCTCGACCGTCTTGCCGAAGCCGATCCCCGGGTCGATCCAGATCCGCTCGCGGGAGATCCCTGCAGACGCAGCGGCCTCCACCCGGGCCAGCAGGAAGTCGCCGACCTCGGCGACCACGTCGTCGTACCGGGGATCGTCCTGCATCGTTCGCGGCTCGCCCAGCATGTGCATCAGGACCACCTCGACCCCGTTTTCCGCGCAGACCGAGGCCATCTCCGGATCACCGTTCAGAGCGGTCACGTCGTTGACCATCGAAGCTCCGGCGCAGATCGCCGCCGCAGCCACTTCAGCTTTACCGGTGTCGATCGAGATCGGAGCAACTCCGGCCAGTCCTTCGATCACCGGAATCACCCGATTCAGCTCTTCACCGGCGTCGACCGGCTCGGCTCCGGGCCGGGTCGATTCTCCACCGATGTCGAGCAGGTCGGCCCCGGCTGCGGCAAGCGCACGGCCGTGCTCGATTGCCCGGTCGGCATCGAAGTAGAGGCCTCCGTCGGAGAAGGAGTCAGGGGTCACGTTGACGATTCCCATGACTTTCATCGTGGTCCCGTCGCGGCGGTTCCCGGCCTGCTGCTGCTTCTGTTCACCCGGGCATTATCGGTCCTTTGCGCTGAACCGGCCCGCCTGACCCAGATCGGGATGCGATCATTGTTCGCGCCTGAAACGGAAGCAGGGTGGAACGGCTCTCGACACAACAACTTCGCCGGCGGGTTCAGCGCTACGAGCGCCGGCGCCGACGACGCCGGCTGATCGGCGGACTCGCAGTGCTGTTGGTGGCAGCGATAATCCTCGGCAGCTTCTTCGCCTTCGGCCGACACTCCGGTCGAGGGCCGACTGTCGCGGTAGGCGAGTCCCGGGGCGACACCGTTTCCGCGGACAGCCGGGACGCAACCCCGACCGGAGAGTCCGCGCCGGTGACGATCGCGACCAGCGGGGACATCCTCATCCATTCGCCCGTCTGGTACAACGCTCTCGACAACGGCGGCGGGAGCACCTACGACTTCGCGCCGATGTTCGAGGCGATCAGGCCGTGGACCGAAGGCGTCGATCTGCCCGTCTGCCACCTCGAAACGCCGCTGACCACCGGCGAACCGAGTGGCTATCCGTCCTTCGCCACACCGGCAGACCTGGCCAAAGGCCTGAAGGCTGCCGGCTGGCGCACCTGCGACACCGCCTCGAACCACACCCTCGACCGGGGCCAGGAAGGCGTGGACCAGACGATCTCGCTACTCGAAGAGAGCGCGATCCGGCAGACCGGCTCGGCCAGCTCCGCGAAAAACGCTGCCAGGCCGCTGCTGGTCGAGGCCGGACCGCTCACCGTGGGGCTGCTCGCCTACACCGATTTCACGAACGGCGGGCCTCCCGAGGGTCCGTGGTCGCTCAATCTCCTCCCAGCCGATGAACCCGCCTCCGGGAAGGCGAAGCGTGTAGCGGCTGACGCAAAGCGCGCTGTCGAAGCCGGTGCCGATCTGGTCCTTGTGATCATCCAGTGGGGCGACGAGAACTCGACCACGCCCAACGATTCCCAGATGGCACTGGCCAGAGCCGTCACCGCGATCCCCGAGGTGGCGGCAGTAAGCGGCCAGGGACCCCACGTCGTGCAGCCGATCCGCCGGATGAACGGCAAGTTTGTCGTCTTCAGCGCGGGCAACCTGCTTTCGAATCAGAGTGCACTCGCCGGCCTGCCCGCCGAAACCCAGAGCGGCCTGATCGCGCTTTTCCGGGTCCGCACCGCCGGGGACGAACCCGTGGTCGCCCGGGTTGACTACCTGCCCACCTGGGTCCGGCTCGACGACCACCTGGTCGAACCGGTGAAGTGGGGACTCAGAAACGACAAAGCGAATGCTGAAGCCCTTTCGGCGTCGTGGGAGAGCACCGTCTCGATTGCCGGCCGCGGTTCCAGGATCAGGCCGATCCCACGCCGGCTGGACCGTCAGGGCTTCCCGGCAGAGCCGCGCTGAGCCCGGCAGAGCCGGCCCCGACA